>JANNED010000057.1:0-2246 GCA_031388245.1 Variovorax sp.
GGCACGGCGGTTGCGCCCTTGCGCGGCGGCGGCAGAAAGGCCACGCCAGGCAGCCACACGCGCTCCAGCCACCCCTTGAGCATGGCTGGTGGCCCGTAAAACCAAATTGGGAACACAAACACGATGTGCTCACACCAGCGAAGCGCATCCACATGCTGCTGCACCTTCACCTCGATCGCTTTGGGATGGGGTAAATAATCTAAGCGCTCCTGCAGCGAGAGCACGGGTTCAAAGCCCTCGGCGTAAAGATCAATGCAGCGCAATTCGTGGCCGCGCGAGCGCAAGGCATCTTGCGAGCTTTGGTAAAGCGCTGCACTGAAGCTTTGCGGATTGGGGTGGCAATAAACGATGAGTGTGCGCAAGGGATGATGCCGTTTTAGATGATTTATTTACCACCGAGGCGTTGCTTCACATCCATGCCCACCTTCTTATTCACGAACTGTGTCGTGGCCACAAGGCTCAAATCCACATCGCCCGCTTTGTACAAACCAGCTTTGACCATCTTGTCGTGAAAATCTTTGATGCGCGCAGCGCTCATGGCGCCAATGCCGTTTTGCAGCGCTTCGCCGCTATCGACGATGCCCAGCGATTTCATCAGCGCAATGCTGCCGGCTATGCCAGCATCGGTGAGGTTCGGATTCGTTTTCTTGAGCAACTCATTGGTGGCTTTGTTGTCGCCATACAAATAATTGTTCCAGCCGATCAGGGATGCATCCACAAACTTTTGCACCAATTCAGGCTTGGTGCGAACCAACTCGGTGCGCGTTTCAATCGTGGTGCTGTAGGTCGAGAAACCGTTGTCTGCGAGCAAGAAAACCATCGGATCAAAACCTGCTTGCGCCTTGATGCTCACCGGCTCGCTGATGGAGTAGCCTTGCTGCACAGATTTTTTATCCGCTAGGAATGGGCCCACGTTAAATGCATAAGGCTTGAGTTGCTCATCTTTGAAGCCATGCTCGGCCTTCATCCACTGCCAGAAAGAGAATTGGCCGTCTTTGCTGATGAAAGCTGTAGGCGCTTTGGCAAGGTCTGCAAATGTGCGGTAGCCCTGATCGGGGTGCGAGAAGATCGCTTGTGGATCTTTCTGGAAGATCGCGGCCACCACCGTGGTGGGTACTTTGTTTTTCACGTTGTCAAAGGTGAGCAGCAAATTGCCGGTCATCAAAAAATCGAGCTTGCCTACGGGCAGCAGCGGGCGATTGTTCACCTGCGGGCCGCCTTGGACGATTTCTACATCCAGCCCATAACGCTTGTATGTGCCATCCACCACAGCCTGGTAAAAACCACCATGGCCGGGCTGGGCAAACCAATTCGTGCCAAAAGTCACTTTTTCCTGGGCAAAAGCTACTGTAGCCGGCAAGAATGCTGCACCGATTGCTATAGATTTAAGAGTAGATTTGAAAGCCATGAAGTTCTCCAAATAAGGGGGTGAAATGTACAAAGCTGGCAATATCGTTGCACAAACCATACCAAATTAAGCCTAGGGTTTTCATCGTCATTGATTCCGCATCACTTGAAAAGCCATGAAAAGCCGCTATCATTAGCACTCTATCGGGATGAGTGCTAACAAAAAAGTAAATTCACCCGAAAAGTGAGCTAACGCCAACTTCGGTAGGCGTTAACAGAATTCAACCTGTTGCTTTAATCTAAAAGGAAATGCAATGAAACTACGTCCACTGGCCGATCGCGTGATCGTCAAACGCGTTGACAGCGAAACCAAAACAGCCTCCGGCATCGTGATTCCCGATGCAGCCGCTGAGAAGCCTGATCAAGGCGAAGTCTTAGCTGTTGGCCCAGGCCGCACCACCGACAAAGGCGAAATCAAGCCATTGACCGTCAAAGTTGGCGACAAGGTTTTGTTTGGCAAGTACAGTGGCCAAACTGTCAAGGTTGACGGCGATGAGTTGCTCGTCATGAAAGAAGATGACCTGTTCGCAGTCGTTGAAAAATAATTTGTTTGCGGGATAGTCCAGCCGACTCGCGCAGCGACCGGGTGCTCTGTCCTCAACTAATTAAGACTTACTATTAAATTCATAGCACTCCGCGCAGACTCTATGCCGGCTAAGTGCCAATTTCATCAATATTTTCAGTTTTTAGGAGCCTAACATGGCAGCAAAAGACGTAATTTTCGGCGGCGAAGCCCGCGCACGCATGGTTGAAGGCGTGAACATTTTGGCCAACGCGGTCAAAGTGACTCTCGGCCCTAAGGGTCGTAACGTGGTTTTGGAGCGCTCATTCGGCGCGCC
>JANNED010000059.1:0-8716 GCA_031388245.1 Variovorax sp.
CACCTTGATTGTGGACAAGACTGGCACGCTGACCGAGGGCAGGCCGAAATTTGACCGAGCTGTGGCGTCTGCGGGGTTCAGCGAAGACGACGTGTTGCGCCTGGCAGGCAGCCTAGATCAGGGCAGCGAGCACCCGTTGGCTCATGCCATCGTGGCAGCAGCGCGCGAGCGGGGCTTGGCACTGGACAAGGCGGAAGGCTTTGAGTCTGGAAGTGGCATTGGCGTGCGCGGTACGGTGTCTTCCAAGCACTTGGCACTGGGCAACACCGCGCTGATGATCCAGCTTAACGTGTCTGTCGAAGCGCTCAAGACGCAGGCTGAAGCCTTACGCGCTACGGGAGCCAGCGTCATGTTTCTTGCGGTGGATGGCCAAAGCGTCGGACTGCTCGCGGTGTCGGATCCGATCAAGGCCAGCACCGTTGAGGCACTGGCGACGTTGAAGGCCTCTGGGCTGCGCGTGATCATGGCCACGGGGGATGGGCTGACAACCGCAAAAGCGGTCGCCGCCACACTGGGCATCGATGAGGTACATGGCGAGGTCAAACCGGCAGACAAGCTGGAGCTGGTGAGCAAGCTGCAACGCGAAGGTCGCATTGTCGCCATGGCCGGGGACGGCATCAACGATGCACCCGCGCTGGCCAAGGCCGATGTCGGTGTTGCCATGGGCACGGGCACCGATGTGGCGATGAACAGCGCCCAAGTGACGCTGGTCAAGGGCGACCTGCGTGGCATAGCGGTGGCGCGCGAGATATCGCAGCAGACAGTTGCCAATATGAAGCAAAACCTAGGCTTTGCCTTTGTTTACAACGCGCTGGGTGTGCCGTTGGCAGCAGGCGTGCTATACCCCTTCACGGGCTGGCTTCTTTCGCCGATGATTGCTGCGCTGGCTATGAGCTTGAGTTCTTTGTCGGTGATCACCAACGCGCTGCGACTAAGACGCGCTGCTGTACGGCAGGACTAATAGGGCGAAAAGCTTCAAGGCCATGGACATTCTCGCCCACGCTTTATGGGTCGGCACCGGTGTATCAATGGCACGCCGCCGATGGACTGTTCCTACGCGCACCCTGATTGCAGCCGTGGTGCTGGCCGCGCTGCCCGATGTCTTTCACCTGCTGCCCATCGCGGGTTGGTGGATTTTTGGTGATGGCTCTGTGCAAGCTCTGTGGGCCTATGCTGTCGCCGTACCAGGCCAAGAGCCCGCGCTGCCTGCCATGGTTGAGTTTTGGTCGCACCACTTGCACTGCGTTGCACATAGCGCCATCATTGCCGGGGTAATTACGCTCCTCTCGTGGGCATTGCGACGCTCACTTTGGGTTCCGTTGTTGGGCTGGTGGTCCCACATCATTATTGACGTGTTTACTCATTCTGCAGATTACTACCCATCCCCCGTGTTTTATCCCATTACGGAACACGGCTTTGATGGTCTGGCCTGGAACACGCAGTGGTTCATGCTGGTGAATTACGGCGTGCTCTTAGCCGTAGGAATTTGGCTGTGGCATATGCGAAAGGGTAGGCATAAGCGTTGACTGGGAGGATTTTCTCGCGGAAAAATAGTTTACGTTTGAACGACTTATATGCGTTACCGGACAGACGCCAGCGCATCGATGAGCATGTAGAGATGGTGTGAACCGCTTCTCAAACACCCATCGCAAGCGCAGCACCGCAATCGCGATATTGCTGCTGTCGGTGCTTCCTATATTGGTGTAACGGGGATTTCCACATTGTCGATCAACGTTACGTGCGCTGGCATACAGACATCACATGACATCGGTGTCAGCATATCTGTCTTTCCTAAACTGAAAACACTGGGCTTCGCTATGAATCTTTCGTCAAACCCATCGCTGGTCGTCATAGCGCGGGTGTCAATCAACGTCTGGGTTACAACTCAGCTATTGGAACACCCCCTCACTGAGCCCCTGCTCAAAGAATGCTGTGACGCATCGGGTGCAAGCTACTCGACCAACATTTTTCGTTTCTGAGCACCATGACTATGTTGAAATGGGCGGGGCTGGTAGTCGGTGTACTTTTTGTTTTTGGTACGGGGGCGGTTGTTTTCGGTTCGTGGCGCTGGCACAAAGGCACGCAGGCCATGTTGGTACTGCTCGAGGCTGCCCGCACCCCAAACTCAATGTTAATTATGCCTACTCGTTACGATGAGCGCGAACTCGAAGGTTTGCCCGCGCCAGTACGGCGCTATTTTCGTGCAGTGCTGAAGGATGGTCAACCCATTATCGCCGCCGCGTCGATTGAACAGACTGGGACATTCAACATGAGCGAGACTGCTCAAACTTGGAAGTCGTTCACCGCAAAGCAACGGGTGATTACTCAGAGGCCGGGCTTCGACTGGGATGCTCGGATCATGGTGCTTCCCTTTGTAGCGGCGCATATTCACGATGCCTACATTGCCGGCCACGGCACACTGCGCGGCGCGATCCTAGGCCTGATACCGGTGGTCAACATGCCAGACAACCCGCAGTTGCAGCAAGGTGAATTCATGCGCTACTTCATGGAGGCCTTGTGGTATCCAACGGCGCTTTTACCCAGCCAAGGCGTGCGATGGGAGGCGGTGGATGATCAATCGGCCCGCGCCACGATGAAAGATGAAGCAATTACTTTGACGCTTACCTTCGGGTTTCAAAGCGACGGGCTGATCGATTCAGCTCGGGCTGAGTGGCGCGGTCGTTTGGTCAATGGCGTTCTCAGTGGGCAACCTTGGCAAGGCCGGGTTTGGATCTATGCGGTTCGTGAAGGCATCAGGGTACCGTTGGTGGCTGAAGTTGCATGGGTGACTCCTGCGGGCGTCAAACCCTACTATCGCGGCAAAGTCACATCGCTCTCGTTTGAATTGATGACTCCACGTTAACCAAGATAAACAACACAAAACGGGATTACAGTTTTGAAAAGATCACTTGTTCTCGCACACCCTAAACCCGTTAGCTTTAACTCAGCTTTATTCCATCAGGCCATTAAAACTTTCGCAAACGAAGGTCATGAAGTGGCTACCCGTATGTCGTGACGTTTTATACCGCTTGCGATCAGCATGATGCTAATCTTGTGCAAGTCCCGATCAGCCCAAAAATCATAGGCTTCCAACATGAATGCAATGACGATAAAACACCACTTGGAATCTCATCGCACGCATCGTGTAGGCTGGTTACGTGCATCGGTCCTTGGCGCGAATGATGGAATTGTCTCTACAGCTAGCCTGCTAATAGGTGTGGCTGCAGCCAATGCCACGCATGCAACGCTCCTAGTGACGGGTGCAGCAGCGCTAGTGGCTGGCGCGATGTCAATGGCTGCTGGCGAGTATGTCTCAGTCTATGCACAGGCAGATACCGAAAAAGCTGATCTCGAGCGAGAACACACAGAATTGAGTAAGAACCCAGATGCGGAGCGACGTGAATTGGCTGCGATTTATGTTGAGCGCGGTTTGACTTCAGATTTGGCTAATCAAGTCGCTGTTCAGCTTACTGAGCGCGACGCTTTAACAACACACGCCCGGGATGAATTGGGAATCTCAGATGCCCTAAGCGCTAAACCGCTGCAAGCAGCCATGGCGTCGGCTGCCAGCTTTGCATTGGGGGCAGCGTTGCCTTTAGGCATCGTTGCCTTAGCTCCAGTTAATGCGCTAATTCTTTGGATAGCCTGTGCGTCGCTGCTGAGTCTTGCTTTATTGGGTATTGCCTCTGCACGAGCTGGTGGTGCCCGTGTAGGGGTGAGCGTGTTGAGGGTTACGTTTTGGGGTGCGTTGGCAATGGGTGTTACGGCTGGCGTAGGTGCACTGCTTTAGCGGATTGCCACGAGATAAGGTAGAGCTACAGATTAAAAATTGACACCTCAGACGCCGACGAAAGGTTTTCATGGAATTCAAAGATTACTACAAAGTCATGGGGTTAGAAAAAAACGCTACGCCTGAGGAGATTAAGCGCGCCTACCGAAAACTGGCACGCAAGTATCACCCTGACGTTAGCAAAGACAAGGACGCAGAGGCGCGTTTCAAAGAACTTGCAGAAGCCAACGTCGTACTCAAAGATCCAGAAAAACGTGCTGCTTACGACAGACTAGGTGCTAACTACAAAGATGGTCAAGAATTTCAACCACCACCAGATTGGCAGAGCAGGCAAAGCGGAAGCAACTATTATTCAGAAGGTTTTCATCAAGAGGATGTGCGAGATCACAGCGCTTTTTTTGACGAGCTCTTTCGCGGAATGGGACGTGAATATGGTGCAGGCCAAGATCAAAGCCGTGAGACATTTGACATGCACGGCCAAGACCAGCATGCAAAGATTCGAATCGACATTGAGGATTCCTACAAAGGCACAACCCGCACCATTGAGCTCAAGGCGCACAGTGAGGCACATCTTGGCTTACCGCAAGAGCAAAAGCGGAGCATTGAATTTTCTATTCCAAAGGGTATCCGCGCAGGGCAACACATTCGCTTGGCTGCTCAAGGTGGACAAGGGATGGGCAAGGGAAGCCCAGGAGATTTATACTTAGATGTAGAAATACTGCCACATCCTCTCTACAGTACCAATGGCCTAGATGTCATGATGGATTTGCCGATTGCACCGTGGGAAGCGGCCATAGGCGCGGAAATCCTTGCACCCACGCCCACGGGGCAGGTCGAAGTGAAAATACCCGCAGGTTCTATGAACGGACGCAAGTTGCGCCTGAAAGCGCGCGGGCTTCCGGGTAAGACGCCGGGCGATTTTTTCTACGTCTTGAAAATCGTGCAACCTGAGCCAGAGTCAGAATCTGAAAAGAGAGCCTATTTGGATTTGCATGCAGTTTTTAATAACTTCAACCCACGCGCAGAGATTGAAGCGCATAAGAAAACTTTCTAACCTGATGAGATATAAGTTATGACACCCAATTTCACGCTCATCGCGCCAACACAATTTGCCTGTAGCGATTTGATGGAAGAGTTAACTGAAATTACGCTTTCCGATCTGTGCCGCGCTTGCGGAGCACATGCTGAAACCGTTCTTGAAATGGTCTACGAAGGCGTGATTGAAATCGCCGTGATGCAACAGAGCATGCCCTGCGAGGAATGGCGCTTTACTGGGCTGCATCTGCACCGAGCAAAAGTAGCCATGCGGCTGCATCGTGATCTGGGGGTGAACTTTGCAGGCGCAGCGCTCGCGTTGCAGTTGATGGGCGATCTACACACGACCAGGGGCTTGTAACGCGTTGTACTCTAGGTGCATATGCTTTGCTAATAGATTTTGCAACTTCAAAGGTAATGCAGGTTTGGATTTCGTGACTTTCATGAGGCCAGTCAGTAATTAACTGATTAAGAAAAGTACGGAGAAATAGACCGGAGATTCAGCATATGCATCAGGTCGCCATAGTTGCTGTCTGTACGTCACAACACACAAAGAGAAAAAGTGTTGGCTCAGAGTAAAAATGAAAATCTTTATGGATGTTCTCCGACATGATGAAGTGAGGTTGGACTACTTCATGTAATTACATTTCAAGCGATCATTCAGGTATCCGCTCCATCGACTTTGTAAGTTGTTGACCAACACTTGCAGCCGTGCGGAGACAGATCACTCTTTTACTCTGAGGAAATTCACTATGAAGACCAACCCACCTATCTTTGCCGCATTATTGGCATGTATCGCTTGCAGCACTGCATTGTCTATGACTAAAAATGAGCACGCCGCGCAGAAAGACATCATCGCTGGCGAATACAAAGTCAGCCGCGATAAATGCAATAGCTTGAAGGCTAACGCCAAAGAAATTTGTGTGTCTGAAGCGAAGGGAGTTCTGAGTGTCGCCAAAGCTGAGCTGAAATCAGCCTACGAACCCAGCGCACGGCACACAGAAAAAGTAGCCATGGCGAAGGGTGATGCTGCCTACGACACTGCCAAAGAAAAATGCGATGACAGCCAAGGTAATGCGAAGAGTATTTGCAGAGCAGACGCTAAGGCCATGCACGTGAAGGCACAAGATGAAGCGCGCGTGACGCGGGTGAATGCTGAAGCCGACAAGGTACGCACTGGAGCACGCAGTATGGCTGACAAAGATGAAAATAAAGCCAGCTTAAAAGCGGCGTTAGCACGCTGCGACAGCATGATGGGCGCTGCGAAGGACACTTGCATGACTGATGCAAAATTTAAGCACAACGTGAAGTAGCTTGCGTCTGATCTGGTAAATCGTTGATCTACACCGCCAAACAAACGAGTCATCAGTATCATGGAAAAAGCAGTTCAAATGGCTTTGTTACAGCCAGCCGAGCACCGTGTGCCTTTCGTATTCTCCAAGCAAAACGCGGATGAGGCAGCGCTTTTGTTAGCTCGGCTGTTTCGTAATTTCCATGGAAGCATTTTGCTGCGACTGTGGAATGGCTCCACTTTGCGATTCGGGAAAGCGTGTCAAGCAGGCTCGCAGGACGCATTTACACTGATTTTTCATAACCCGCGTGTTGTGCGGACGATCGTTTTAGGCCGCGATCGACTTCGACTCGCAGATGCCTACTTTCGAGGCGATATTGATTTTGAGGGAGACTTCTTTGCCGCATTGGGATTAAAGGATCATCTCAACACCATTGAACTGTCCATCATCGACAAAATCCATGTGCTGTGTAGCGCCATCCTTTTGGGTGCGTCAGACCTGCGCCTGCCTCCATCAAATGCAGCTCGCTCGTCGCTGCATGCTCAAGAGGTGAAAGCACATTCAAAGTTAGAAAACAGCGATGCTATTCGCTTTCACTACGACGTGTCGAATGCGTTTTATGCGCTTTGGCTTGACAAGGCGATGGTGTATTCATGTGCTTACTTTGAGAGGCTAGATATGAGCCTAGAGCAAGCGCAGGTGGCCAAGCTTGATCACATTTGCCGAAAGCTACAACTTCGCTATGGTGACCGGCTTCTGGATATTGGCTGTGGCTGGGGCGCCTTGGTGATTCACGCTGCGAAGAATTATGGTGTCCAAGCGCATGGTGTGACTCTCAGCCAGCAGCAGCTTGAGCTTGCGCGCGAGCGCATTTCAGAAGCTGGTCTGACTGGCCAAGTAACAGTTGCGCTGTGTGACTACCGTGATATGCGAGGAGAGGCTATTTACGACAAGGTGGCCAGTGTTGGCATGTTTGAACATGTTGGCCTGAAAAATCTGCCTGTATATTTTTCAACAGTACATCGTCTGCTCAAGCCTGCTGGCCTGTTTCTTAACCACGGCATCACGCATGATGTGGAAGGCTGGAGCAAGACAAGCTCTACTGAATTTATCAATCGCTACGTTTTTCCTGATGGTCAGCTCGATACAGTAAGTAATATCCAGCGCGGCATGGAGCAAGCTCGGTTTGAAATTGCAGATGTAGAGGCCTTACGCCCCCACTACGCCTTGACGCTTCGGCATTGGGTGGCTCAGCTAGAGGCTCATCATGAACAAGCGCTCCAGTATGTGAGCGAATCCACTTTCCGTATTTGGCGCTTATACATGGCAGCTTGTGCGCTTGAGTTTGAATCGGGCGAGATCGGGGTCTATCAAATATTGGCCAGTAAACGAGTGGTAGGTGCCGCTTTACTTCCGATGACGCGATCACATTTATATGCTGGCCACTTGAATTGAGCAGAAAGTGAGCCGCGCTTTGCTCATCATTTGGCCCAACTGAGCAAACAGCTCATTGAAATGGTAGCGAACAGTTCCCATTTAGGGTTTCACGAGACGTGGGTTGCATGCTTTCTGATCCAGACCACATAGTTATCCATCCATGCCTGAAGAAAATTCTTACTGCCTTTGCCAATCGCGCCGTCGGAGTCAAACAGATCATCTTTGGCATGAATAAATGCCTCTGGCTGACCGAGCGTCTGCACATCCAAATACGCCAGAATATTGCGCAAATGCTGCTGCGCCATCGCCGTGCCCATCGCACCGACTGACACGCCGATCACACCCGCAGGTTTGCCTGCCCAAGCGTTTTGGCCGTAGGGACGCGAGGCGTGATCGATCGCATTCTTCAACACGCCTGGAATTGAGCGGTTGTACTCTGGTGTGAAAAACAACAGCCCCTGCGCCTTGCTGACTTCTGCCTTCAAGCGTAAGACGCACTGAGCCTGATGAGCATCGTCATCTTGGTTGTAGAGCGGTAGATCATCAATCTGGGCATGCTCAAAAGTAAAATCTGGCGGAGCAAGCGATGACATGGCGTGCGCGAGTTTTCTATTGAATGAATCTCGGCGAAGGCTGCCCACTATGACGGAAATGAGGTGTCGGTTCACTTGGTACTCCCAAAGCACTAATGTTGCGCTACTCGTCCATCTCCGTCTGTGTCCTAGCGAACACAGATTTGAGGGGTGTCGTACGGATTTTTCTTGCTTTGTTGGAGAGCCCGCAGACTGGGACGCAGCTTGTCTGTACTGTGCGCTGGACACGATGATCTACCGGAAGTCTCTTAATGCCCACGCCAATCCGGCAGAATACCAATGCGTTTGTATGGGCAAGGAACGCTGCTACTCAGCTTGCTTCGGCTGACCGCGTCGATTGAATATTGGCCGCGAGTTCCGATTGAAATCTAACCAAGGGAGAATGCCAACATCCAATGATGCGCGTTGGCGCAAGAGATACGCCGCATCAGTAGTGTCCCAACGTTCTTCAGAGGAGAGTGAGCTGATTTGACGGCAAATCGACCTCTGAATTTTCTGGGGTGTTCGTAAGTAGTTGATTTATCGGTGTATTTTCAAACATCGACAAACTCAAGATTTGTAGAATTTCA
>JANNED010000068.1:0-3506 GCA_031388245.1 Variovorax sp.
GGCATTTGCCGTGAGTCTGCCGCGCCATGATCTGGCTTTTGAGGTCTCCGCCAGCATGAGCCTGCTCGATGCCTTGGAGCAGCAAGGCATCGCAGCCATGTATGGTTGCCGGCGCGGCGAATGCGGCCTGTGCGCCGTCAAAGTGCTGGCGCTAGATGGCAGCATCGAGCACCGCGATGTGTTTTTCAGCGAAAATGAAAAGCGCAGCAACACACAAATATGCGTCTGCGTTTCGCGTGTGCGAGGCAGCATCACGCTGGACAGCGCATATCGCCCTGATGTCTAATCTGAAGCAAGGCTATCGCCTAGCTCAAACGAAGCAGCCGCATTGCATTGTTTTTCAAAATCCCAGGCATCACAGCCTCTTTGAATCCCGCCTCTTGGAAGTCCTTCATCCATTTATCAGGCGTGATCAGCGGATAGTCACTGCCGAAGAGGATGCGGTCTTTGAGCAAGGTATTCGCGTATTGCACGAGCTGGGGCGGAAAATATTTGGGGCTCCAGCCGGAGAGGTCGATCCAAATGTTGGGCTTGTGCATCGCCAGCGACAGGGCTTCGTCTTGCCAAGGCCAACTGGGGTGGGCAATCACGATTTCCATGTCGGGGAAATTGATCGCCACGTCTTCGAGCAGCATGGGATTGCTGTTTTGCAAGCGCAGGCCACCGCCGCAGCGCATGCCCGAGCCTATCCCGCTGTGACCGCTGTGGAAGATGGCGGGGAGTTTGTACTCGGCGATCACTTCGTAGAGCGGCCAAGCCATTTTGTCAGCCGGCTCGAAGCCTTGCACGGTGGGATGAAACTTGAAACCTTTCACGCCATGGCTTTCTACCAAGCGGCGCGCTTCTCGTGCGCCCATCTTGCCTTTGTGCGGGTCAATCGAGCCAAATGCGATCATGATGTCGGGGTTGGCTGCAGCGGCATCGGCGATTTCTTCATTGGTGATGCGGGTGCGGCCGAGGTTGCTCTCGGCATCCACGGTGAAGTTCACGAAACCGATTTTTCGCTCGCGGTAATAGTCAATCGTCTCCTGCATCGTGGGGCGCTTGGCGTTTTTAAAATACTTGTCCGCTGCGCGGTCGTATTCTTCGCCGTAGTTGTCAAACGGATTGCGGCACGACACTTCAAGGTGCGTGTGCATATCGATAGCAATGAGGTCTTGGTGGTTCATGATGCTTTTATGATTCCTAATTTGATAGCACACTAGGCAGACTTTATGCCGGCTTACTGGTGTTTTTGCTTATTTTTTGCAGTATTTCGAGCAGCATGGTGCGCTCACCGATGCTTAAAACACCCAACATGCGCTGCTCGCTGGCAAGCAGCTTATCGTGTGCCTGCGTGATGAGCTTTTGGCCTTTGGCGGTGAGCGAAATTTGCTGCGCACGGCCATCTTCTGCGCTTTTGCTGCGCAAGAGCAGGCCGCGTGCTGTGAGCTTATCGAGCCAAACCGACATGCTGGGCGGCGTGATGCGCAGCTCTTTGGCCAATTGACTGGGCGTGGTGCACGCACCCTCGCGCAGCAATTGAAGCAAGGTGTATTCCACCGGGCGAAGCTCAAAGGGCTGCCCCACCGCTTGCTCAAAATGCGCCAAGCTCACTAAATTGGCTTGGGTGAGCTGGTAGCCTAAAACGTGTGAAAGACTCATCGCACAATTGTTTAGTTTAACTAACTGTTAGTCAAGCGATTGATACGGAATTTAGGGTATGTACTGATTCGATGAAAGGATTAATTAATTAAATTCATGAAGTAGTTTTATCAAGCTTAATTTTATTCATGTCCGAAATCTCCACCACCCATGAAGGCGCTGTCGCGCACATCCGCATCGAGCGGCCTCACAAACGCAATGCGATATCGGACAGCGTGATTCTCGCGATTGAGGCAGCTTTTGCTGCGCTGCCGGGCAGCTGCAAAGCCGTCGTCATCTCCGGCCAAGGCGATCATTTCTGCGCAGGCTTGGATTTGAGCGAGATCAAGGGTCGCACCAGCGTGGAAGGCTTGCACCATTCGCGCCAATGGCATCGCGTGTTTGACCAAATGGAAAAAGGCACGCGGCCCATCGTGGCAGCCATTCATGGCGCTTGCGTGGGCGGCGGCATGGAATTGGCAGCCACTTGCCATATTCGCGTGGCCGATGAAACAGCTTTCTTTGCCTTTCCCGAAGGTGCGCGTGGCATCTTTGTGGGAGGTGGTGGCTCGGTGCGTGCGCCCAAGCTGATCGGCACGCACCGCATGCTCGACATGATGCTGACGGGCCGCGTTTATAAAGCGGCGGAGGCCGTGCCCGTGGGCTTTGCGCAATATCTCGTGCCCGCAGGTGGTGCGGTAGCCAAAGCGATGGAGCTGGCCACGCGCATTGCCAGCAACGCGCCGATGACCAACTACGCACTCCTGCA
This sequence comes from Variovorax sp., assembly GCA_031388245.1. Taxonomy (GTDB): domain Bacteria; phylum Pseudomonadota; class Gammaproteobacteria; order Burkholderiales; family Burkholderiaceae_C; genus JANMDU01. The sequence continues at coordinate 2,393 of JANNED010000068.1, forward strand.
AGCCTTGCCGCGCATCGGCGAGATGACGGCTGATCACGGCCTGCTGATGGAATCGCTCATGGCCTCGATTGTGGAAACTGCACCTGAGGCGCAAGCGCGGGTGCAAGAGTTTTTGGAAGGCCGTGGCCCGAAGGTCAAGGCAACGGGCATCTAAGACGATGAACGCGCCCAAATTTCGCCCTTTTGAGTTTGGCATCACCCGCGCCGTGAGCGAGAAGCGCGATGGCTGCGTCTATCTGCGTGCGGAGAATGCTTTGATGCCCTACCCCGAGCGCATGACGGATCGCCTTATGCAGTGGGCACGCGAGCGGCCTGATGCAACTTGGATGGCAAGGCGAAACAATGGCGGCGAATGGGTTCACATCAGCTACAGCGAGGCTTGGGCAAAAGCGCAGGCGATCGGCCAATTTCTACTCAATCAAGGCTTGAGTGAGGATCGTCCATTAGCAATTTTGAGCGAGAACAGTTTGGAGCACGCGCTGCTCATGGTCGGCGCGATGACCGTGGGCATTCCGTATTGCTCGGTCTCTACCGCCTACAGCTTGATGAGCCAGGATTTTGGCAAGCTGCGCCATGTGGTGGACACGCTCACGCCCGGTCTCGTGTATGCAAGCGATTGGACCAAGTATGGCAAGGCGATTGAAGCGGCTGTGTCTGCAGATATACCTATTGTCATCAACGCTTTACCCGTTCGCACTGAGCCTGTCGAAGTGCCAGCGAGGACTTCGACCCTTCGACAAGCTCAGGACAGGCCAAGCTCAGTCCGAACGGGTGTGATTGCTTTTAACCAGTTGCTGGAAACAGCAATTACTCCCGCAGTGCACGCAGCCATGCAAGCCACGCATGGCGACACCGTGGTGAAATTTCTCTTCACCAGCGGCTCGACCAAGCTGCCCAAAGCAGTGATCAACACGCAGCGCATGATCTGCGCCAATCAGCAGCAAATTGCGCAATCCAAGCCCAGCGTGTTTGACATTCCACCGGTGCTGGTCGATTGGCCACCGTGGAATCACACCTTCGGCGGCAACCATGATTTTTTCCTCGTGCTCTTCCACGGCGGCACGATGTACATCAACGATGGCAAGCCCACGCCTGCCTTGATTGGCGAGACGAT
>JANNED010000105.1:0-2283 GCA_031388245.1 Variovorax sp.
AGCACTCCGCGCAGATTTAACGCCGGCAAGCGATGAGTTTCTTGCATTAAAAGCCGCTATGCTGCGCGTCTCGCAACAACTCGCGCAGTCAATAGTGCGCGACGGCGAAGGCGCCACCAAATTCATCACCGTCAAAGTCACCGGCGGCAAAATCCAAGAAGAATGCACCAAAGCGGCCTATGCCATCGCGCATTCACCACTCGTCAAAACCGCCTTCTTCGCCAGCGACCCCAACCTCGGCCGCATCTTGGCGGCTGTTGGCTACGCCGGCATCACCGACCTCGATCAAACCAAAATCTCCTTGAACCTCGACAATGTCGCCATCGTTCGCGATGGAGGCCGTTTAGTGACCTACCAAGAAGCTGATGGCGCTCGCGTGATGAAGCAAAGTGAGATCACCGTCCATATCGACTTGGGTCGCGGTAACGCACAAGACACCGTCTGGACTTGCGATTTCTCGTATGACTATGTGAAGATCAATGCGGATTACAGAAGCTGATAGCCAATACTAAAAGTAGCTTGCGCTGAGGCAAATTATCAAGACGGCGATGGTTACACCGCTTGGCTTGTCTATGACTGTATTTTTCAAGGTGAAAAATATCGAAGCCCAATCACACATATTGACTGGCCTATTCACAGCTCAGAGGTAAGCATCCGCGTTTGAAAAAATGTGGAACACAAGCCGTTCATGCGATGTTTGGGTGAACAACAAGTCACCGCATCTCAGCCTAGTCTCGCTAGATAAATGGCATTTAAGCGCCACTATTTTTGTCGTAAATTTGATCATGTCCTTTGCATGTCTCTATCAAGCACTCATGTCCTTCAGTTCAGCTCAATAAGACACTGCACCAAGATTAAGTCCCTAAACTGCTGCAAATTGCGCGCTTAAATAAGCTGCGCGAAAAACCAAGCTTAATCGATTAACATCAAATTTTAAGCGATGTATAATTTACATCATGAATCGTACGCAAATTCAACTCCCTGATCAGCTCTACCTACGCGCTAAGCAATGGGCTGAAGTGAATGAATGCTCACTCGCTGAATTGACTCGTCGTGGTCTTGAGAGTTATTTGGATCGTTATCCTGCGCCACAGGCAGCAAGCCAAACATGGCTGATTCCAGTGGTTAATCTCGGGAAGCCAAAAATCGCTTTAGAAGATCTGCGTGAGCATCTGGCAGGGATTGAGTCTCGCGCCATTGATGCTTGAACGTCACGCCAAGCCAGTCCGACATGCTTTCCATCGATACCAATGTGCTGTTCGCAGCACTCAGTTCAGGCACTGCGCATCACGCTAAAGCCTATGCCTTTTTGCAAATGCTCACAAGCCGGCGAGATGTCGTGATTTCCGAATTGGTGTTGCTAGAGTTGTATGTACTGCTGCGCAATGCAACGGTCAATCCGCAGCCTTTAAATGCGTCTGAAGCGAGCCGGGTTTGCGATGCGTTTCGCCGAAATCCGCACTGGCAAGTTGTCGGCCTGCCGCCCGAGGCGCGGCCTTTTCATGACAAGCTTTGGAAAGCCCTCGCGCAAGCCGATATGCCGCGCCGCAGAGCTTTTGACATCCGATTAGCCTTATCCCTTCAAGACGCGGGCGTGAATGAATTTGCCACCGTCAATCTCAAAGATTTTGTCGATACGGGCTTAAAGCGCGTGTGGAATCCGCTCGCAGAAAACCAAGAATCCATCTGAATCATGAACGAACAATTCCAAGCCCTTCTCGCTAGAGCCGAGAGTTTGCTCGCTAGAGTCGAGCAAATCCTGCCTCAGCCGCTCACCGCCCCCGATTGGAGCGCCAACACGATCACCTGGCGTTATCGCAAGCGCGCAAGTGGGCACGGTGCGCTGGAGCCTGTGCAGCATGTGGCATCCATCAGCCTCCGCGACTTGAAAGAGATTGACGTTCAGAAAGGAAAAATTCAGCGCAACACCGAGCAATTTGTGAGCGGCCACACCGCCAACAATGTACTTCTCACAGGCGCGCGTGGCACAGGAAAATCCTCTCTCATTCGAGCATGCCTGCAAGAGTTCGCGCCGCGTGGCCTGCGCCTGATTGAGATTGATAAAAACGATTTGATCGATCTGCCCGACATCATCGACGTGATCGCTGATCGCCCCGAAAAATTCATCATCTACTGCGACGACATTAGCTTTGAAGAAGGCGATGGCAGTTACAAAGCGCTCAAATCTGTGCTTGATGGCTCGATCAGTGGCGGCGCAACCAATATGCTGATCTACGCCACCAGCAACCGCCGTCATTTGCTCCCCGAATACATGAAGGAGAA
>JANNED010000126.1:0-4847 GCA_031388245.1 Variovorax sp.
TCCATCTCGGCGGTGGGGATGTCTTTGACGAGGCCAATCGCGTTGCGCGGTTTGGGCAGATCGGCGCGTTTGTACACCTCTTTGAGCAGGGCGGGGTATTCGGCATCGCTCACGGTGATGGCGGCGGTTTGGGTGGCGCTCGACGTGCTAGGACTTCAAGCTGCTCAAAACTGTTCACCGTAAATAACCTGCACTGATAGATTCCAATTATTGGATTGCATTTCCAGTATGCCCTTCTGCCATCAAATGCAGTAGCGATTTACTGCCCACGGGGCAAGTCCGACTCCAGATCTGTGCCTGAAGATCGAAGCCAAAGTCGTTTTCTCCGCCAATTTGAGTTAACCGCCAGCCATTAGGTCGATTTGCATAAAGGCAGTTGAGTGCGTCCTGTGCAATGTCTTGCGAGTCGCCAGTCTGCGGCAACCCTTTGTCGTGTGGCATGTGCGCTTCCGTCCCTGACGAATTCCCAAAAAGGCTGTCGACTATTGCCTAACCAGTGATTTCCCCTTGTCAGCAATCAGTTGCGACCAGCTAAATTCAACCGACTGAATTCAAGTATGACACGGGTTTACAGGCGGATTGATGGCTCGCGCCAATGTGTCCTCACGCAGTTGGGTTTCACGTTCAAACTTTCCTAGAAAGAACGCGTATCTGCGAGATCATCGATCTCTAAAGCGATGCATACCTTTTCTTGACGGGTCAAACGCAAGCAACAAGTCTCCGATTAAAAAACCAATCACAAGAATTTGCTCTCGCAGTTGCCTAACAAAGAATATTGAAAAAAGCGACACGCAACTCCCATGCTGTTAACGACTTTAATCGTTGTTGTTCCAATCCCACACCCTTGAAACCCGCATGAATGCTAGAGTCCCGTTCACGACTTTAATAACAAGAAATAGCCATAATCGCGCCAATGTTGTCACTCAACAGTCACGCTTTTTGCAAGATTCCTTGGCTTGTCCACGTCTGTCCCTTTCGCCAGCGCAGTGTGATACGCCAGCAATTGCAGGGGCACGACGTGCAGGATCGGAGACAAGGCGCCGTAGTGCTCTGGCATGCGGATGACATGCAGGCCTTCTCCTGATTCGATGTGTGTGTCGCCATCCGCCAAGACATAGAGGACGCCGCCTCTAGCCCGCACTTCTTGCATATTGCTTTTGAGCTTTTCGAGCAAGGCATCATTGGGAGCGACGGTGACGACGGGCATCTCATCGGTCACAAGCGCAAGCGGCCCATGCTTGAGCTCGCCTGCGGCATAGGCTTCGGCATGGATGTAGCTGATTTCTTTGAGTTTCAATGCGCCTTCCATGGCAATCGGCCAATGCAGGCCACGGCCTAGGAACAGCGCGTTTTCTTTTTTACCGAAATCTTCGGCCCAAGCGATGAGTTGCGGCTCCAGCGCGAGCACGGCTTGCAAGGCGACGGGCAGGTGGCGCATCTCGCCCAAGTATTGCGCCTCTTGTGCGTCAGTCAGCAAGCCCTTGGTTTGTGCGATGGCCAGCGTGAGCAAGAAGAGGCCTGCGAGTTGTGTGGTGAATGCTTTGGTGGATGCCACACCGATCTCGACGCCCGCGCGGGTGATGTAGGCATGCTTGCATTCGCGCACCATGGCCGACGTGGCGACGTTGCAGATGGTGAGTGTGTGCGGCATACCCAAGCCAGTCGCATGTTTGAGCGCCGCGAGCGTATCGGCCGTCTCGGCGGTGTGCGTGTTCGTGACGACGAGGGTGCGCGGGTTGGGCACGGAATCGCGGTAGCGGTATTCGCTGGCGATCTCCACATTGCAAGGGATTTTGGCAATCGATTCGAGCCAGTATTTGGCGACAGAGCCGCTGATAAAGCTTGTGCCGCAAGCGAGGATGAGCACATTGTCGATGGACTTGAATGTGGAGTAAGCGCCGTCACCAAACAACTCTGGCGAGATGCCCTCCACGCCTTCGAGCGTGTCCGCAATCGCTCTGGGCTGCTCGAAGATTTCTTTTTGCATGTAGTGGCGGTACGGCCCGAGCTCGGCGGCGCCGCTGTGGGCTTGCACGGTTTTGACCGGGCGCTGATCTGCGCAGAGCACTTTGCCATCCTTGCCTGCAATCCAGTACTTACCGATTTGCAGATCGACCACATCGCCTTCTTCGAGATAGACGATTTGGTCTGTCACGCCTGCAATGGCCATCGCATCGGAGGCCAAGAAATTCTCGCTGTCTTTTCCAACGCCCAAGATCAATGGCGAGCCAGCGCGTGCGCCCGCTATGCGATGCGGCTCGTCTTTATGAAACACGGCCAAGGCATACGCGCCGTGCAGTTGCGCCACAGTTGCTTTAAGCGCTTCAAAAATATCACCGTCATACAGCGAATCGAGCAAATGCGCGATCACCTCAGTATCCGTTTGGCTCACAAACACATAGCCTTTGGCTTGCAACTGCTTGCGCAGCGCATCGTGGTTTTCAATGATGCCGTTGTGCACCAAAGCGACGCGACCCTTTGCTCCGCCTTCGCCTTCTTTTGCATTCGGCCCCGCACTGAAATGCGGATGCGCGTTGTGTACGGCTGGCTTGCCATGCGTGGCCCAGCGCGTGTGGGCGATGCCAGTGAAGCCGGTGAAAGCATGGCCGCTTGCTGCATCCGCATCGATCTGCGCTTGCAATTCGGCGACGCGAGAGGTGGTGCGCGCGCGTTTCAGGCCACCGTTGTGTACGGCCACACCGCATGAATCATAGCCACGGTACTCCAGCCGCTGCAAGCCTTGCACGAGGACGGGGACGATGTTGCGCTGAGAGACTGAGGCGACGATACCGCACATGGGGAGCTCCTGTTGAAATGTCTATGGAGCGTATGCTAGGCTTCTTGTTAAAAAATATCTGATTGATTAATGCAATAATAAGAAATTTAATTTCATTCAATTTAATAAAAGAAATTTAATTTCTAAAATGCTATGAATTCAGAATTAAATTCATCTAACATGATCTCTTGGGAGCTTGATGAAACAGATCTTCGTTTGCTCCAAGCGCTGCAAACCGATGCCTCGCGGAGCAACCAAGCGCTGGCGGCGTTGGTGCACGTCTCGCCACCGACTTGCCTGCGCCGCGTCAAACGTTTGCATGATTTGGGTTTGATTGAGCGACAAGTGGCTGTGCTGAACACAGATCGATTGAAGCGCGTGATCGGCGCAGGGCTCACGGCGATCATCGAAGTCACGCTCACCGAGCAAACGGAAGATGTGCTCGCTGCGTTTGAAACGCGCGCCGCGCAAGAAGCCGCCGTGCAGCAATGCTACCGAGTCAGCCCGGGGCCTGATCTGATCCTGATTGCGCAAGTACGAGACATGCCTGCGTATTTGGAACTGGCGCAGCGGCTGTTGACGCAAGACAGCAAGGTGCGAAATGTGAAGGCGTTTTTTAGTGTGAAGCGCATGAAATTTTCTACGGCGCTGGCTTGGCTGGTGCGGTGATGCCATCAGGCCGCACGGGCATGATGTGCACGGCATCCGGCGGCACATCCAAGCAAACCGTTTGAGTGGGTGTCAGCCCCAAGCCTGCCAAATGGGCAGTCGATAAATTCAATTGGATCGTATCGCGCGTGCCTGTGACAGCAAGGCGGCAAAGGCTGATCTCGCCCAGCGGTAACATTTCAATCAGCTGGCAATCCAAGCGGTTGATGGGTGCAGCCAATGAAGCATCCAGCGGTGCATCAAGCGCATGGATGCTGGGGCGCAGTTGCAAAGCTTCCCCTGCGAGCACCCAAGTGACTGCGGTGCCCGATGCAATCTTGCCTTTGTCAGTCACGCGCAGCTGTAGCTCGCCCCAGTGCAGCAGCGCTTGGCCATCTTCTGCGCGATGAAACCGCGCTGAGAAATGATTGTGGATGCCAACAAGTTGCGCCACGCGGGCATTGCGTGGGCTGCGCATCACCTGCGCGGGCGAGCCTTTTTGCAGGCTGGTGCCTTCGTCGATGATGACGATGTTGTTTGACAAGCGACGAGCCTCTTGCAGATCGTGTGTGACCAAAACGATGGGCACGTTCAGGCTTTGCCGCAGTTGCGCCAGCTCCCGGTAGAGCACTTGTCGCATCGGTGCATCGACGGCTGAAAACGGCTCATCCAGCAGCAGCACACCGTTGCCATGCTGTATGCGTACCAAGGCGCGAGCCAGCGCCACGCGCTGCTGCTGGCCACCCGAGAGCTCATGCGGTAGGCGAGAGCCCAGCTCAGCCAAGCCAAGCCGAGAAAGCCAGGCTTTTGCCACGTTTTCGGAGTTTTTTGGGGGTTTTCCCGGCATGGAGTCTACACAGTATGCTATGTTATCAATAGCAGACAAATGCGGAAACAGCGCGTATTGCTGGAAGACCAAGCCCGCGCGGCGCTGCTGCGCAGGCAGGCAGATGCCTCGTGCGCTGTCCATCCAATGCTGGTCGGCCAGCGTGATAAAGCCCGTTAAATCGCTGCAACGATGCAAGCCAGCAATGGTGCGAAGAAGGCTTGTTTTACCGCTGCCGGAGGCTCCCACCAGCGCAACCAATTCACCTGGCGCACAATCAAATTCAGCGCTCAAATGCACTGGGCGCTGGCTGCTGAGCCGCACATGCAAACCGTTGTGCATGGCCAGCGGTTCTACTGCCCCGTCGCAGTCACGCCGCAACTCACGTTGAAAGTGATGCTGGAGTTGGCAGGCAGGCTGGTGAGCGTGAGCCCGCCTGCAGTCAATAAATTTGGCCACAAACCTGCAATCGGGCAAGTCGCGGCTGGCGAGCCCGTGGCTGAGCAAGCCGTGACGCTGCAATTGGACAATCCTGCGCTGGGTGTGTCTTTCGCAATTGCGTTGTTGGCCGAGGTGGGGCCGCTGTTGGTGAAGGTG
>JANNED010000176.1:0-9073 GCA_031388245.1 Variovorax sp.
GTGGTAATTTGTTGGCGCACCATCATAACTATGCCCGTCCGTTGTGGCTTTGGGGCTGGCTTAAGAAATGGGGGTGGCGGGGAAACAACGTGAATCAGAGAAAGACAACGCCAATCCCCGCCGGAGGACATGGAGTCAGCCGCAAAGCCACATCGGACGGGCTGCCCACAAGCAGCGGAGAAAAGCGCAAGAGTTCAACCCTTTATTGCAGTATCAACAGGCCTGCAAACTCAAATGAAGGCCAAAGCTGATTTCAGCACCCCATCCACCAATCCCGTGGCCGGATCGCTGCGGTAGCTCGCATGTAGCGGCAGCGGCGGCAGTTGGGTATTGCACTTGAGCACCTTCAAACCTTGCACCTCCACGAAGCGCTCAGCCGCAGCCAGCGGCAGCGTGGCCACACCAAAGCCGCCCTCTACGAGCTGCGCCATAGCGGAAATCGATGAAATCGTGTGAATGCGCTTTTGCTCAATCTTGGCCAAGCGCAGCGCATCCAGCAGCGCCACATGCGGCTGCGAGCCACGTTGAAAAGTCAGTAGTTCGCCCTTGGCCAGTTCGGCCAATGTGTACGCACGCTTTCGGTGCTGAGCGGCATGACCTACGAAACACATGGCCATCGCAGGCAGCGATTTGGTGCGCACACCCTCGCCACCAGCGGGCAAGGCCGCAAAAACGATATCTTGCGCCCCACGCTGCACCTGATCCATGAGCACCGGCGTGGTCTCCACTGTGAGCTCAAGTTCGAGCCCTGGCTGCTCCACGCGCAGCTTCTCAATCCACGGGATCAACCAAGAATGCAACACCGATTCAATCGCCCCAATCCTCAGCGAGGCCGCGAGCGCCAAGCCAGAGCCCATCTCCGCTTTAACTTCCTGCTGCAATTCAAGCAGCTTCTGCGCATAGCTCACAAAGCGGCTGCCCGCCACCGTCAGGCGAAACTGCTTATCCCGCCGATCAAGCAGCAGCACGCCCAACTCCGCCTCCAGCGCAGCCACGCGCGCACTCATGGCCGATTGTGTGATGAAGAGTTTTTCTGCTGCCCGAGACACAGATTTGAGTGTGGCGACCCAATAAAAGGCTTCGACGAAACGCAGGTTCATAGGGCGCTCCACAACGCAACCAAGCTGTTGGGGAATCTACGGGTGCGCTCTGATTGAGTGCGGCACATGATTTGCTATATCCTTGTTCTATCACTTCACCCATTCTTCCACAGGAGTTGCCATGTTCAAAAAGATTGCATTGTTGGTCGGCTTATCAGCCATTGCAGCGGGCAGCGCATTGGCCCAAACCAAATGGGATCTGCCATCAGCCTACCCTGCGACCAACTTTCACACTGAAAATTTGGTGCAGTTTGCAGCGGATGTGGACAAAGCCACAGCAGGCAAGCTCAAAATCACCGTCCACCCCGGCGCATCGCTGTTCAAAGCGCCCGAGATCAAGCGCGCAGTGCAAACGAATCAAGCGCAAGCAGGAGAGATCTTGTTGGCCAATTTCCAAAACGAATGGCAAATCTTCGGCGCTGATGGCCTGCCCTTCTTGGCTGACAGCTACGATGAAGCGGCCAAACTCTGGCGCGTGCAAAAACCTTTGCTGGAGAAAAAGCTGGGCGAGCAAGGCATGAATGTGCTCTACGCCGTGCCATGGCCGCCGCAGGGCTTGTATTCCAAAAAACCGATTGCCACGGGTGCGGATTTAAAGGGCTACAAATGGCGTGCTTACAGCCCGGCCACTTCGCGCATGGCTGAATTGCTGGGCGCACAGCCCGTCACGGTGCAAGCTGCAGAGGTCAGCCAAGCCTTCGCCACCGGCGTGACCGACAGCATGATGAGCTCAGGCTCCACCGGCTGGGATGCCAAGCTACACGAGACTGTGAAGCAGTGGTATGACTTGCAAGCTTGGTTGCCTAAGAATGCCGTGCTGGTCAACAAAGCCGCTTTTGACGCACTGGACGCGCCAACGAAAGCTGCACTGCTCAAGGCCGCTGCTGATGCTGAAGTGCGTGGCTTTGCAGCCAGCAAGAAGGCCAATGGCGAGACGCTCGATAAACTCAAAGGCGGCGGCATGCAAATCTTGCCCCCTAGCGCAGCACTCAAAGCTGACATGAAAAAAGTCGGTGACACCATGCTCAAAGAATGGCTTGAGAAAGCCGGCCCAGAAGGCAAACAACTCGTTGACGCTTTCCTCAAGTAACTACGACTGACTTATGCGCAAACTCCTCAATGCGCTCTATGACGGAGCGGCCGGCCTGGCCGCTCTTTTCATGGTGCTGATGCTTGTCATGGTCTTGGCTTCGATTGCGGGGCGAGAATTCGGTTTTTACATCCGTGGCACAGATGCCTATGCCGGCTACTTCATGGCGGCTGCTGGCTTTTTGGCTTTGGCTCATACGCTGAAAAAAGGCGAGCATATTCGCGTCACTTTGCTCATCACCAAGATGAGTGGCATGCCGCAAAAAGCCATGGAGGTGTGGTCTCTCTTTGCGGCGAGCGCTTTGGCCTGCATCGCCGCCTTTTATAGCGGCAAGCTCGCTTTTCAAAGCTGGCAGTTTCATGATATTTCTACCGGAAACGATGCCACGCCCTTGTGGATTCCGCAGCTCTCTATGGCTTTAGGCACGGCGATTTTGGCGATTGCCTTCATCGACGAGCTGGTGCTGGAGATTCGCGGCAAGCGCGTGCAAGCAACCTCCAGCGAAATGCTGCACAACGAATAAAAAGAGCAACACACGATGAGCGATATTGGAATTTCTATTCTTTTGGTGGTCTCGCTGTTTTTGATCTTGGGCAGCGGCGTGTGGATTGGTCTGACGCTCTCGGGCGTGGCTTGGATTGGCATGCAACTCTTCTCCAGCCGCCCTGCAGGCGATGCGATGGCGACCACGATCTGGGGCTCATCCAGCAGCTGGACGCTGACTGCGTTGCCGCTTTTTATTTGGATGGGCGAGATTTTATTTCGCACGCGCATCTCGCAAGATATGTTTCGCGGCCTCTCGCCATGGATTCAGGCGCTGCCCGGCCGCTTGCTGCACACCAATGTGATCGGCTGCACGATCTTTGCAGCTGTCTCGGGCTCATCAGCGGCCACTTGCGCCACGATTGGCAAAATGACCTTGCCCGAGTTAAAAAAACGCGGCTACCCCGACGATATCGTGATCGGCACGCTCGCTGGCGCGGGCACGCTGGGCCTCTTGATTCCGCCCTCCATCATCATGATTGTGTATGGCGTGACGGCTGAAGTGTCGATTTCTCAGCTCTTCATCGCGGGCGTGATCCCCGGTTTGATGCTTGCTTGCCTGTTTTCAGGCTACATCATCTTTTGGGCGCTGCGCAATCCGCATCTGGTGCCTCCGCGTGATCCGGTCATGAGCTTCGGGCAAAAGCTGAAAGCATCGAGCAGCTTGATTCCCGTTGTCTTACTGATCATCGCCGTGCTCGGCTCAATCTATGCAGGCATCGCCACCGCCACGGAGGCCGCAGGCGTAGGCGTGGTGGGCTCATTCGTGCTCGCCGCAAGCCAGCGCAGCTTGACGTGGCAATCGTTCAAAGATTCACTGATGGGCGCAACGCGCCTGTATTGCATGATCGCGCTGATTTTGGCAGGCGCATCTTTCCTCACACTCGCCATGGGCTACATCGGCCTGCCGCGCCATTTGGCCGAGTGGATTGGCGGCTTAGGCCTTTCGCAGTTCACCCTGCTGATGGCGCTCATGGTGTTCTACATCATCCTCGGCTGCTTCTTAGATGGCATCAGTATGGTGGTGCTGACCATGGGCGTGATCTTGCCAACAATAGTGAAAGCCGGCATTGATCCGCTGTGGTTCGGCATCTTCATCGTCGTCGTCGTCGAGATGGCGCAGATCACGCCGCCTGTGGGCTTCAATCTCTTTGTGCTGCAAGGCATGACGGGGCGGCAGCTGACTTACATCGCTCGAGTGACGCTGCCCATGTTCTTCTTGATGGTCGTCGCGGTGATCTTGCTCTATGCGTTCCCTGGCTTGATCACTTGGCTGCCTCAGCAGATGAAATAATGCCAAAAATGGCAGATCGCCGGCATAAATACTGCGCAAGATGCTATTAAATTCATAGTGATTGATATGCGCACCTTGCTCATCCAAAACGCCACCTGCATCGCCACCATGGACGATGCGAGCAGTGAACTACGCGATGCGAGCTTGCTGGTTCGCGGCAACCGAATCCAAGGCATCGGCTCCGCGCAAGAGCTGCTGCAAGACGCTAGCGGCAGAGTTGATGAAGTGATTGACGCGCGCGGCCATTTGGTGATGCCTGGCATGGTGAACACCCATCACCATATGTATCAGTCGCTCACAAGAGCGATTCCCGCAGTGCAAAATGCAGAGCTTTTTGGCTGGCTGCGCGGCTTGTATCCGATTTGGGCACATCTCACGCCAGAGATGATCCGCGTCTCCACACAAACCGCCATGGCCGAGCTGCTGCTCTCGGGTTGCACCACCAGCAGCGATCATCTCTACATTTACCCCAATGGCGTGCGGCTGGATGACAGCATCGCCGCAGCCCACGAGATCGGTATGCGCTTCACAGCCACGCGCGGCAGCATGAGCGTCGGACAGAGCAGTGGCGGTTTGCCGCCAGATAGCGTGGTGGAAAAGGAAGACGCGATCCTCAAAGATACGCAGCGATTGATTGAGCAATACCACGATGCATCGCATGGCAGCATGCTTCATGTGGCGGTCGCGCCCTGCTCGCCCTTTAGCGTGAGCCGTGATTTGATGCGCGAATCAGCACTTCTTGCTCGCCAATACGGCGTGCGCCTGCACACCCATCTCGCAGAAAACGATCACGACATCGCCTATTCCCAAGAAAAATTCGGCTGCACCCCGGCGCAATATGCCCATGATCTGGGCTGGACAGGCGCAGACGTGTGGCATGCCCACTGCGTCAAACTCGACGACGAAGGCATCAGCCTCTTTGCAGCGACAAAAACGGGCATCGCCCACTGCCCGTGCAGCAACATGCGCTTGGCCAGTGGCATCGCCCCGATTCGAAAGATGCTCAATGTAGGCGTGCCAGTGGGCTTAGGAGTTGACGGCAGCGCCAGCAACGATGCCGCGCACATGGTCAATGAAGCCCGCCAAGCCATGCTTCTGGCTCGCGTAGGCCGTGCCATGCAGCCGCCCGAAACCCGCGATGGCCGCAGCTTCTTCGGCTGCGATCTTGGCCCGCAAGAGATGACAGCCCGCGATGCGCTCAAAATCGCCACATGCGGCGGCGCAGAAGTGCTTGGCCGCGCAGACATCGGCCATATCGCCCCCGGCATGTGCGCCGATCTCGCCTTGTTTGATTTGCGCACTTTAAGCTTCGCAGGCGGCGCAGTGCATGACCCCGTAGCCAGTCTGCTGCTCTGCGCAAGTCCACAAGCGGCCTACACAATAGTCAACGGCAAAGTCGTAGTGAGAGAAGGCCAGCTCACGACGGTGGACTTGCCAGTGTTGATTGAAAAGCACAATCGATTGGCGCTTGAATTAGCCACTGCCGCTTAACGCAAATCAGCGTATTGCATTCAGAGAGTTTCGCTGAGCTCGCCCTCATCACGTCGCACCCACCTCCGTGAATGTCCTCCGCCGGCTTCGCCGTCTCCCCCTTTATTTCACTGCGGTGGATACGCCGCGCTGATGGCTGCGAAATGTATTTGTCACTGGCTGAAAATGTGCATGAACCATGATGTCTTTTGTCTACGAATGTGAAACCTCTCGCAAGATCGCGCTACCTGTGCGCTTTGCGTAGGTAAAAGGAGGAGGTGGCGAAACAAGCTCACTGGAGAAAAACAATACGCAACGCCGCCGGGGGACACGGAGCAAAGCGTGCAGATAGCGCGATCCCACCACTTAGGCGATCACTTCACAAGCGATCCCCCAAGAAGGCAATCACTCCACAGAAAATGTCAACCCCGCATTCGCTTGCAATCTCGCGATGATATCTTTGCCCAAAGCTGGCGCAGGTGTCCAAATGCCACCGGTGGTTTCTTTGGATTGTGTGAGCAGGCACACTGCGCACTCGGTGATCATTTTGCTGGTTGAGCCATAGCCGGGATCACGGTCGCCTTTGACGCTGACTTTGGCTTTGTTGCCTTGCGCGTCTTCAGCCAAGAAGAGCACATCGTAGAAGCCGTTTTCGCGCTCCTCGAAGCTTGGGCCTTCGCCGGGCTTGGGCCCGCCCTCGCCGCCCAGAGATTTGTCGGCGGCCACATGGTTGGCAATCGCTTGGCCTTTTTCTCCGCTGCCGGTGATCATCATTTCGTCGTACACAAAATCTTCGCCATAGGTATGAGCCATCAAGAAGTTGGAGCGGTGGATGTTGCGGGTGTTGATCGCGGCCATCACGAAGGGGGCAACCCACATGTCTTGGCCCAGAGCCTCGTCAACCATCGGCTTTGCGCCGCTGGGCTGCTTGGGGCCAGTGAAACCGGGGGTGAGCGAAAACGGGTTGCGCAGCAAATCGAGCACAGCCGGGTCAGCCGCTGCCGCCATCGTAGCCTTCAAACTGGCTGCTGTGCCGCCGGAGAACGTGCCTTTCATTTTGCGCACACGCCCGCGAATACGACTCGCGGCATGGCCAAATTTTGTTTTGAACTCGCTTTGAAGCATGAACACGCCCATGTCAAACGGCACAGAATCAAAGCCGCATGAGAAGACGATGCGTGCGCCGCTTTTCTTAGCGGAATCTTCATGTGCATCAATCATGTGGCGCATCCACGCGGGCTCGCCACAAAGATCGACGTAATCCACGCCGCTGGAAGCGCAAGCAGCCACCATTTCATTGCCGTAGAGCTGATAAGGGCCCACGGTGGTGAGCACGAGGCGAGTGCGGCTCATGAGCGTTTGCAAGCTCGCGGCATTTGTGGTGTCAGTAACGACGAGCGGCGTGTCTTTCGGTGCGCCAATCTCATCACGCACAGCAGATAATTTTTCTGCACTGCGCCCACCCATCGCCCAGCGGATGCCTTCGGCATTACCACTATTGGGATATCGCGCCATCATGTATTCGGCGACTAAACGGCCTGTGAAACCAGTCGCACCGTGGATGACGATATCGAATTCTTTGCTCATTGGGGTTCTCCTGAAGATGCTGCATTTTCTGCCTCACCGGCGGGTGCAGCTTGTCCCAGAGTCGCATCGATGACTTTGCGCAAACGCGGATCGGTTTTCAAACTGTAAATCTTCCAGCCTGTGGCCGCCTCCATTGCGGCTTGATACGGCGGCAGATTCGTGCATTCGAGGACAAGGCTGCGCAGCTCAGGCGCGCGCGCTTTCAATACGAGCGCTGCCGCCACGGCCTCTTGCGAGGCAAGTGCCAAATCAAGCGTCGGCTGATTTCCCATGATCTTGGTGAAAAACTCTCCCGCTGGCGGCATGCCTTGGATGACCACATCTTTCAAGCGTTCTTTGGGCACGCCTGCGGCTCTCAGATGCTCAGCGCCTAGGCTGTTCGCGCTGATCGTGAGCACGCCCAATTTTTGTTCACGCGCAAGCAGTGCAGGCAATTGCAACAAGCTTGACGTGACCACCGGCAGCTTCGTCACCGCTTGCAGCTCTTTTTGCAGCAATACGAGAAAGCCGCAACTGGTGGTGATCGCTTGCACGCCGCGCATTTGCATATTGCGCACGATGCCTTGAAAGCTAGGCACGAGCCGCGCTTGGCGCAGGCTAGCCGCTGATGTGACCACTTTCGCTGGCCACACGCCTTTGACCATATCGTGATGCACGCTCACGCCGAAAGTTTGCGTATTGCCTACATCACCTACCGGCCTTGGAAACTGCGTATCGAGCATGATGATGCCGAGCACGGAGGGCGTTTGGCCAAAAACGTGGATGCCGCTCATGGTTACAACGCTCTCACGTGAGACAGATCGGGCTTTTCAAGCCAAAGAGCGAACTCATCCGCCAACTGCTGCGCTGCACCCGTCGCCCCGCTCCACTGCACCACGCGCGCCGCCAAATTCGTGCCGTGATGCGCAAAGTCTGTGCGATCAGGGAGCTTGCCGCGCGGCAGTTTCTTGATCCATTCTTCGCTTGGCGCGAGCACGATCATGCGGTCTAAAAACGCACTCGATCCATGCCGCCATTTGAGCGATTTATCCAGCCAGCCGGGGACAACGGCTTGCTGAAAATGCGGATACAGCACGATGCCATCTTCGGCACGATAGTCCAGATGCAAGTGATAGTCTGTGATCCCGCCATCCCAATACGCGCCGCGCGGCGCACCGGGGATGTCATGCACGGCGCGGAGCACGAAAGGGATCGAGCAACTGGCTTGCAACGCGGGGTTGAAATTGGCTTCGTTCAAGGCGATTTGGCGGGTGCGGTAATCGCCAGTTCTGAAAGGTAACTCAGCCGCAGTCGAAAACACCACCCGCTCCAGCCAAGCGCCCATCGCTTTGCGCTTGACCACGTTCGTAAAAAACGCCCCTGCATAGCCCAGCGGCGTACGCAAAGCGCCTTCTCTTCCCAAGAGATGCCGCCCCCGCGAGGTGACGATGTGCAGCTTGTAGCGCGGATGGCTCAACACTTCCTTCACGCGCCCACCGTAAAAAGCTTGCAGCGATGCGCCGAAATCAGCGCTGATGCGATCCGGCGTGGGGAATTTTTTACCAGGCTCTAGGGCGTAATCTTGGTGGATGTAATCCTTCTCCAGCCGCTCGAAGGCTTTGACGGAGTCATTCAAGCAGGCGGTCGCCATGCGCCAAGCGCCAATGCTCGCGCCGACCAAATCCACGGGTTGCGATGATTGCGCCAGCCACTGCCCAAAAATAAACCGATCCAGCGGCCCAAGGATCAAGCCCTTCGGCCCGCCCGCTGCTGCGGGCATGGTTCGCACATCGGGCGCTGCAAGGCCCTGTGTTTTGAGATGCGCCAAGGCTTTTGAACCAGCGTAGATGCGAAGTGCTTGCATCGTGTAATTTTATAAGCGTTTTGAGCGGTTAGCCGGCGTATTATCTGCGCAGAGTGCTATTGAATTAATAGTATTCAGAAAGTTTCTATTGGGTGAGAGCGGCTGCGAGATTGAGGCGCTGCGCTTCGGGTATCCGACTCCGCGAA
>JANNED010000230.1:0-31177 GCA_031388245.1 Variovorax sp.
GTGCCGCCGCGCATCATGGGCATCGGCCCCGCGCCCGCGACGCGCAAGGTGCTGGAGCTGACCGGCCTCAAGCTCGATCAAATGGATGTCATCGAACTCAACGAAGCTTTCGCTTCGCAAGGTTTAGCCGTGCTCCGCGATCTCTGTTTAAAGGACGATGATGCACGAGTGAATCCCAATGGCGGCGCCATTGCGCTCGGCCATCCGCTCGGCGCATCAGGTGCTCGCCTAGCGACGACGGCTATCAATCAGCTCCATAAAACCCAAGGCCGTTATGCGCTGTGCACCATGTGCATTGGCGTGGGGCAGGGCATTGCGTTGATTTTGGAGCGGGTATAAAAAGACAGATCGGCGCAAGCTCATTGATTTAAGCTAGTCTCAGTCGATTCCCTTTTATTTGAATGAGACGAACGCATGAAATCACGCGCAGCAGTTGCCTTTGAAGCTGGCAAGCCTTTGCAAATTGTTGAAATCGATGTTGCGCCACCGCAGCGCGGTGAGGTGCTCGTCAAAATCAGCCACACCGGTGTGTGCCACACGGATGCATTCACGCTCTCAGGCGATGATCCCGAAGGTATTTTTCCCGCTGTGCTCGGGCATGAAGGCGCAGGCGTGGTGGTGCAAATTGGCGAGGGCGTCAGCAGCCTGTCTGTTGGCGATCATGTGATTCCGCTCTACACCGCTGAATGCCGCGAATGCAAATTTTGCAAATCTGGCAAGACCAATCTCTGCCAAAAAGTGCGTGCCACACAAGGCAAGGGCTTGATGCCCGATGGCACGAGCCGCTTCTCTTATCAAGGCCAGCCGATCTACCACTACATGGGTTGCTCGACTTTTAGTGAATACACGGTGGTCAATGAAATCTCGTTGGCCAAAATCAACAGCGCAGCCGATCATGAGAAAGTCTGTTTGCTCGGCTGCGGCGTGACGACGGGCTTGGGCGCAGTGAGCAACACGGCCAAAGTCAAGCCCGGCGATTCGGTGGCGGTGTTTGGCCTGGGTGGCATTGGCTTGGCTGTGGTGCAGGGCGCTCGGCAGGCCAAAGCGGGGAGGATTATTGCGGTGGACACCAACCCAAGCAAATTTGATTTGGCGCGCCACTTTGGCGCCACCGATTGCGTGAACCCGGAAGACTTTACCAAGCCGATCCAAGAAGTGATCGTGGAAATGACCGATGGCGGCGTGGAGTTCTCTTTCGAGTGCATTGGCAATGTGCATGTGATGCGTGCAGCATTAGAGTGCTGCCACAAGGGTTGGGGCGAGAGCATCATCATCGGCGTGGCGGGCGGGGGCCAAGAGATTTCTACGCGGCCTTTCCAATTGGTCACGGGGCGTGTCTGGCGCGGCTCGGCCTTTGGTGGCGTCAAAGGGCGCACGCAGTTGCCCGGTATGGTGGAGCAAGCCATGAAGGGCGAGATCGAACTCGATCCTTTTGTGACGCACACGATGGGTTTAGACAAAATCAACGAAGCTTTTGACTTGATGCATGAAGGCAAATCCATCCGCACGGTGGTTCATTTCTGATCATGACCGAAGCTTTTCGCTTGCTGTCTGCACATGCCTGTTTTGGCGGGACGCAGAGCTTCTATGAGCATGACTCGGCCCAGATCGGTCTGCCAATGCGATTTTCGGTTTATTTGCCGCCGGCTGCCCGGTTGGAGGCAGTGCCTGCCGTCCTGTATTTGGCAGGCTTGACTTGCAATGAAGAAACGTTTCCTGCCAAAGCCGGTGCGCAGCGGGTTGCGGCTGAGTTGGGCTTGGCCTTGATCGCGCCTGATACCAGCCCGCGCGGCATGCAGATTGAAGGGCAGTCTGAGAGTTGGGATTTTGGTGTGGCTGCTGGCTTTTATTTGGATGCTGTGCAGCCGCCTTGGGCCAATCATTGGCGCATGGAGAGTTATTTGATGCAGGAGTTGCTGCTACAGCTCGGCGAGCACTTGCCGATTGATCGCCATCGCATAGGCATCATGGGGCATTCGATGGGTGGACATGGGGCTTTGACACTGGCCTTGCGTCACCCAGAGGCTTTCCAGTCAGTTTCTGCGCTTGCACCGATCTGCGCACCCAGCCAATGCCCATGGGGGCGCAAAGCGTTTGCGGGCTATCTAGGCGACGATGAATCGATGTGGAAGCAGCATGACGCAACGCAATTGTTGCTTGCGCATGGCAAAGCGCTGAAGCCGCAATGCATTTTGATGGATCAAGGCTTGAGCGACAAGTTTCTAGCCGAGCAATTGCATCCGCATTTGTTTGAAGCAGCCTGCAAACAGGTCGGCCAAGCATTGCACTTGCGCTTCCATGAGGGCTACGACCATGGCTATTATTTTGTCAGCAGTTTCATAGAGAGTCATCTACGCCATCATGCGCAAACCTTGCGCCAAACGCGATAACGACGATGCCCGAAATCAAGCCAATCACTGTACACAAAATGCTCCCCGTACGCTCGCAATTGAAAGGGCGGCAGGTGTTGCCCCAAGCGCGTGAGGAGGTGATGGCATTGATGCAGACGGTGTGGCTGGGGACAGCGGATCAGCCGTTTCGCCGCGATTTATTGATTGAGTATTTGCATGCTTTGAACGATGCTTTCGGCGCGGTGTTTGAGCGGCACATCGCAGCGCTGGCGGAGCTGATGAAGCTCTCGCAGACGGAAGTGTTTGAAGTGGCGAGCTTTTATCACCACATGCTAATTCTGCGCGATGAGCAAGCCGCGCCACGTATTCGGGTGCGGGTGTGCAATGGGCTGAGTTGTGAGATGGCCGGTGCTGTTGATTTGTTGGCGAAGTTGCCACATATCTTGCAAGCCGATGTGAAGATCGAGCCAGTGCCTTGCATTGGGCGCTGCGAGCAAGCGCCTGCGGTGGCGGTGGGGCAGCGTAATCTTGGGAATGCCTCCATAGCCTCCGTAGAGCAGTTTTTAGATCAAAAACGGCAAGTAGCCGGCAAGAATACTGCGCAGAGTGCTATTGATTTAATAGTTTTTGATCAGTATACGCAAACGGGTGGCTATGTTTTAGCGAGTGCGGTGTGCAGCGGTGAACGAGATATGGAAAGCGTGATCACCGCGTTAGAGCACGCGGGTTTGCGTGGCTTGGGTGGTGCTGGTTTCTCAACAGGACGCAAGTGGCGCATCGTGAAAGATATGCCTGCGCCCAAGCTGATGGCCGTCAACATCGACGAAGGCGAGCCCGGCACGTTCAAAGACCGTTGGTATTTAGAGCGCGATCCGCATCGGTTTTTAGAAGGCATGTTGATTGCAGCGCAGGTGGTGGGGATTGACGCGATTTATATTTATCTGCGCGATGAATACCATGAGCTGCGCGAGATGCTGCATGTGGAGATCGCCAAGCTGCAAGCTAACCCCCCATGTGTCTTACCGAAGATTGAATTGCGGCGCGGCGCAGGCGCTTACATCTGCGGCGAAGAGTCCGCGATGATTGAGAGCATCGAAGGCAAACGTGGCGAGCCTCGCATGAGGCCGCCGTATATTGCGCAAGTCGGTTTGTTTGGCCGCCCCACGCTGGAGCACAATTTTGAAACCCTGTATTGGGTGCGCGAGATTGTGGAAAAGGGTGGCGAGTGGTTTGCCTCGCAGGGGCGGCACGGGCGAAAAGGTTTGCGATCATTCAGCGTAAGCGGCAGAGTGAAACTGCCTGGCGTGAAACTCGCCCCAGCGGGCATCACGGCTCGCGAGTTGATTGATGAGTATTGCGGCGGAATGCTGGATGGCCATGAACTCTATGCTTACCTGCCTGGCGGTGCAAGCGGCGGGATTTTGCCAGCATCGCTGGCCGATGTGCCGCTGGATTTTGATACCTTGCAGCCCTACGGTTGCTTTATCGGCAGCGCGGCGCTGATCGTTTTAAGCCAGCACGACACAGCACGCAATGCTGCGCTCAACATGATGAAATTCTTCGCGCACGAGAGCTGCGGCCAATGCACGCCTTGCCGCGTGGGCACGGAGAAATCGGCCAAACTCATGGAAGCTAAAGCATGGGATGAATCAACTTTGCGCGATTTGAGCGATGTGATGGTCGATGCCAGTATCTGCGGCTTGGGGCAGGCCGCGCCGAATCCGATGCTCTCGGTGTTGACGTATTTTCCGAATGAGGTTGGCGTGGGAGAGGTGGCATGAGCGGGCGCGATGTGATCAGCTTTGAGCTCGATGGCAGAGTAGTCGATGCCATCCCCGGCGAGAGCATCTTGCAGGCGGCTAAGCGCAGCGGCGTGGAAATTCCGCATTTGTGCTTCAAGGAAGGCATGCGAGCGGACGGCAATTGCCGCGCTTGTGTGGTGGAGATTGAAGGCGAGAGAGTGTTGGCGCCCAGTTGCTGTCGCGCGCCGAGTGCGGGTATGAAAGTCAAAGCTCAAAGTGAGCGGACGCGCAAAAGCCAAAAAATGGTGCTGGAGTTGCTGCTCTCGGATATGCCAGAGCAGGGCTACAAATGGAACGATGCAGGTCCCGTTCGGGCTGAGCTTGTCGAAGCCTCGGCCAGCCCTTCGACAGGCTCAGGGCGAACGGAGGGGGTAGTCTCAGTCCATGCGGAGTTGGTAGGGCAACACGGCGAACTGAGCATGTGGGCAAATCGCATGCAGGTGAAAGTGCGCGGCGAGTTGAAAGCACTGCGTCGCGAGCAACCTGCCCAAGACTTGTCGCATCCCGCGATGGCAGTCAACCTCGATGCCTGCATCCAATGCACACGCTGCGTGCGGGCCTGCCGCGAGGTGCAGGTCAATGATGTGATGGGGTTTGCGTTGCGCGGCAGTCATGCAAAAGTCGTGTTCGACCAAGATGACAGCATGGGAGAAAGCTCTTGCGTGGGCTGTGGTGAATGCGTGCAGGCTTGCCCCACGGGGGCGCTCATGCCTAAATCACAAATTGGCTCGCAGGCGGTGGATAAAAAGGTGGATTCCGTCTGCCCGTATTGCGGCGTGGGCTGCCTGATCACGTACAACATCAAGAACGACAAAATCGTGAGCGTCGATGGCCGCAAAGGGCCAGCGAATGATTCGCGCTTGTGCGTCAAGGGGCGCTTTGGCTTTGATTATGTGCATCACGAAGGCCGGCTTACCAAGCCACTGATTCGCAAACCCGGTGTGGCCAAAAGCATCTTACCGCGTGATGCTGATTGGCGCGAAGTGTTCAGAGAGGCGACTTGGGAAGAAGCCTTGAAAGTAGCAGGCGGCAAACTGAAAAACTTGCGTGATGTGCATGGCGCAAAATCTCTCGCAGGATTTGGCTCTGCCAAAGGCAGCAACGAAGAAGCCTATCTCTTCCAAAAGCTCGTGCGCACCGGCTTTGGCAGCAACAACGTAGATCACTGCACACGCCTGTGCCATGCCTCTTCGGTTGCGGCGCTGCTCGAAGGTGTGGGATCAGGCGCGGTGAGCAATCAGGTCAAAGATGTGGCGCACAGCGAGGTGATTCTGATCATCGGCTCCAACCCCACATCGAATCATCCTGTGGCCGCTACATGGATGAAAAATGCCGCAAAGCTGGGCACAAAGATCATTCTGGCTGACCCGCGCAAAACAGACATCGCTCGCCATGCGTGGAAGAGCCTGCAATTCAAAGCCGATACTGATGTGCTGTTGCTGAACGCCATGTTGCATGAAATTATAGAAAAAGGGCTGGTAGCCGGCGAATTTATTGCGAAGCGTGCTATGAATTTTGAAGCGCTGAAAGATCAGGTGAAAAACTTTTCTCCAGAATCGGTCGCAGAGCTTTGCGGCATTGATGCCGCCACCATCCGCGAAGTAGCGCGTACCTTCGCCACCGCCAAAAGCGCCATGATTCTCTGGGGCATGGGCGTGAGCCAACATGTGCATGGCACAGACAATGCCCGCTGCCTGATTGCGCTGGCCACCATCACCGGGCAAATTGGCCGCCCCGGCACTGGCCTGCATCCGCTGCGCGGGCAAAACAATGTGCAAGGCGCAAGCGATGCGGGCTTGATCCCGATGATGCTGCCCAACTACCAGCGCGTGGATAACCAAGCGGCGCATGCGTGGTTTGAAAGCTTCTGGAATACCAAGCTAGACGACAAGCCCGGCTACACCGTGGTCGAGATCATGCAAAAGGCGCTCGCGCCAGAGAGCGATCCGCACAAAATTCGCGGCATGGTTGTGATGGGCGAGAACCCCGCGATGAGCGACCCTGATCTGGCGCATGCCCGCCATGCGCTACAAAGCCTAGAGCATTTGGTGGTGCAAGATATTTTCATGACCGAGACGGCTTGGCTGGCCGATGTGGTGCTGCCAGCCAGCGCCTGGCCCGAGAAAACCGGCACAGTGAGCAACACCGATCGCATGGTGCAGCTGGGCCGCCAAGCCCTGCCGCTGCCCGGCGATGCCAAGCATGATTTGTGGATCATTCAGCAGTTGGCCAAGCAGCTTGGTTTGAATTGGAATTACGAAGGTGAACAGGACGAAGCCAGTTTTGAGTTGACGGGCAGCGGCGCAGCCGCCGTGTATGAAGAAATGCGCCAAGCCATGCACGGTGCGATTGCCGGAATAACTTGGGAGCGGCTGGAGCGCGAAGGCTCAGTCACGTATCCGTGCTTGAGTGCGGACGATCCCGGCCAAGCAACTGTTTTTCAAGACAACGTGCCCACACAAGACGGGCGCATCAAGCTCGTGCCCGCCGGCTTCATCCCCGCCGCAGAAGCGCCAGACGCAGAATATCCGTTTGTACTCATCACAGGCCGCCAGCTCGAACACTGGCACACCGGCTCCATGACGCGGCGTGCGAGCATGCTGGACGCACTCGAACCGCATGCAACTGTTTCAATGAACCAAGCGATGGCTGCAAAAAATAAAATCAGTGCAGGGGAAATGGTCGAAGTTGCTTCCAAGCGTGGGCGCGTTCAACTCACAGTGCGCATCGACGAGGGAACACCGGCAAACACCGTCTTCATACCCTTCGCTTATGCCGAGGCCGCTGCCAATCTGCTCACCCATGCCGCGCTCGATCCGTTTGGGAAAATCCCAGAATTCAAATACTGCGCCGTGAGCTTGCAAAAAGCTTAACCGCCTTTTTTCGGGCGCTTGCCGGCGTTTTTCTTGTTGCGCGTGGAGCTGCCGCGCTCCAAGCTGATCTTTTGACCACGGCTTACAGGCATAGATACGCCATTGGGCAATACGGGCTTTGGGCTGCGCTTGCGGTCTGCTTCGGTTCTGATTTTGTCGGCCATGGTGAAATTCCAGATAAATAAAAGAGTCAACCCTAGATTAGGCCACAGATTAGGGCTCAAATCAGCGCAAAACAGGGTTGATCAACCCAAAATACGAAGCGCTTTGTTCACATTGGGCGTGCGTGTGAGCGTGCGCAGCACGGCTTGCAAGTGCGCAGTGTCGCGAACATCAATCACAAAGCGCAAATCGGCGGTAGGCGCACCCACTTCGCTGTCGCGCCCTAAGTCAACGCTTTTGATGTCAGCCTCTGCACTGGCCATGGCGGCGGCTACTTTTGCGAGCACGCCCTTGCCGCTTTGCACGGTGACAACCACCGTGGTTGCAAAAGCTCGCAAGGGCTCATCGCTCCATTCCACAGCAATAAATCGCTCTTTGTCTTTTTGCATCAGCTTGTGTGCGACGCTGCAAGCTGTGGTGTGCACCTGCAAGCCTTCGCCGCGCCCGAGGTAGCCCGTGATCGGATCGCCCGGAATCGGCAAGCAACAGCTGGCATATTGCACTGT
The DNA here is from genome assembly GCA_031388245.1 of Variovorax sp. Taxonomy (GTDB): domain Bacteria; phylum Pseudomonadota; class Gammaproteobacteria; order Burkholderiales; family Burkholderiaceae_C; genus JANMDU01. Next base: position 7,695 of record JANNED010000230.1, read on the forward strand.
GCCGCCATCGCGCCCGTCAAGCACAATCGCGCCTTGGGAGATTTGCTCGTGCGCGGTGAAGCGCTCTTTGCTCATGAGCAATGGATCAATTTTTTGACCGCTTGCCGCCATGAGTGTCACCAAGCGCTTGGCCAGTATGGTGGCGACACGCTTGCCCATGCCGATATCTGCCAACATTTCGGCCCGGTTTTGATTGCCTGAGAAGCGCAAGAGCTTGCCCCACAACGCTTGGCTGGCTTCATCTGCAGAAGGCAATGCTTCAATGCCTTCTGCACGCAAGGCTTGCAAGAGCAGTTTTTCGCCCAAATCCTGTGATTCGTTGTGCGAGAGTGTTTTGAGGTGATGACGAATTTTGCTGCGTGCTCGCGCCGTGCGTACAAAGCCCAGCCACGCTGGATTGGGTTTGGAGAAAGGCGCAGTGATCACTTCAATCACATCGCCGTTTTTGAGCTCGGTGCGCAGCGGTACTTGCTCGCCATTGACTTTTGCACCCACGGTATGGTCGCCCACATCGGTGTGTACTGCATAGGCAAAATCTACAATGGTTGCACCACGCGGCATCGCCATGATGGAGCTTTTAGGCGTGAAAACGTACACCGCGTCTGGAAACAGATCAATCTTCACATGCTCCCAAAAATCGCCAGACTCGCGGTTTTCGTTGTGGATATCGAGCAAAGATTGCAGCCATTTCGTGCCAAGGCGTTCTGCATCGTGTGCAGCAGTGATGGCCTGTTCTGGCGCATCCACACCATCCAGCGCTTGTTGCTGGCCGCGTGATTTGTAGAGCCAATGCGCGGCGATGCCGCTTTCAGCCACCCCATGCATGGGCTCCGTGCGCATTTGAAACTCAACATTCACACCGCTGGGGCCCACCACCGTGGTGTGCAGTGACTGGTAGCCATTGATTTTCGGAATGGCGATGTGGTCTTTGAATTTGCCGGGCACAGGCTTGTAGAGCTGATGCAAGACACCAAGCGCGGTGTAGCAGTCGGTGATGTTTGGAACAATCAAGCGAAAACCATAAATGTCTGTCACTTCGGCGAAGCTCAGATGCTTGTTGTCCATCTTTTTGTACACAGAAAACAGCGTTTTTTCGCGGCCAGAAATGGTGACGGGAAGATGCGCATTCTCAAAGCTTGCCTCAATATCACGCTGCACTTTTTGAATCAAATCTCGCCGGCGGCTGCGTGCTTTTTGCACAGCTCGCGCCAATGTGGCGTAGCGCCACGGGTGCATATAGCGAAAGGAAAGATCTTGCAGCTCTCGGTAGGTTTGATTCAAACCCAAGCGATGCGCTATTGGCGCATAGATATCCAATGTTTCGCGTGTGATACGCGGCCATTTGGCGCGGGGCATGTCGTCCATCGTGCGCATGTTGTGGCTGCGATCAGCCAGTTTGATCAAGATCACGCGCACGTCGCGCGCCATGGCCAGCAGCATTTTGCGAAAACTCTCGGCTTGGTTTTCTTCCCTCGTGTTGAATTCGAGCTTGTCTAATTTTGTGAGGCCATCGACCAATTCGGCCACCGCAGAGCCGAACTTTTCTATGATCTCCGCCTTGGTGATGCCGCAATCCTCCAGCGTGTCATGCATGAGGGCTGCCATCAGCGCTTGGGCATCAAGTTTCCATTCCGCGCACAGTGATGCCACGGAGATCGGGTGCGTGATGTAGGGCTCGCCGTTACCTCGCATTTGCCCCAAATGCGCCTCGTCTGCAAAACGGTAGGCGCGGCGGATGTGATCAATGTCTGTGTCGTTCAGATAATCAAGCTTGGCCGTGAGCGCAGCGAAGCTGGCCGCTGCCGCATTGGCGGTTTCAGCAGCTAATTTGGGGCTTTTGACGGGCATCGTGGCCTGCGTTTTGACCCGTGTTGGCTTCATGAGGGCACTCATATGGCCTACATGGTAACAAGAGTAGAAAAATCAGCAGGAGATGGCCCTGAAAGGCATTCAAAAAAAGCGCTCATAAAAAAAGCGCCTTGAAGCGCTTTTTTCGGATGAAGAGAGCCAAGCTCATCAAACAGGAACTTTTTTGAGCATTTCCGTGCCGATTTTTCCTGCAGCAATCTCGCGCAGAGCCGTCACGCAAGGCTTGTTTTTGCTTTCTAGCTTGGGTGTGTGGCCTTGGCTGAGCATGCGGGCGCGGTAGGTGGCTGAGAGCACCAGCTCAAAGCGATTCGGAATTTGTTTGAGACAATCTTCAACGGTGATACGGGCCATGATAAAACTCCTATGAATTCGGGAAATGGGTGATAAAAACGGGTGAAGACAAATGCCAAAGACTTGCGAACTCAGCGGATCTCAGTGAATATTCAATGCAAGAAATGTGGCTGCTCTGGCTCGGCGCTGAGCGGCAAATTTCAGCCGTTGCGCAGAAACAATCGCTTTTAGATCAAACAAAGCGCGTTCAAATACTTCGTTGATTATAACGAAATCGAAATTTCGAGCTTGGCTGATCTCATCACGCGCATTTTGCATGCGCAGCTCAATGCTGTCGGAGGTGTCTTCACCGCGCCGCTCGATGCGGCCGCGCAGCTCTTCAAGGGAAGGGGGCAGTATAAAAATCAGCACGGCATCGGGGAAAAGCGTCTTGATTTGGTAAGCGCCTTGGTAGTCAATCTCTAAGATCACATCTTCCCCGCGCGAGAGGCGATTTTCGATGGCCATGCGTGACGTGCCGTAGCGTTTGCCATGCACATGTGCCCATTCGAAAAACGCCTCGCCATTGACGAGCGTGTCAAATTCCGCATCGCTGATGAAATAATATTCTCGGCCATGTTTTTCTTGGCCGCGTGCGCTGCGGGTGGTGTGGGAAATGCTGGGCTGCACCAGCGAGTCAAGCTCCATCAGGGCTTTAACGAGACTGGATTTGCCAGCGCCACTCGGCGCCGCAACAACAAATAGATTTCCAGGGAATTCCATGCGCTATTTTACTGAGTTTTCGCTTATTTTAAGGTGATTTAGGCATTTTGCCAGCATATTGTATGCATAGTATGCTATCAAATAAATAGCAAAATTTGATTCATCACTTCATTCAATATTTTGCACCTGCTCACGCATTTGCTCAATCAACACCTTCATATCGACGCTGATGCGCGAGAGCTCCAGCGTGGAGGATTTGCTGCCCAATGTGTTGGCTTCTCGGTGCAGCTCTTGGATGATGAAATCCAAGCGCTTGCCCAGCTCTGGGGCTTGCGTTGCCACGGCGGTGGGCTTGGTTGCTGTGCGGCTGGGTTGGCGGGCTTTGCCAGCGAGCAAATCGTCAATTTCATCCAAGTGCGCGTTCAGCCGGGTCAGCTCTTCGGCCACATCAATTCGGATGGCAAAGGCGGCCGCTTCTGTCAAGGCGCGCTCTTGCGCAGCAATGGCAGTCAGCTGAGCGCCTGCGCTTGATCCACTGCCTGCCTGTTTCAGGGCTTCCGTGAAGCGCTCAATGAAACGTTGTTGTTGAGCGGCGACAAGTGTGGGCACCAGTGGCTGGGCGGTTGTGACGAGCTCGCGCAATTGAGCGGTGTGGCCTGTCAGCATGGCCGCCAGGCGCGCACCTTCGCGTTCGCGTGAGGCCATGAATTGCGCCAAGGCTTCTTGCGCCAGCGCGAGCAGCGCAGTGCTCAGATCGGCTTGCAGTGCATGAGCAGAGTGACCTGCCAAGCGCAGCACATCAGCGATCGACAAAGCCTGCGCCTGCGGCAGCCAAGCCTGTATTTGTTCTTGCGCCTGCGACAGTTGCTGGAGCTGGGCTGATGAGGGTATGCCCTGAACCGCTGCACTGCCGATCTCATGGGCCACATAGGCGCGCAGCTCAACTTTGCCGCGCCTGAGATTGGACGTGAGTAGCTCGCGCAGTGCGCTTTCTTGGTTACGCAACTCATCGCTGAGCTTGAAGCTCAAATCGAGGAAGCGGCTGTTGACGGAGCGCAACTCAAGCCCAAGCCGCGGGGTGGCTTGGGCTTCCGGGCTGGCCGCTGAAGCGGAGGAGGGCTTGGTTTGCAGGCTGGCGTAGCCTGTCATGCTGTAAACTGACATATGCTAGATTATGTCTAAAGTTAAACCTGCTTCACTGCCGCCCGATACCGTCATTGGCGGATATCGCGTTGTTCGTAAAGTCTCTGCTGGGGGCTTTGGCGTGGTGTATCTGTCTGTGGACAGTGAAGGTCAGCAGGTGGCGATCAAAGAATACCTGCCTTCTAGCTTGGCCACACGCGCACCGGGTGAGCTTTTGCCGCAAGTGCAGCCAGACAAATTGTCGCTCTACCGTTTGGGTCTGAAGAGCTTTTTTGAAGAAGGTCGTTCGCTGGCGCAGATTTCTCATCCGTCAGTGGTTTCCGTGTTGAATTTTTTCCGCGAAAACGAAACCGTTTATATGGTGATGAATTATCTGGAGGGCGCCACCCTGCAAGATTTCATCATCACAGCACGAGAATTGAAGAAACAAAAGGTATTCCGAGAATCCACCATACGCAGCCTTTATGACGAAATTTTGCGTGGTTTGCGCATCGTGCATCAACACAAAATGCTGCATCTCGACATCAAGCCCGCCAATATTTTTATCACCGATGACAACAAAGCGGTGCTGATTGACTTTGGTGCAGCGCGAGAAGTGCTTTCTAAAGAAGGTAACTTTATTCGCCCGATGTACACACCCGGCTTTGCCGCACCCGAAATGTATCGCCGGGATGCGAGCATGGGCCCATGGACGGATATTTACGCCATTGGCGCGTGCATTTACGCCAGCATGCAAGGCTACCCGCCCAACGATGCCCCCCAGCGCTTAGAAAAAGACCGTCTGTCTCTTGCCTTGTCCCGTTTGCGCGGCGTGTATTCAGATAATTTGATCGAAGTGGTGGAATGGTGCATGTCGCTTGATCCGTTGTCTCGTCCACAATCTGTATTTGCCTTGCAAAAAGAGCTGAGCCAGGAGAGTGAGCGTCGCTACACGCGTTTGTCCGTCGGCGAGAAGATGCGCCTTCAGTTTGACAACGTGGTGAGCGATACAAAAAAAGCCGTGGGCAGAGCCACAAAATTTGGTAACGTGAAATGAAAAGTGGCAAACCCATGAAGTTCTCGGTGTTTCAAGTCAGCCGCAAGGGTGGGCGCGAAAGGAACGAAGACCGCATGGGCTACAGCTACACGCGTGAATCTGTGATGTTTGCATTGGCCGATGGCATGGGTGGCCATCCTGAAGGTGAGGTGGCGGCGCAATTGGCATTGCAAACCCTGTCTGCGCTTTTCCAGAAAGAAGCGCGTCCTTTGATCACGAATGTGACGGAATTTTTGGCTGCAGCGTTGATGGCGGCGCATCATCAAATCATTCGTTATGCCAGCGAAAAAGGCATGCTTGACACCCCGCGCACAACCTTGGTCGCAGGTGTGGTGCAGGCCGGCGTCGCAACTTGGATTCACTGCGGAGATTCGCGGCTGTATTTTATTCGCGATGGGGAGATGGTCACGCGCACACGCGATCACTCTTATGTCGAGCAGCATGCTGCAGGCATCATCAAGCTAGAGCGCCTGAACCGCAACGTGCTTTTTACTTGCCTGGGCTCGCCCACCAAGCCGGTTTACGATATTTCTGGCCCACACAACTTGCAGCAAGGCGACCGCATCATGCTTTGCTCAGATGGCTTGTGGGGCAGCCTGAACGACAATGACATTGTTCACACCATGGCCAGCGGCACAGTGGCCAACACTGTGCCGGACGTGGTGGAAAAAGCTTTGCGCAACGGCGGCGAACACAGCGATAACGTGACCGTGATCGCCATGGAATGGGAAACGCCCGATGCCTTTGAATCCACACAAGGCATCTCCACCGACAGCATCAGTGACGGCGTATTTGCCTCCACCATTCAAGCCGGCGTGCTCGATACATTGGTCGATGATTTGGACGATGCCGCGATTGAACGCTCGATTGCCGAGATCAACGCCGCGATCCGCAAGACGGCTGCGAAGTCGATCAAGCCTTAACCTCTTACTTTGGGTTTGCATTTTTGCAGACCTAGGAACACGGAAGGCACAGAGAATTCACGGAAGTCACGAAAGAATTCGTATCATTTTTTCAATTTTTTGTGCCTTCCGTGTAATTTCCGTGTCTTCCGTGTTCTCTATAGCTTAGTTTTCCAACCCCCCAAAGACCATGACCTACCAACGCTCCAATAACCGCGCAGCTGATGCGCTTCGCCCCGTTAAAATCACCCGCAACTACACCATCCATGCCGAAGGCTCGGTGCTGATTGAGATGGGCAACACCAAAGTGCTTTGCACGGCCAGCGTGGAAGAGCGTGTGCCGCCCCACAAAAAAGGCTCAGGCGAAGGCTGGGTGACGGCGGAATATGGCATGTTGCCCCGCGCCACGCATGATCGCAGCTCGCGAGAAGCCGCCAAAGGCAAGCAAAGCGGGCGCACACAAGAGATTCAGCGCCTGATTGGCCGCAGCCTGCGCGCTGTGTTTGATTTGAAAGCTTTAGGTGAGCGCACAATCAGCCTCGATTGTGATGTGTTGCAAGCCGATGGGGGCACGCGCACAGCGAGCATCACAGGCGCGTATGTGGCTGCGCTGGACGCGGTGAATTGGCTGATCGCGCAAGGCAAGATTTCTGAGAGCCCCATCACAGCGCCAGTGGCTGCGATTTCTGTGGGCATCGTGCAAGGCACGCCGCTCTTGGATTTGGAATACACCGAAGATTCAGGGTGTGACACCGACATGAATGTGGTGATGACGGGCGCAGGCCACTATGTGGAGGTGCAAGGCACGGCAGAAGGCGTGGCCTTCTCGCGCGCTGAGATGGATGCGCTGCTCAGTTTGGCTGAGAAGGGCATCACAGAGCTGATCGCGCTGCAAAAGCAATCACTCTTAAATTAATAGCGGCCTGAGCAGTATCTATGCCGGCTACATGCTGATTTGGCTTGGAAAACAATGAAGATTGTTCTTGCATCCAACAACAAAGGCAAACTCGCAGAGCTCTTGCCGATGTTTGCACCGCTTGGCGTGGAGCTCATCACGCAAAGCTCGCTCGGTGTGCCCGAAGCGCCTGAGCCTTACAAAACATTTGTGGAAAACGCGCTCACGAAAGCGCGTAATGCTGCGCAGCACACCGGGCTGCCTGCGATTGCAGATGATGCGGGTTTGTGCATTGATGCGTGGGGCGGTTTGCCAGGCGTGGATACGGCGTATTTCTGCACCACAGTGGGTTATGCGAAAAGTGACGATAACAACCGCCGAGCTGTGCTGGAGCGCATGGCCGGAGAGAAAAATCGCAAAGCGAACATGATCAGCGTGCAGGTGGCCGTGCTCTCGCCGCTTGATCCGCAGCCGCTCATTTCTGTGGGCCGCGTGCATGGCGAAATTGCAACGCAAGAGATCGGCGATGGCGGCTTTGGCTTTGATCCTGTGATGTTTATTCCATCACTTGGGAAAACGATGGCTCAGTTGGATGCAGCGCATAAAAATCAAATCAGTCACCGAGGAATCTCTGCGCGGCAGATGGTAGCGCAGATTCGTGAGAATTGGTTGAATTCTTAAGCCTTTTTGTCGGATAGCCGGCGTATTTATTGCACGGAGTGCTATTGATTTTATAGCTTTTGGCGTTTTGGAAAGAACGGTTGAAAGTTTGATTCGCCGCGCTTCGTGCACCTTACTCCGCGAATGTCCCCCGCGCTGGCCTTCGGCTGGCGCTCCTCCTTTATTTCGCTGCGTAAGATGCCCAAATCACGTCGAATCAATCTTTTGGCCTGTTGACAATCAGCAAATTCTTGCACCGCAAAGACTCGAGTACCAACGACGATTGCGCCGACCGTGGTTGGGTTGTCCACCGCAGCGAAATAAAGGGGGAGACGGCGAAGCCGGCGGAGGACATTCGCGAAGGGGGATGACCCAAGCGCGGTCGGCATGAAGAGACCGCAGAGTGCAACCAGTCAGCGAACAAACAAATGCCCAAGCGGCAGCTCATTCGACGCTTTGACTTCGCCCAATGAAAAACTCGTATGCAGATCTTTCACATGCGGCAAGTTAATCAAGGTCTCCATCGCAAAGCGTGAATATGATTCGAGATCGGTGGCCAGTACGGTGATCTCAAATGAGCCTTCCCCAGAGATGTGATGCACGTTCATCACTTCGGGGAGCTTGACAAGTGCTTGCCTCAGCTCGCGTGTGATCGCGCCAGTGTTACTGTCGGCATACAGGCGCACGAAGGCAATCACGCCGAGGCCGAGTTTGTGGCGATTGAGCGATGCATGATAGCCGCTGATGTAGCCCTCTTGCTCCAAGCGCTTGACGCGCCGCCAGCAGGGCGCGGGCGAGAGGCCGATGCGGCCTGCCAGCTCTGCATTCGTTAAGCGGCCATCGCTTTGCAGCTCGCGCAAAATGCGTATATCAAACCGATCCAAACCCGAGAGCACCTCCTCAACTTCAGCCGCGCTTGGCGCGGGCTCAGGTGTTTTGAGCTGAAGGGGTTGCTTTTTGGGCAGAGCAGACGGTGTGATTTTGCGTTTCGTGGCCATGATTGAACAAGAATGATTGTTGCTGATATTAGATGAATCGCGCTATAAAAAGCAAGAGTTGATCTGTTTGCTGCAAGTCCGAGCCATATTTTTCAGATGACAATTCACACATGCGATCCATCATTCAATCCCTAGAAGAATCCAAAATTCGCGAAGTGGCCAATGCTGGCCTGAACCGCGAGGGCGTCTTGCCTTTTTGGTTTGGCGAAAGCGATGAAATCACACCGGAATTTATTCGCCAAGCAGCGATGGACTCGCTGCAAGCGGGAGAGACGTTTTATTCACACAACCTTGGCCTGCCGGCGTTGCGCGAAGCCGTAGCACGGTATGCGAGCCAACTTCATGCGCCATCTGAAGAGCCGTTGGCCAGTGATCGCATTGGCATCACGGCTGGTGGTGTGAATGCGCTGATGCTGGCCTGCCAAGCCTTGCTGGATGCGGGCGATGAGGTGGTAGCTGTCACGCCAGTGTGGCCCAATCTCACTGCGCAGTCATTGATCATGGGCGCGAAGCTGCGCTGCGTGAGTCTTTCGCCAGATGCTCAAGGCGCTTGGCAGCTGGATCTGCAAAAGCTCTTGGATGCGGTGACTGGCTCAACGAAGCTGCTTGTGCTCAATGCACCCAACAATCCCACAGGATGGACGCTCAGCCGTGCAGAGCAGCAAGCCATTCTTGCGCATTGCAGACGGACTGGCACGTGGATCCTAGCCGATGAAGTCTACGAACGGCTGTATTTCAAAGGTGACACCGCCAACGGCTGTGCGCCGAGCTTTTTAGACATCGCAGCGCCAGCCGATCGTGTGATCACCGTGGGCTCGATGAGCAAAAGCTTTCTCATGACGGGTTGGCGCGTAGGTTGGCTAGTATTGCCGACAGGCATGAGTGCGCAGGTAGGCAAGCTGATTGAATTCAACACCTCTTGCAGCCCGGTATTCATCCAAAAAGCGGCGGCACTGGCACTCGATCAAACTGCACGCGTCACACCGCGCATCGTGGCGCATTTGCATCAATGCCGTGACGAACTCGTTGCACTGCTGCAAGAAACCCAAGGCGTGAAAGTAGCCGCTGCGCCGGGCGGCATGTATGCCTTCTTTCAAATCGCAGGGCATACCGATGCGCTGCGCACAGCCAAACGCCTTGTGATGGAGGCGGGCCTCGGTTTGGCGCCAGGCAATGCGTTTGCACCCGAGGGTGAGGGCTGGCTGCGCTGGTGTTTTGCGTCGAAAGATTTGGCGCGACTGGCACTGGGTGTGCAGCGACTTCGCTCTTGGATCAGCACTTCGCCGGCATAAAATATACATAGTTTGCTATAAAAAGCATAGTTATGAAATTGATCCATCCAGACAGCCGTCCTGCCTTTATGGAAGGTGTGCGCGAGACGCTGATCATCGTTCCTTCGTATTTGCCGTTTGCTTTGGTGTGTGGTGTGGCGGCGGTGAATGCCGGGCTGATCCTTCCGGCTGCACTGGTGTTGCCCGGCTTGGTCTATGGTGGGAGTTCGCAGGCCGTGCTGACGCAGTTTTTGCAAAGTGCCTCTGCCCTGTGGATTGCTGTGCTTTCTGGCCTTGTGGTGAATTTACGCATGGCGGTGTACAGCGCAGCAATGGCTCCTCGGCTTCGCCATTTGAGCATGCCGCGCCGCATGCTGGGTGCAGCATTCTTGGTGGACAACGCTTTTGCATTCATGGAGCAGCGCAGATTGGCCAAGCCACTAGAGAGCAACGATCATTTGCTCGCTTATTACGCCGGGCTCACATGTGTGCTCTGGCCGGCGTGGATGTCGTTTTGCATCGCGGGCTCACTGCTGGGCAGCGTGATTCCTACCAGCTGGCAGCTCGATTTTGCGATTCCTTTGGCCTTCATCGCCACGCTGTCGACAACGGTGCGCAGCATGCCCCTGCTGGCCGCTGCGATGGCAGGGGGTGTGGCGAGCGTCATGTTGTTTGCGCTGCCGCTCAAGCTCGGTTTGATCGCAGCCTGCCTGCTGGGCTTGCTGGCAGGCTTGCTGGTGGAAAGCTTGCTGCCCGCAAAGCACAAGGCGCTGCCATGAGTTTCAGCGCATGGGAGAGCTGGGCTGTGGTGCTCGCTTTGGGTTTGGGCACATTTCTCATTCGTTACTCCTTCATTGGCTTGTTTGCCCACCGCGATATGCCGCCATGGCTTGCGCATGGTTTGAAGCTGATCGTGCCGGCGATCTTTGCGGCGATTGTGGCCAGCGGTGTGGCGATTGTTGGGGGCGAGTTTGGCGGTTGGGCGAGTATTCAATCGCTGTGGCCACGTTATGGCGCAGCAGCTATTGCGCTAGCTGTAGCCTTGCGCTATAGAGGCAATATTTTGATCACGGTGGCCACGGGCATGGCGGCGCTGCATGCTTTGCTGGCTTTGCAGCGTTGGCTTGGCTGAGCTGGCAGCACGAGGGTGTCTGAGACATTTTTAAAAACTCACTTTCATCGACCAGCGCAGGCTGCGTGGCTCAGCAGGGTGAACATGTCTATCGGCCACAGGTGCGGCCTCATTGGGAAGTTGTGATTCGTAGAAATACTGAATGTCCTCGTTGCGACGATTGAACAGATTGAACACATCAAGGCCGAACGCAACTTGTTTGTTCAGCTGGTAGCCAAGGCGCAAGTTGGTCGTGAGGCTGGGGCGGGAGCGCACGGAGTTGGTTGCCTCCAGCGGCCCGGAGCCAATGTAGCGGGTCGCGAGCGTGACGTGCCATGCATTTTGTTTCAACGTAGCAGAAAGACTGGCCACGCGATCTACTGCGTTATCCACAAAATCACCATTTGCAAAGCGAGCGCGCGTGAAAGCAAAGTCTGCATCGACGATGAGCCATGGGCGCGGTGTCCAGCGATTGTTAAATTCGATGCCATAGCGTTTGCTGGCCTGGCCTGCTTCCGTCGCACCTGCATCGCCCACATAGACCAATTCCGAATCAGCCTTCAGACGCCATAGAGCGATGGAGCTTTGCAGGCCTGCAATCGCCTCTGTGCGCAAGCCGATTTCCATGCCGCGCGAGGCGGCCAAGCCGGGCACGCGATGGGCAGGCAGACCTGTGGCTGGATCGGTTGTGATTGTGGTGCCGCGTGCATCGTTGCTGTGGAAGCCTCGGCCTGCATTGAAAAAGAATTCGGATTTGTTAAAAGGCCCGGCAATGACGGATAGTTTGGGTGAAATTTGGCCATCATTGGCCTTGCCCGAGTTGGCCGCGAGCGACAGGCTGTTGACGTTTGTGGATAAATTGTCGTAGCGAATGCCTGCCACGGTGCGCAGCATCGGCAGCCATTGCGTGTTGTTTTCTGCAAAGAGGCCGGTTTGCGTTTGGCGCACGGCATCATCGCGTGTGGTGCCTGTGATGCTGCGTTGCTCGGTATCGAACAAGCCAACGCGGATGCGATCGTGCCGAAGCTGCATGCCGATTTGTGTAGAAGAATCTTTGCCTGCAAGGGTATGCGCGAATGTGCGCGATGCGCTGCCGCCATAGACGCTTCGCGCATCCTTTTGCAAGAATTGATCGCCACCCAAGCCTTGGGTGAAATAGGTGAAATTGGAATACAAATCGAGCGAGTAACGCAGGGCGTAAAGCGAGACTTCATCGCGAACACCTTGGCCAGTCTTGCGCCATTGGCCAGAGAGACTGCTGCGCTGCGTTTGCCCGCCATTGGTCGTGTCGATGGCATCGAAGCGCTCAAAGATGCCTGTGCTGGTGCCTCCAATATAGGGCTGGCCAATCAAACGCTCAGGAATTTGATCGGTGGCTCGCCAATGTGCGCGGTAATCCATCAGGCTCACACGCCAGCCGTTGGCTGCATTGCCGTCAGACAAGCTGATGACGGCATTGGTTTTTTTGAAATTTTCTTTCAATGCCCATGGCCCGTCGTTGTGCGCAAGCTCCAAAGCGCCGAGCAATTTGAGCCCGCCGCCTACCTGAGTTGAGCCTGCTGCCAAGCTGCGCCGAAAGCCGCGAGCACCAAGCTCAAGACTCGCCGTGGGTGCGAGCTGTGTGCGATACACCATATCAGCTGCGCCTGCAGCAGAAAAATCGCCATGCGCGGCAGAGTACGAGCCTTTGCGGTAATCAATCCGTTCGACCAACTCTGGGATGAGGAAATTGATATCGGTGTAGCCGTGGCCATGCGCATGCGTGGGCATGTTCACTGGCAAGCCGTTGATGCTGGTGGCAAAGTCTGTGCCGTGGTCGAGATTGAAGCCGCGCAAAAAATATTGGTTGGCTTTGCCATCGCCCGAATGTTGCGTCACCACCATACCGGGCACGAATTCGAGCACCTCGCCAGGGCGCAAAGCAGGCTTGTTTTTGAGCAGCTCAGCGCGGATGCTGCCTTGCGAGGCGGCATCGCTGGTGCCCACTGCATTGTCGTAATGCGCGGGTACTTCGACGGGCTTGAGTGTCGGCTCGGTGCTCTGAGCCACTGAATTGACACAAAGCCATGCGGCTGCGAAAGCGACGGGGGACAGATAAGAAATTCGTTTCATCCTAAAACTCCAAGCCTTTCTAAAAACCAATACATCCCAAGCAAGATCAACGCCACCGAGCCGCCTTGCACCATCCATCGCCCGTAGCCCGCCCAGCGATGCGCAACCCAATACACCAGACTCCAGGCGGCGATGATGAGAAGCTGGCCCATTTCAACGCCAATGTTGAAGCCTGCGAGCGCCCAAAGCAATGCGCCCGCTGGCAATTGCGCTTCTGTCATCGCGCCCGAGAAACCTAGGCCATGCACCATGCCAAACATGCCGGCTAGGGCGGCGCCATAAAGCGGCGATTGCAAGCGCGGCAGGCGCGGTTTGATGAGATTGAAAGCGGCTGATGCGGCGATAGAGAGCGCAATCACAGGCTCGACCCAGAGCGGCGAGCCGACCCAGCCAAGCGTGGCGGAGATGAGCGTGATGGAGTGGCCGATTGTGAAGGCGGTGATGGTGATGAGCAATTTTTTCCATTCGCTGGCGCGGCTCAGTGCGAGCGTGAGTACCAAGCAGATGATGAAAGCGATGTGATCAGCACCGGAGCCGATATGCGCAATGCCCAGCATGACAAAGCTTTTGAGTGTTGAAACCGCTGAGCTGCTCTTTGGCGTGCCCGCTTCATTTTTGCTTTCAAGAAGCTGCCATGCATCGCTGGGCTTGATGGCGGCGCTGCCTTGGCGCTGCCCAACTTGAGCGGTATCCGTTTGCGCCCAAGACCAACTGATGACGGCGCGGTGATCGGCATCAATATCTTGCATCAATGTGTAGCGAAGGCTCACGCTCTGCCGAATATCGCAAGAGGCGGCGCTGCTGGCAGCGAGGCGCACGAAAACACCATCTGAGCGCTGCTCTAGTGCTTCATAGCGCCAAATCAAGGCCAGGCTATTTGCGCCACAGCGCATTTGCACGCCTTGGCTCGCCCAGCGCTCCATCTCTGGCAAAGCTGCTCTAATTTCCGCAAAACTCAAGGCGCGATCATCGTTCGCATCGAGCGTATCAAACACACCATCCAGATCGCGAAGAGCAATCGCCAGCGTGGCTTTGATCGGTGCGAGCGCTGTAGGTTGTTGCAAAAGCACATAGGCATCGCTGGCCTTGTGTGCGAATGCGCTGAGACTCACCAAACCAGCGAAGACAAAGAGCAGCAACCGAGCAACAAAGGCATTCATTTGAGTCTCGTGTCTTTGAGACCAGTCTGCGCGGCAGCGGCAAGCAGCTTGGCTTTCTCGCCGGTTTGCCCGGATTGGATGGCGCTTTGCACAGCGATGAGCCAATCCATTGGTTCTTTTTGCAGCGTCAAATTCTTTTGCGCGAAAGCGAGGGCAACCTTCGCGTTGCCCTGCACATAAAGCGCATGCAAGGCCTGCTCGCGGGCATGCCCTAAAGTGTTGCTTTCTCTCAAAGCGGCTGCTGCAAAGCGTGAATTCAGTTCATCTGCGATGCCCGCGAACTTTGCATCCCCGCGCATTTTGTAGGCTTGCGCTTTTCGGATGAGCACGGCATCGCTGGAGGGCTGATTTTGCAAGGCATTGAGGGTTAGCAGGGCTTGGTTCTGGCGCAGCAATGCATCTGCGTAGGCCAGCGCAGTGTAGCCATCGTTATCCAACGAGAGACTGAGGGCATAGTGTTTGAGTGCAGCATCAGCGTTGCCTGCGCGCTCTTCGTTTTCTGCCAGCAGGGAAAGCAGCCAAGCTTGCTGATCAGGCAGGCGCAGTGCGCGCATGAGCGCGGAGAAGCCTTCTCGCGCTACATCCCATTGGCCGAGCAGGGATTGGGTCTCTAGCTGGCAAGCTTGCGCGTAGGCCTGCGCTTGCAGATCGGTGATGCTTTGGCAGGCTTTGGCTGCGGCAGCGTAGTTGCCTTGCACGCGCTCGATGGTGGCGAGTGTGAGCCAAGCTTGTGCATTGGAGGTGGTCGGTTTGGCCAGAGCAGATTGCAATGTCAGCCGAGCTTGCGCGAATTCGTGGCGGCTTTGCTCAATCGTGGCTTGCAGCGTAGCGATTTCATAGCTCGCCGCTGGGCTGCTCCACATGGTGCCGATCAAAGCTTGTGCCTGACCAAGGTAGCGTGGATCGGCTGTTTGACGCGCCAGATGGATAGCTTGGCGTACTGCCGCTGCGAGATCAGCGGGCGTGGCAGGTTTTTTGACACGTGCCCCCAGTTTTTCAATCACAGCATCATCATTCGTGATGCGCAATTCTTTGACCTGTGCCCAGCCCGAGCAGCAAATGATGAGACCGATCAGGCTCAGTTGTAAATTCTTCATGCTGCAAAAATTTGAAAAAAAGCGGCTCGGATGCTGTTGCAACCGAGCCGCTTTTTCATGCCAAAAATAAGGCCGCGACAGGCATAGGATCGGCGGCATCCGATCCAGCCAATTCTGCATCGCCCAAAACCAGTGGCGTCTCCGTGTCCGCTTCGCCTTTCGCAACGATGCCAGCAACGAAATCAAAAGCCGCTGTGCTGTCTAGCGTGGCGGCGACGGGCACCATGGTGCCCGACACGAGTGCCACGCTCGGTGTGGTGGAGTTGCCGCTGCCGCAGGCCATCAGCAAGAAGCTGGTGGCCAGGGCGAGCAAGGCAGGCGCTGCGCGGGAATGAATCAATTTCATCATGTTCTCCTTGAGTGCATCTTGCGCTTACTGTGAACCCGCCAAAGGCGTGTTCAGGTAAGGAAAACGTGTGAGGAAAGGCACGACGGCTTGGTCTACACCATCATGCACTTTTGCTGAATCTGCGCCGAGTGGCACGCTGGCTGGAGCGCAGACGGAGGTCAGTGAAGGCACACCTGGCACGCCATTGAGGCCGAGGGCATTGTTTGTGCCGTTGATCACACACAGGCCGCCTAGCATCGCCACCAAGGCAATATCCACCACATCATCTTTCGGGCGGCGCCCGTTGGGGAAGCCTGCCAAATCAACGGCTTGCGCGAGGTTGGCTGCGCCACCCACACGCAACACTTCACCAGCAACACCCAAGCGATTTTGCTGTGCAAAGGCCACAGGTGAAATTGCAGTGTTTAGGCGCAACACTTCTGAAGGCGTTGCATTAGTTGGCTTGTTAACGCCAGTGATACCTGTGAGGAAGGTCGTGATCAAATCTGTGCGTGGAAAATTGGTCGGTGCAAGCGCTGCCGCGTTACCGCTAGCGAGCACCACGCCCAGCAAAGCAGGCAATGTAGGGTTGCTCACGTAATCCAAAAATTGCGTGTCGCCGCTGGGGTGTGAGCCATTGAATTTGTCTTTGTCGCGCAGGCCAATCACCACTTCGTTCACGAGCGGATTGCCCAAGCGCGAGACTTGCACCCAAGCGCCGCCAGATTTCTCAGAAGTCTGGTGGCCGGAAGCAGGTGCAGCTGAGAGCAAGCGGCCTTGGCGCATGCTGGCGGTTGTCCAGCCGCCGATCACAGGGTCTGTTCCTGCTGTCAAGCAATCCTTGTGAATTTCAATCGCCATGGTGGTGATATTTTTGTCTTGAATGCCGAAGCCGTTGTTGGCAAATGCATTGATCAAGGCGGGATTGGTGATCTGCGCAGCCGTGGCGTTGACCAGATCAAAGATGGGGCCAAGGTTCACTGCAAAGCCTTCTTGGCGCTGGCCCACGAACACTTTGCCTGCTGCTTTCCCGGCAGGGCAGCCGGGAAAATTCACGTTGTGAACGTGTTGACTGGCATAGCTCTCATAGGCTGCGCTGTCGCCAAATGTCTTTGCGCCGATGTAATCCACAGGCTTGTCAAACGTCGTACCGCCTGCGGTTTTAGCAATTGCTGCGACGGTGCCCTTACGGCGATCACCGCGTACCATGTTCATCGTGAACGTCTCGCGCACGTTCGAGTTGCCACTGTTGACGCTGTTGATGCCGCCAGCTTGCGTGAGAGGGATCGCGACCATTTTGCCGCCGATATTGAGCTCGACACCTTTGCCGGCGTTGGCCAGCGTGTTGTTGAAGCGGAATTGGAAGGTGATGTCTTCTTTGGCATCGCCATTGTTGTCAATATGGATCTCGTATAGCGCATTGGGATCCATTTTGAAATAGTTGGGGCCGCCGTAGGCATCTTGCAAGGGCAGATAGTTGGAGATCAGGGTCACGTAATCGGTGCGACCCGTCTCGTAGGAGCGGAACATATAAAAATCGGTGTTGTCTGCCTTGGGCACGGTGGTGATGAACGGCGCTTCGCGGTGGCTGGAGGCAAAGCTAGGGCTGACCATGGCAGCTCCGGCGCACACTACAGCAAGTGCGGCTGTGTGCAAGGTGGTTTTCAAAAATTTCATAAAGTGCTCCTGATGAAGTATGGGTTTTGAGATGTCCCGCAATCAATACGCATCCAGTTCTGCGTTGGATTGAAGAATTTGCAAAAATTTGTTTAAAGTCTGAGTTCCCATGACGATTCGCCGCATTGCCCACCTTGATATAGATGCTTTCTATGCATCGGTGGAGCTGTTGCGTTATCCGCAGCTGCGTAAAGAGCCGGTGGTGGTGGGCGGCGGCGGGGTGATTCGGGAGCAATTGCGGCGGGCGCAAGGCGATTTGCCGACGCATGAGATTCCCGTTGACGCATTTCCTCGGTTGAAGAGCTATGAAGGGCGCGGCGTGCTCACGACAGCAAATTACATTGCGCGCGGTTTTGGCGTGGGCTCAGCGATGGGCACGATGAAGGCAGCCAAGCTGTGCCCGCAGGCGATTTTGTTGCCAGTAGATTTTGAGGAATACCGAAAATTCTCTAAGCGTTTCAAAGAGATCATCCTAGAGATTGCGCCGCTCATGGAAAACCGGGGCGTGGATGAGGTGTACATTGATTTCACCGATGTGCCCGGCGGGCAGCGCGAAGGCGGGCGTGTGCTCGCGCGCTTGATTCAAAAAAGTATTTTTGAAGCGACGGGGCTTACCTGTTCGGTGGGTGTCGCGCCGAATAAACTGCTTGCCAAAATGGCCAGTGAATTTCAAAAACCCAATGGCATCTCCGTCATCTACGAAGAGGATGTGCAAGCCAAGATATGGCCGCTAGCCGCTCGCAAGATCAATGGCATTGGCCCCAAGGCCGATGAAAAGCTCAGAGCGATTGGGGTGGAGACGATCGGCCAGCTCGCCGCTTTTGGAGCACATGAATTGATGGAGCGCTTCGGCAAAAGCTATGGCGCTTGGATGCATGAGGCTGCTTGGGGGCGAGATGATCGCCCGGTCGAGATGGAAAGCGAGCCTGTGAGCATGAGCCGCGAAACCACGTTTGAGCGTGATCTGCATGCTGTGCACGACAAAGCAGAGCTTGGCGAAGTGTTTACCAAGCTGTGCGACAGCGTTGCGCGTGATTTGCAACGCAAAGGCTATTTAGGGCGCACGATTGGCATCAAGCTACGCTGGGGAAATTTTAAAATAGCGACGCGGGATATGACGCTTGAGCAGGCCACAGACGATCCCAAGGTCATTCGTCGCACTGCGGGCTTGGCTCTCAAGCGCTTGGATCTGAGCCAACGCTTTCGGCTGCTTGGCGTGCGTGTTGGCAAGCTGACATTGAAGAATTCAGAGCAAAAAGTGCATATTGCCGGCATGGAATATGCGCAGAGTGCTACAAAATCAGTAGCAGATGAAAAAATGCCCGAATTGTTTTGAAATCAGGCTTTGCCCGCTTTGATCGAGCTGATGGATGGAATCACAATCTTGCGCACTGAAGCGGATGTGCTTTCCACCAAAGCCTCCAGCTTGACCACGGCTATTGAGAGGTTGTCTCCCGTGCCGCGTGCGCGC
Source organism: Variovorax sp. (assembly GCA_031388245.1). Lineage (GTDB taxonomy): Bacteria > Pseudomonadota > Gammaproteobacteria > Burkholderiales > Burkholderiaceae_C > JANMDU01. The sequence goes on from JANNED010000230.1 coordinate 26,418, forward strand.
GTGCGGGCTTTGTCGATCAAAAATTCTGTGGATTCGCGGGGTGTGAGCGCTGAAAGCACCGAGCCCAATTCGGTCGGACTGAAATAATGCCACACGCCATCTGAGCAGAGCATCAAGACATCACCGGGGCGCAGGTTGGGAATGTAGTGGAAATCCATCGGTGGATCGTCTTCTGTGCCCAGGCAACCCATCAGAATATTCGATTGTGGATGCGTGTTGGCTTCTTCATCCGTGATCTCACCTTTGTCCACCAAAGTTTGCACATAGGAGTGATCCATTGTGCGCTTGACCATTTTGCTGCCATGGTAGTGATAAATGCGTGAATCGCCTGTGTGAACCCAATGGCATTCGCCGTTGGGGTTGATCAAAAACGCTGCCAGTGTGCTGTGCGGCTCTTGCTCGGAAGAAATGGCTGTGAGTTTGATCACCAAATGCGCCTCTTCCACAAGCTGCTTGAGCAGTGAAGGCGGATCGTCTCGCTCAGGCGAATAGCGTTCGAAGAGCTGCTGCGCAGTCAGCATCACTTGATCAGATGCTTTGCGCCCACCGCTCCTGCCGCCCATGCCATCGGCCACCACGCCTAGCATACAGCCATTGACGCGCGGATGGTTGAGCAGCGCAATCTGGTCTTGCTGGTAGTCCCGGTCACCCTTGTGGATGCCAGTGGATGCATTAATTCGATAACCGTTAGACATGTGGCGCTATTATCACGGTAATCGATACACGACTGACACACACTTTTTTGACCGCACTGTGACTTATTTTGGATTCCAACCTGCATTCCCCTGACCGCCACCTGATTGAGCTGCGCATGGAGCATGCTGATCTGAATGCGATGATTGACCGGCTGGCGGATCAAACGCCTTTAGACGAGCTGCTGCTGCGCCGCTTGAAGAAGCGTCGGCTTGCGCTGCGCGATCACATCACGCGTTTGGAATTTGACATTGACGGCAAAGAGCCTGCCTGAGCATGGGCAGCAACGCATTGGGTCACTTGCCGCAGCTTGTGGCCGCTAATTTCGACAACGGCTCTTTGCTGGGGCTTGCTACCGAGGCTTTTGCCCAGCGCAGCGGCCAGCGTGCTATGGCACAAGCGGTGGCGCAAACGATTGAGCAAGGCGGTGCCTTGGTGGTGGAGGCTGGCACAGGCATCGGCAAAACCTTCGCCTACCTCGTGCCCGCTTTGCTCTCGGGCGAGCGCGTGATGGTCTCTACTGCCACGAAAGCCTTGCAGGATCAGCTCTATTCGCGTGATTTACCCAATTTGCTCAAAGCGCTGGGTTTGCCCGCCCGCACAGCTTTACTCAAAGGCCGCAGCAGCTATCTGTGTATTCACCGCATGAAGCTCGCAAGGCAAGAGCATGTGGAGCGATCAGCACTTCTCGCGTTGGCAAAAATAGAAAAATGGGCCGTCACGACAACCAGCGGCGATCTGGCCGAGCTGCCTGGCCTGGATGAGCGATCGAGCATCATCCCGCTGGTGACATCATCGCGAGAAAATTGTCTCGGCTCAACTTGCCCAAGCTACAAAAATTGCCATGTGATGCTGGCTCGCAAGCAGGCGCTGGCTGCTGATGTGGTGGTGGTCAACCATCATTTGTTTTTTGCGGATTTGGCAGTGCGTGAATCAGGCATGGCGGAGCTGTTGCCGACAGTTCGGATTGCGATTTTTGATGAGGCGCATCAGCTTAACGAGACGGGCGTGCAATTCCTAGGGGCGGCTTTGGGCACAGCGCAAATGCTCGATTTCACGCGCGATTTACTGGGCACGGGCTTGCAGCTGGCGCGCGGCTTGGCCGATTGGCAAGAGCTTGCAAGGGATTGCGAAATGTCGGCTCGCGATCTGCGGCTGGTCGTGGGCGAGCAAACGAAATACAGCAAAGATCTGCGCATGCGCTGGATCGGCAGTGCGCCAGAAGGTTTGCATGAACAAGATTGGGCCGAGGCGCTCTCTAGAGTGGAAGATGCTTTGCAAATGGCCATGGCCGCTCTTGATATGGTGAGCGAGATTGCGCCAGATTTTGTGCGTCTCCACGAGCGTGCGCGCGATATGGCTAGCCGCGCCAAGCGCTTTTTGCAAAAACCAGAGAAAGGCCAGGTGCGCTGGCTCGATGTGGGTGCACAAATCACGCTCATGGAGGCACCGCTGGATATTGCAGAGACAATCCGTTCTAAGCTGTTGAAGCTTGATGTGGGCCAAGGTTTGGGGGATTTACCGCCCGCCGATGAAAGTCGAGTGGAGCGCGATGGCGAGCAAGAGCCAGATTGGGAAGAATGGATTCCTGATGAGGAAGATGAGCAAGCACTCATGCGCGGTGCGCCCGCTTTGAGACATGTTGCACCTGCCGAGCCCACGCGCCGCGCATGGATTTTTACCTCGGCCACGCTGGGCGATGATGCCAAGCTCAGCTGGTTCACCGAGCCCTGCGGCCTGCAAGACGCGACGATATTGGTCGCGCAAAGCCCGTTTGATTATCCGAATCAAGCCAGTGTGTATGTGCCGCGCCACTTGCCCAAGCCCAGCGATCCGGCGCACAGTGAAGGCATCGCACACATTGCCGGCGCAGGCGCTGTTGTGCTGGGTGGCCGTACCATGGTGCTCACCACCACATTGCGTGCGCTTAAAAGCATTGGCGAGAGCTTGAAGAAGTCCTTGGATGGCCAGCTTGATGTGCTCGTGCAAGGGCAGATGAGCAAACGTGAATTGGTAGAGCGTTTTCGCATAGGCTCGACATTGAAGGGCAAAGGCTGCGTGCTTGTGGCTTCCGCCTCTTTTTGGGAAGGGATAGATATCCCCGGCGAAGCATTGCAGCTCGTGATCATCGATAAGCTGCCTTTCCCCCCGCCTGGTGATCCACTGGTCGAGGCGCGCTGCCAGCGGCTGGAGAGCCAAGGCAGGAGCGCTTTTGCAGATTATTCAGTGCCAGAAGCTGCCGTGGCGCTCAAGCAAGGTGCAGGCCGCTTGATCAGGCGCGAGAGTGATCGCGGCATTTTGGTGATTGGCGATACGCGCTTGGTGCACATGAGCTATGGTCGCCGCCTGCTGGCTGCTTTGCCGCCAATGGCACAGCTCAATACCTCCGAAGAGTTTTATGCCGCGCTGCAGCGCCTTGCACAGCCGCAAGAGTAAGGCGCACAACACCGCATAAAGCTATACTGTTCACATGAACCAATTGGTACAAAAAGCCAGCCATCTCAAGCCAAGCGCTGCCCCAAAGCAAGCACTGGCGCAGACCAAGCCAACAACGAGCACCAAAAGCTCCCATCAGACCCCCAGCCGCACCAACGATCCCGCCCGCACCATGGCAGAGATTTTGCAAGTGGCCACGCAAGAGTTTGCGCAGAAAGGCTTGGCCGGTGCGCGGATCGATGAAATTGCCGAGCGCACGCGCACCAGCAAGCGCATGATTTACTATTATTTTCAAAACAAAGAGGGCTTGTATGTGGCTGTGCTGGAAGAGGCCTATCGCCGGGTGCGCGCGATTGAAGCTGATCTGCGATTGGATGATCTCGCGCCTGAAGCGGCCTTGCGCCGCTTGGTCGAATTCACTTTTGACCACCATGCAGGCAACGAGGATTACATCCGCATCGTGATGGGCGAAAACATCAATCGCGCCCAATTTTTGGCGCAAAGCAAAAGCATTCAAAGTTTGAATGTGCCTGCTCTCAAGTCTATCAAAGAGCTTTACCAGCGCGGTGTGGCGCAAGGCATTTTCCGCAAAGGCATTGCGGCGATCGATATCCACGCGACCATCTCGGCATTAAGCTTCTTCAATGTGGCCAACCGCTTCACCTTCGGCACTATTTTTAAATTGGATTTGCGCGACAAAGCGGTTGCTGCTCAGCGCCGCGAGCAAATTGTAGAAACAGTAGTGCGCTTTGTGCGCAAATAATCTTCATGTCTATCGGCTGCGCAGCGAACGGCTCAGCAGCATGACCGGGATCAAGCCCACGAGCACCAGAGCCAACGAGGGCAGGGCAGCTTCTGCCAAGCGCTCGTCTTTGGCAAGCTGATAGGCCACCACAGCGAGCGTATCGTGGTTAAACGGTCGCAGCACAAGCGTGGCTGGCAACTCTTTCATCACATCGACAAACACCAAAAGCAGTGCCACCGCTGTGCTACGTGAGAGCAAGGGCGCATGCACGCGCAGCAGCAAATTTGCGCTGGAGCTGCCCAGCATGCGGGCGCTGTCATCTAGGCTTTGCGCGATGCGCGTGTAGCCACTTTGGATGCTTTGCAGTGCCACAGCGGTGAAGCGCACAAGATAGGCCCAAATCACGCCGAGCACAGTGGTGGTGACGAGCGCACCGAGGCTCCATTGAGGCTGCCAAGCTTGCAACAAGCCCACAGGCAACAGCAAGCCCACCACAATCACGGCGCCCGGCACGGCATAACCCATGCCAACGATGTGTGTGATGCCATGCATAAAGCGATTGGTATTTGCATCGCGGGCGCACCGCTGCGCAAAGGCGAGCATGAGTGCCAGTGCGGTGGCCAGCAGCGCTGCGATGCCAGCGAGTTTGAAGCTGTTGAAAGCCCAAAAGCCAAAAGCAGCCCAGCGAATGGGCGCGTCGCTGCCAGCGCTCACCAGCAAAGGTCTGAGCATCATCAGCACAGGAAGCGCAAAGCCGAAAAGAATGGGCAAAGTGCACAGCAGTTGCGCGCGAATTTGCAGGGTGCCGTGCAGCCGCACCGGCTTGGCCTCGTTGCTGCCGGCGCGAGCGCCTTTGCCGGCAGAAAAGCGCATTTTCTTTTGCGCA
>JANNED010000186.1:0-27977 GCA_031388245.1 Variovorax sp.
CCTTTGAGCCAGGCTCGACCATGAAACCTTTCATTGCAGCGATGGCGCTGGAGAAAAAATGGGTGACGCCCGATACGCAAATCCAAACCGCGCCTGGCAAGATCACGATTGCCGGTGCAACCATCACCGATGCGCATCCGCATGGCGTGCTCACCGTCAACGAAATCATTCAGAAATCGAGCAACGTGGGCACAGTCAAGATGGCGATGCGCGCTGAGCCTCGCGAGATGTGGGAGTTCTACTCCTCGGCGGGCTTTGGCCAAAAGCCGCAGTTGCCTTTCCCCGGGGTGGTGAGTGGCAAGCTGCGCGCCTACAAAACATGGCGCCCGATTGAGCAGGCCACAATGAGCTACGGCTACGGTTTGTCTGCATCGCTGTTTCAACTCGCGCGCGCCTACAGTGTGTTTGCCCGCGATGGCGAGTTGATTCCTGTGACGCTCACGAAAGCAGATGGCGCTATCGGTGGCGTGCGCATCATGAGCGAGAAGAATGCGCAAGCCGTTCGCAAAATGCTGCAAATGGCTACGGCGCAAGGGGGCACCGCGCCACAAGCGCAGACCATTGGTTATTCCGTGGGCGGCAAGACGGGCACTGCTCGCAAGCAAGAAGGCAAAGGCTACTCGGACAAAAAATACCGTGCATGGTTCGTTGGCCTGGCGCCAATTGACAACCCGCGCATTGTGGTTGCCGTGATGGTGGATGAGCCGAGCAATGGGAAGTTTTATGGCGGCGATGTGGCGGCGCCAGTGTTCTCTGAGACAGTGGCGCAATCCTTGCGTATGCTGGGTGTGCAACCTGATATGGCGATCAAGCCACAAATCGTGATTGCAGCGGAAGAGGAGTCGTTCTGATGATGCGGCTCGAAACGATCCATCAAACGGCGCAGTGGCTCAAAGCCCATGTGGGTGTGGGCATGCTGCACACCGATAGCCGCCGCATCAAGCCGGGCGATGCGTTCATTGCTTGGCCGGGCACGGCGACCGATGGCCGCCAGTATGTGGCCGCTAGCTTGCAGGCTGGCGCATCGTGCTGCTTGGTGGAATCTGAGGGCGTGCAACGCTATGGCTTTGAAGATGTGCGCATCGCGCAGGTCAGTGGCCTCAAAGCAGCCAGTGGGTTGATTGCCGCTGCTTACTACGAACAACCCAGTCAATCGCTGGATGTGATGGCCGTAACGGGCACGAATGGCAAAACATCGAGTGCATGGTGGATTGCGCAAGCCATCAACCTGCTACGAAAAAATGAGCATACTTCACAGTATTCTTGCGGGCTGATTGGTACTTTAGGCATAGGATCACCTGGAAACATGGTCTCGACCGGCCTCACGACGCCTGATCCAGTGATGCTGCAAGCCGAGCTCGCGCACCTGCGCGATGCGGGCGCAAGCGCTTGCGCGATGGAGGCTTCCAGCATTGGCATTGCAGAGCACCGCATGGCGGGTGTGCAAGTGAAAGTTGCGGTGTTCACCAATTTTACGCAAGACCATCTGGATTACCACGGCAGCATGGAGGCCTATTGGCTGGCCAAACGCGCATTGTTTGATATGCCCGGTTTGCAAACGGCGGTGATTAATTTGGATGATGCAAAGGCCGACGAATTGGTCGCGCATTGCAAAGCACGTGGCTTGGCCGTGATCAGCACCTCGCAGATGCGCACGGATGCCACGCTCTTGGGCAGCCAGCCCGAGTATCAAGCCAGCGGCATGCGCTTTGATGTATTGCATGCAGGGCAAAAACAAAGCATAAGCTGCCCTGTGGTGGGTGATTTCAATGCGGCGAATATGCTCAGCGTGATCGGGGCATTGCTCGCGCTGGGCATCGATCTGAAGGCCGCATGCCAATCGGTATCGCACTGCACGGCTGTGCCGGGGCGCATGGAGTTGATTGCGCAAGCACAGCAACCATTGATGGTGGTGGACTATGCGCATACGCCAGATGCGCTGGCCAAAGCACTGGCGGCGTTGCGCGCGACAGCTCAGGCGCGCGGCGGCAAGCTCTGGTGTGTGTTTGGTTGCGGCGGTAATCGTGATCCGCTGAAGCGCCCCTTGATGGCGCAAGCCGCACAAGAGAGGGCTGACCAAATCATTTTGACCAGCGATAACCCGCGCTACGAAGCGCCACTGACGATTGCAAATCAAGTGATGGCCGGTTTTGCGCAAAGTACTCATGTTCATCAGGAATTGAATCGCAAGCAAGCCATTCGCTGGGCAGTGCAGCATGCCCAGAGTGATGATGTGATTCTGATCGCTGGCAAAGGGCATGAAGAGACCCAAGAGATCGCGGGCATCAAGCATCCGTTTTCAGATGCACAAGAAGCGCGCGCCGCTTTGACCACGCGCACACGAGGAGACCTTGCATGACAGAGACCACGACCATGATGAGCCTGCGCCAAGCGGCTGATTTCCTAACAAGCCGCCAAATGGCTTGTACCTTGGTGGGCAATGAGCAAACACCGATCTGTCGTGTGCACACCGATACTCGCACACTGGCTTTTGGAGATTTGTTTGTCGCTTTGCGTGGCGAGCGTTTTGATGCGCATGATTTCTTGCCGCAAGCACGCTACGCGGGTGCGGCAGCAGCTGTTGCTGAGCATGGCTTGCAAGAAGCGGGCATGCCTGGCTTGATCGTGGCTGATACCAAGCGTGCATTGGGTGAGCTCGCCGCTGCATGGCGCGCGCAGTTTGATCTGCCTTTGATTGCTGTGACGGGAAGCAATGGCAAGACCACCGTCACGCAGATGATTGCCAGTATTTTGAAAGCCTTCAGCCCGGAGCACAGTTTGGCCACGCAAGGCAATTTAAACAATGACATCGGCGTGCCGCTCACGCTGCTGCGCCTGCGCTCGCACCATCAAATCGCTGTGATGGAGCTGGGAATGAATCATCCTGGCGAGATCGCTTATCTGTCTGGGCTCACCCAGCCTACAGTGGCCTTGGTGAACAACGCGCAGCGAGAGCATCAAGAGTTTATGCACACGGTTGAGGCTGTGGCTGAGGAAAACGGCAGTGTAATAAGCGTTTTGCCATCCGATGGTATCGCGGTGTTTCCCTCTGACGATGCATACACCACGCTCTGGCGCGGCTTGGCGGGTCAGCGTGAACAGATTTGCTTTTCAAACGGGGCGATTCCCGCTGAGGTCACGGGGCAAGCCGAATGGTTGGAGGCCGCATGGCGCGTGCGATTGGCCACACCACTGGGCTCAGCGAGTTGCGAGTTGCGAATTGCTGGTCGGCACAACGTAAAGAATGCTTTGGCCGCGAGTGCCGCAGCTTTGGGCGCAGGCGTGCCGCTTGCCACCATCATCGAAGGCCTGCAAGCCTTCGAGGCTGTGAAAGGTCGCTCACGCGCTCTGCGCATCAGTTTGGGCGGCAAAACATACAACGTGATTGATGACACGTACAACGCCAACCCAGATTCTGTGCGTGCTGCGATTGATATTTTGACCGAGCTCCCGGCGCCACATCTGCTCATCCTTGGCGATATGGGCGAAGTGGGGGATCAAGGGCCAGAGTTTCATGCCGAGATCGGCGAATACGCAGCGGAGTGCGGCATTGAGAGCTTGCTCTGCATGGGCGAATTGATGCGCTACGGTGCAGCCGTGTTTCCCGGTGCGCGGCATTTTGGTGGCATGGAATCCTTGGTGAAAGCAGTGCTAGCAGATTTACCACAATACCGCAGTGTGCTCGTCAAGGGCTCGCGTTTCATGAAAATGGAGCGTGTGGTGCAAGCCATCGAAGCTGCATCACGCCCTTCAGACAACGATACACACAGCAACCAGGAGACAGCACATGCTGATTGAACACAACGAGGAGACGGCGCATGTTGCTTAGTCTTGCTGGATGGCTACAAGGCCTTTCCCCTGAATTCGGTTTTTTCCGTGTCTTTCAGTACCTGACTTTTCGCGCTGTGATGGCCGCGATGACGGCACTGCTGATTGGCTTGTTTGCTGGGCCTTGGGTGATTCGCTATTTGGCCTCGCTCAAAATCGGTCAACCCATTCGCGGCTACGGCATGGAGTCGCACTTGGCCAAAAGTGGCACACCCACCATGGGTGGTGTGTTGATCTTGCTTTCGATTGCAATCTCTACCTTACTTTGGTTTGATTGGACCAATCGCTTTGTTTGGATCGTGATGATTGTGACTGTGGGATTCGGTGCGATTGGCTGGGTCGATGATTGGCGTAAAGTGGTCAACAAAGATCCTGAGGGCATGCGAAGCCGTGAAAAGTATTTCTGGCAATCCGTGGTTGGGCTGTTGGCAGCACTGTATTTGGTGTTCAGCATTTCTGAGAGCAACAACACACGCGTATTGCAACTGTTCGTCTCTTGGGTGCAATCGGGTTTTGATGTGAACTTGCCGCCAAAGGCTGGTTTACAAGTGCCCTTCTTCAAAGAAATCAGCTACCCGCTCGGTGTGTTTGGCTTTGTGATTTTGACGTATCTGGTGATTGTGGGATCGAGCAACGCCGTCAATCTCACCGATGGCCTTGATGGCTTGGCCATCATGCCTGTCGTGATGGTGGGCTCAGCGCTGGGTGTGTTCGCATATGTGACCGGCAGCTCGGTGTTTGCAAAATATTTGTTTTTGCCGCATATTCCCGGCGCTGGCGAGTTGTTGATTTTTTGCTCTGCGATGGCGGGCGCAGGCCTTGCATTTTTGTGGTTCAACACCCATCCGGCGCAAGTGTTCATGGGGGATGTGGGTGCGCTTGCGTTGGGCGCAGCTTTGGGCACGATTGCTGTGATCGTGCGACAGGAGATTGTGCTGGCCATCATGGGCGGTATCTTTGTGGTGGAGGCTTTGTCAGTGATGCTGCAAGTCACATACTTTAAATACACCAAGAAAAAGTATGGTGAAGGCAAGCGCCTGTTCAAGATGGCACCGTTGCATCATCATTTTGAAAAATCTGGCTGGAAAGAGACGCAGGTTGTGGTGCGCTTTTGGATCATCACGATGCTGCTGTGTCTCGTTGGCGTGTCCACACTGAAGCTGCGCTAAGACCATGACTGTGCAACTCAAAGACACCTCCGTTTTGATATTGGGCTTAGGCAGCTCAGGCTTGGCCATGGCGCGCTGGTGTGTTCTGCACGGCGCTCAGGTGCAGGTGGTGGATACGCGCGAACAGCCGCCTTGCCTTGCTCAGCTGCGAAGCGAATGCCCGCAGGCGCAGTTCCAAGCCGTGCAGATCTTCTCTGCGCAACTGCTGCAAGGTACGAGCATTCGCGTTGTTTGCCGCAGCCCCGGTTTATCGCCTCAGGTCATCGCTCCTGTATTGGAAGCAGCCCGCGCAGTGGGCATGCCGGTGTGGGGTGAATTAGACTTATTCTGGATGGGATTGCAAAGTCTCAAAAATCAATCCACGGTGGCATCTGCAACAGATCCTGCAATGGAATCTGTTGCACGCATTGCACCGCCTTATGAGCCTAAGGTATTGGCGATCACCGGCACAAACGGCAAAACCACCGTGACGGCGCTGACTGGGCAACTGGTGGAGCGTGCAGGAAAAACCGTTGCTGTGGCTGGCAACATTGGCCCCACATTGCTTGATACGCTTGCGCAGCATATCGAGGCACAAACTCTGCCGCAGGTGTGGGTGCTGGAATTGTCAAGCTTTCAGCTTGATGGCGTGACAGGCTTCATGCCCACCATGGGCGTGGTGCTCAATCTCACACAAGATCACTTGGATTGGCACGGCAATATGACGGCTTATGGCGCAGCCAAGGCACGTGTATTTGGCGCACACACCATGGATGCGCCGCCCATGCTTCTCAATCGCGATGACGCAGCTGTTGTGGCGATGCGCCCGCCATGGATCAAAGGCAAAGCGCAGCGCACAGACATCAGCTTTGGCTCAGATTTACCACAGCATCCGGGAGATTACGGGATAGAGTCCGTGGGCGGCATGACGTGGCTGGTGCGTGCGCTGGAAGCCGATGAAACGCAGAAGCGTCGCAAAGGCGACGAAATAGAAATCCATCTCCAGCGCTTGATGCCTGCAGATGCTTTGCGCATTCGCGGCCGCCACAATGCGATGAACGCTTTGGCTGCGTTAGCCTTAGCAAGCGCGGCGGGTTGCAGCTTGTCAAACATACTCTATGGTCTGCGCGAATACCGTGGTGAGCCGCATCGCGTGGAATCGGTCGCGATCATCGAAAGCGTGGCGTATTTTGACGACAGCAAAGGCACGAATGTCGGCGCGACAGTGGCTGCATTGGTTGGTTTGGGAGCAGAGCGTAAGATCGTGGTCATTCTTGGAGGCGAAGGCAAGGGGCAAGACTTTTCACCGCTCGCGCAACCCGTCTCGCTTTACGCACGATCTGTGATTTTGATAGGTCGCGATGCGCCGGTGATTGCGCAAGCCTTGTCAGGCACGGGTGTGCGAATGCTCCCAGCAGCCAGCATGGAAGAAGCTGTAAGACAAGCAGCTGAGCTAGCGCTTGCAGGCGATGCCGTGTTGCTCTCGCCGGCATGCGCTAGCTTTGATATGTTCAAGGATTACAAGCACCGCGCAGAAGTTTTCGTGGCTGCAGTGAAACAGCTTGCGGATGAGGCCGGCGTGCCCATGGCGGGGGGCGCATGAGCGAAGCGGCTGCCACATCTTTGCTCTCGCGCCTTGCTCAAAGGCTGCGCGGCATGGGCGGCGCAGCCGCTGATGTGTTGCCTGTGCGCACGAGTTACGGTGGGAGCGCAAGCGCAGCGCGCCCAGTGGCCAGTGTGATGGGCGTTGACAAGCCCTTGCTTTGGGCAATTATCACCTTGTTGATCTGGGGCTTGATCATGGTGTACTCCGCCTCGATAGCTCTGCCCGATAACCCACGCTTTGCAAAATACACGCACACGCATTTCTTAATGCGGCATATGTTTTCCTTGCTGATAGCCGTGAGTGTGGGTTTGTTGGCGTTTCAGATTCCTGTGAAAACTTGGGAAAAAGTTGCACCTTGGTTGTTTGTGGCTGCTTTGTTGCTGCTGATTGCGGTGTTGATTCCTGGCATTGGCAAAGTGATCAATGGCGCACGCCGATGGATATCGTTGGGCATCATGAATTTCCAACCTTCAGAGTTGGCAAAATTTGCGGTGCTTTTGTATGCGGCTGATTACATGGTGCGCAAGATGGATGTCAAAGAGCGTTTCTTCCGCGCTGTGCTGCCGATGGCGGTGGCCATCGGTGTGGTGGGGCTGCTGCTTTTGGCCGAGCCAGACATGGGCGCATTCATGGTGATTGCCGTGATTGCCATGGGAATTCTGTTTCTTGGCGGCGTGAACGCGCGCATGTTTTTCTTGATCGCTACGGTGATCGTCTTGGCTTTTGCCATGATGATTTGGCTCTCGGATTGGAGACGCGAGCGGATTTTTGCGTATCTCAATCCTTGGGATGAAAAGCATGCGCTTGGCAAGGGCTATCAGCTCTCGCATGCATTGATTGCGATTGGGCGCGGCGAGATTTTCGGTGTGGGATTGGGCGGCAGTGTAGAAAAATTACATTGGTTGCCTGAGGCGCACACCGATTTCCTGCTTGCGGTGATTGGCGAAGAATTTGGCTTGATTGGCGTGCTGGCCATCATTGGCATTTTCTTCTGGATCACACGCCGCATCATGCACATTGGTCGGCAAGCGATTGCGCTGGATCGTGTTTTTGCAGGTCTGGTGGCGCAGGGCGTGGGCATTTGGATTGGGTTTCAAGCCTTCATCAATATGGGTGTGAATCTTGGCGCACTTCCAACGAAGGGCTTGACCTTGCCCCTGATGAGCTATGGCGGATCGGCGATTTTGATGAATCTCGTTGCGCTAGCCGTCGTCTTGCGTATCGACTACGAGAACAAAGAGATGATGCGCGGAGGCCGCACATGAAGACCGCACTCGTTATGGCCGGCGGCACAGGCGGGCACATCTTCCCAGGCTTGGCCGTGGCAGAGGCTTTGCGTGAGAAGGGCTGGCAAGTGCATTGGCTTGGTGGGCCGGGCAGCATGGAATCGCGCCTCGTGCCGCCGCGCGGATTTGCTTTCGAGCAAATTGATTTTTCGGGGGTGCGCGGCAAGGGCTTGGTCACGTTGGCATTGCTTCCTTTGCGTTTGCTCAAAGCGTTTTGGCAAAGTATTGGCGTGATTCGGCGTGTGAAGCCAGATGTGGTGGTGGGATTGGGTGGCTACATCACATTTCCAGCGGGCATGATGGCCGTTTTGCTCGGAAAGCCTTTGATCTTGCATGAGCAAAATTCGGTGGCTGGTATGGCCAACAAGGTGCTCGCTGAAGTGGCTGATCGCGTGTTCACGACTTTTCCCGGCGTGTTTAAAAAAGGTGAATGGATTGGCAATCCGCTGCGCAAAGAATTTTTAGAATTTGCGCCGCCAAACGAACGATATGCCCATCGATCTGGTCGGATGAAGCTGCTTGTTGTGGGTGGGAGCCTCGGTGCAAAAGCTTTGAACGAGGTGATTCCACAGGCATTGGCGCGAATCCCTGAAGCGGACCGCCCGCATGTGGTGCATCAGGGTGGCGAAAAGCAAATCGAAGCTTTGCGCGCCAACTATGCCGCAGCAGGTGTCGATGCCGTACTCACGCCTTTCATTGTCGATACCGCCAAAGCATTCGCAGAGGCGGATTTGGTGATTTGCCGCGCTGGTGCGTCTACTGTCAGTGAGATTGCCGCCGTGGGCGCAGCCGCAGTGTTCGTGCCTTTTCCTTTTGCCGTGGACGACCACCAAACCACGAATGCCAAATTTTTGAGCGATCAGCGTGCGGCAACGCTGGTTCCACAGCCGGAGCTCACTGTCGATCGTGTGGTGAAATTACTATCAAAAAGTGAGCATGCTGCGCATATTCTATGCCGGGAAAACGCCTATTCCTTGCGAAAAATCGATGCCACGGAGAAGGTAGTACAAGCCTGTGAAGTTTTAGGAAAAAAATAATATGAAACATGCCATTAGAACCATTCATTTTGTCGGTATCGGCGGCGCGGGTATGAGCGGCATTGCTGAAGTCTTGCAAAATCTCGGTTACAAAATCTCAGGCTCTGATTTGAGCGATGGTGCGGTGCTCCAGCGCTTGAAGTCTTTGGGTATTCATACCTCAGTTGGGCATGCCACTGCGAACATCGCAGACGCAGATTGCATTGTCACTTCAACCGCCGTGAAAGAAGACAACCCAGAAGTGATCGCTGCCCGCGAAAAACGCATTCCCATCGTGCCGCGTGCTGTCATGCTGGCCGAGCTGATGCGCATGAAGCAGGGCATTGCAATTGCGGGGACGCATGGCAAAACAACGACGACTTCTCTCGTGGCCAGCGTGTTGGCTGAAGCCGGCCTTGATCCCACGTTTGTGATCGGCGGGCGATTAAACAGCGCAGGTGCGAATGCCAAGCTAGGCTCTGGGCAGTTCATCGTGGTAGAGGCAGATGAATCGGATGCCTCGTTTTTAAATCTCCTGCCTGTCATGGCCACCATCACGAATATTGATGCTGATCACATGGACACATATGGTCAGAGCTTGGACAAGCTCAAGGCTGCATTCGTCGACTTTTTGCATCGCATGCCCTTTTATGGCGCTGCAGTGCTTTGTGTCGACGATCCCGGTGTGCAAAGCATCTTGAGCCAAGTGGCGCGCCCCATCACGACTTATGGTTTGAATGAAGGCGCGCAGGTTCGTGCCATCTCTGTGCAACCCGCGCATGGGCAAATGCATTTCACTGTGCAGCGGCGCAACGGCGTGACCTTACCCGATATGGCCATCACTTTGAATCTTCCTGGTGAGCACAATGTGCGCAATGCGCTAGCCGCGATTGCGATCGCCACGGAGCTTGATGTGCCCGATGCCGCCATTCAAAAAGCACTGGCTGAATTCAAAGGCGTGGGGCGGCGTTTTCAGAGCTATGGGGATGTGCCAGTGAAACCTGAAAACGGGGGCGGCAGCTTCCACGTGATAGATGATTACGGCCATCATCCGGTTGAAATGGCCGCTACTTTGGCGGCGGCGCGTGGCGCATTTCAAGGCCGGCGCGTTTTGCTTGCCTTTCAGCCGCATCGCTACAGCCGCACACGTGATTGCTTTGAGGATTTTGTCAAAGTGTTGGGCGATGCAGATTTGGTGCTTCTTAGCGAGGTGTATGCCGCTGGCGAAGCGCCAATCGTGGCAGCCGATGGGCGAGCTTTAGCGCGGGCACTGCGTGTGGCGGGCAAGGTGGAGCCTGTGTTTGTGGATGCGATTGAAGCCATGCCGCAGGCCGTGATCGACGCCGCACGAGACGGTGATGTGGTCATTTGCATGGGTGCGGGCACGATTGGCGCAGTACCCAACAAAATAGTTGCTATGCAATGAATAGCAAAAACACCACAAAAATAAGACGCAAAATGCAATTTGCTACTAAATTAGGAGCAAATTGCGTAATAATCACCTGCAATGGCACTTTAAAAAGATGAGCAAATACGGAAAAATCGCAGTGTTGTTTGGAGGCTCCTCCGCTGAGAGGGAGGTCTCCCTCATGTCCGGATGCGGCGTGTTGGAGGCTTTGACCTCGCGCGGAATGGATGCACACGCCTTTGATCCCGCCGAGCGTGATCTTTCTGAGCTTCAAAAAGCAGGCTTTGATCGTTGCTTCATAGCCTTGCATGGTCGACAGGGCGAAGACGGGACAGTGCAGGGTGCGCTCGAGCTGCTTGGAATCCCATACACCGGCTCGGGCGTGATGGCCTCCAGTGTCGCGATTGATAAGGTGATGACCAAGCGCATTTGGCGCTTTGAAGGATTGCCCACGCCAGATTGGTGCATGGTGCGCAGCGGCCAAGAGACCCGCGCTGCATTAGCAGCCTTGGCAGCGCCAGGCCAGCCCATGATTGTGAAACCTGCGCGAGAAGGCTCGACCATTGGGTTGGCCAAAGTGACCGAAGCAGGGCAATGTGATGCAGCCTATCTGCTTGCAGCCAAACACGACGATCTTGTGCTTTGCGAGCAATTTATTTCAGGTGATGAGGTGACCTGCCCGATCATGGGCACGGGTCTGAATGCCCGCGCTTTGCCTCTGATTCGTATTGTCGCGCCCGATGGCAACTACGATTATCACAACAAGTATTTTGGCAACGAGACGAAATACATTGTGCCCTGTGGCTTGCCTGCGGGCGAGGAGGAGGCGATTCAGAAGATCGCTCTTCAAGCCTACCGCACACTCGGCTGCCGGGGTTGGTCTCGTGTGGATGTGATGATTGATGGTCGTACGCGCCAGCCCTATTTGCTGGAGATCAACACGTCTCCGGGCATGACAGGTCATTCTCTTGTGCCGATGTCGGCTCGCGCTGCAGGCATCAGCTACGAGCAATTGTGTGAAGATGTGCTTGCATCTGCCACGCTGGATGGGGCTCGCGCATGAACATGGCTGCACGCATGCCGACGCTTCGCGGTGACGCAACGCCAGGCTTGCCTATGGACGTGCGCCTGATGAATAGTGCTGCCCTGACTTTGGGTGCGGCGGCTTGCGTGGTCGCGCTTGGCATGGCAGTGCGTTGGGCGTTGGCGCAGCCGATGTTTGCCATCTCGCGCATTGTGGTGGAAGGCGATACCGCGCATCACAACGATCTGACACTGAAGGCGAATGTGGGCGGACGCATCAGTGGTAACTTCTTCACCTTGGATTTGGTGCAAGCGCGCGGCGTGTTTGAGTCTGTGCCATGGGTGCGACGCGCCACGGTGCGCCGTGAGTTTCCGAATCGCCTGCGTGTGACCTTGCAAGAGCATCTCAGCACGGGCTTTTGGGGAGTCGACAGCGAATCACGGATGGTCAATAGTTTTGGTGAAGTGTTTGAAGCCAATGCAGGCGATGCGGAAACACAGGAGCTGCCGCGCTTGGTGGGTGCAGAGGGGCAATCAGCTGCAGTGCTCGCCATGTACGGCCAGCTCTCCAAATTGATGCGCCCCTTCGACGCGGTGATTGAGCAGCTGGAACTCAGCGCACGTGGCGGCTGGCGCATGCAGCTCGACAGCGGCTCGGTGATTGAAATGGGGCGTGGCAGCGAACAAGAGGTGTTCGCTCGCTTGCAAAAGTTTTTGGCAACGCACAAACAGGTTTTGACCTCTTATCAGCGCTCCAGCTTGGAGCAGGTTGAGTCTGTGGATTTACGAAACGGAGAAGGTTATGCCATCCGTTTGCGCGGTGTCTCCACGCTGGTGAATGCACCGGCAGAGAAAAAATAAGAGGCAAAGATCGCAATGGCAAAAGAATACAAAGATCTCGTCGTTGGCCTGGATATCGGCACATCCAAAGTGATGGTGGTGGTGGCTGAGGTGTTGGCTGGCGGTGAGCTGAAATTGGCTGGCTTGGGTATCGCGCCAGGCAACGGCTTGAAGCGCGGCGTGGTGGTGAATATTGATGCCACAGTGCAAAGCATTCAACAAGCACTCAAAGAAGCTGAGCTGATGGCCGATTGCAAGATCAGCCGCGTGTACACCGGCATCACAGGCAGCCATATTCGCGGCATCAATTCGAGCGGCATGGTGGCTGTGAAAGACCGCGAGGTGTCTGCGGCTGATGTGGCGCGTGTGGTGGAGACGGCCAAGGCGATTAACATCTCCACGGATCAGCGTTTGCTCTTGGTAGAGCCGCAAGAATTTGTGATTGATGGGCAAGATGTGCGCGAGCCGATTGGCATGAGCGGTATTCGCTTGGAAGCCAAAATTCACTTGGTCACAGGCGCACAAAGTGCTGCGGAAAACATCATCAAATGTGTGCGCCGTTGCGGCTTGGAAGTGGAGCAACTCATGCTCAATCCCCATGCTTCGAGCAAAGCCGTACTCACTGATGATGAGAAAGACTTGGGCGTGGCGATGGTCGATATTGGTGCCGGCACGACCGATGTAGCAATTTTTACTGGCGGCGCGATTCGCCATACCGCCGTGATTCCGATTGCAGGTGATTTGATCACCAGCGATATTGCGATGGCCTTGCGCACACCCACCAAGGATGCAGAAGAGATCAAGGTGGAGAGCGGGTATGCCAAGCAGCTGATGGCTGATCCACAAGCGCAAGTGGAAGTACCTGGTTTGGGTGATCGTGGGCCACGCATGTTGGGCAAGCAGGCGCTTGCCGGCGTGATTGAGCCGCGTGTGGAAGAGATTTATCAGCTGGTGTTGCAAGTGATCCGTGAATCGGGCTATGAGGAAGTTTTGTCGTCTGGCATTGTGATCACCGGTGGCAGCGCGGTGATGCCGGGCATGGTGGAGTTGGGCGAAGATATTTTCTTGAAGCCGGTACGTCGTGGTCTGCCGCAATATCGCGCATCGCTGGCCGATATGGTCTCTCAGCCACGCGCTGCCACAGTGATGGGGCTGCTCGAAGAAGCTCGCATGGCTCGGATTCGTGGCTACAAAGTTGCGCAAAAAAATGGTTCTGTGCAAACCGCTTTTTCCAGATTCAAAGATTTCGTTGTGGGGAATTTTTAACCATGCTTAAAAGACTTTTTACCTTGAGTGCTGGCCCGCCACGCCTACCCGGCCATCGACGCAAACAGCATATGAACCTCACCATGATTGAAACAACCACATTGAAGGAGAACGAAAATGGGCATTGAAATGATCGAAGTTGAAGAATTCAACCAAGGCACGCAGATCAAGGTGATCGGCGTTGGTGGCGGCGGCGGTAATGCCGTGGAGCATATGATTGCATGCAACGTGCAAGGCGTGGAATTCGTCACGGCCAACACCGATGCACAAGCACTCTCTCGCAGCGCTGCGCACAAAACCATTCAGCTCGGTACATCCGGGTTGGGCGCTGGCAGCAAACCCGATAAAGGCCGCGACAGTGCGCACAGCGCTGAAGATGAGATTCGCGCTGCGATTGATGGCGCACACATGCTCTTCATCACAGCAGGCATGGGCGGCGGCACAGGCACGGGCGCAGCGCCGGTGATTGCTCGTGTCGCACGCGAGATGGGCATTCTGACTGTCGGCGTGGTCACCAAGCCCTTTGAATTTGAGGGCGCTCGCCGCATGAGCAACGCAGACAGCGGCTTGGCTGAGTTGGAGGCCAATGTGGATTCGTTGATCGTGGTGCTCAACGAAAAATTGCTGGAAGTGCTCGGCGACGATGTCACGCAAGATGAAGCCTTTGCGCATGCCAATGATGTGCTCAAAAATGCCGTTGGCGGTATTGCGGAGATCATCAATGTCCCCGGCCATGTGAACGTTGACTTTGAAGATGTGCGCACTGTGATGGGCGAGCCCGGCAAAGCCATGATGGGCACGGCAGCGGCCAGTGGTCCAGATCGTGCTCGTATCGCTGCTGAGCAAGCGGTGGCTTGCCCGCTGCTGGAGGGCATTGATCTCTCAGGTGCCAAAGGTGTGTTGGTGCTGATCACCGCAGCGAAGGGCTCTCTGAAACTTTCCGAATCCAAGCTGGCGATGAACACGATCCGTGCCTATGCTTCGCCTGATGCGCATGTGATCTACGGCACCGCCTATGACGATAACTTGGGTGACAACATCCGCGTGACGGTCGTGGCGACGGGTCTGTCGCGTCAGGGTTCGCGCCGCAATGCGCCGCCAATGCAAGTTGTGCGCACGGGCACAGACGATGCATTCGGCGCGCCTATGATCCCTACAGTCAATCACGTTGTGGGGCAAAGCCCTGTTGCAGCTGCCGGCATGGGCATTGGTCAAGCCAGCGGCTACGGCAGTGTGGATATCCCCAGTGTGTGGCGCACCAATCGCACGCAAGCAACAGCCAAAGTGGATGCGCTGTCGGCAGGCGGCATGGACGATCTGGAAATCCCAGCCTTTCTGCGTAAGCAAGCTGATTGATTTGCGATAGGTATTATGAAAGGCGCGGAGGGGCAACTCTCCGCGCCTTAATGCTTTTTGTCTACTAAAATTGAACCGTGTTGTTACAAAGAACCATCAAATCTCTGGTGAAAGCCACTGGCGTGGGTGTCCATGGCGGTCAGAGGGTAGAGCTTTGCCTTCGGCCTGCGGCGGCTGATACCGGTATTGTGTTTCGCCGGGTAGATTTGGCCGAGCCTGTGGATATTCCTGTGAGCAGCGTATCTGTGACGGATACGCGCATGGCCACCAGCATCAGCGCGCCCGGTCAGCCGCTGGTTCGCGTGCAAACGATTGAGCATTTGCTCTCGGCATGTTCGGGGCTGGGCATTGACAATCTTTATGTCGACATCACCGCAGAGGAAGTGCCGATTTTGGATGGCTCTTCTTCCTCGTTTGTTTTTTTGCTGCAAAGTGCAGGCGTGATTACGCAACACTCGCCCAAGCGCTTCGTGCGTGTCTTGCAAGAAGTCGAGGTGCGCCAGGGCGAAGGCGAGCAATTGAAATGGGCGCGTCTCTCGCCCTTTGAAGGCTTCAAACTAAGCTTTGAAATCGAGTTTGGGCATCCGGCGGTCGATGCCACAGGGCAGGCTGTAGAGTTTGATTTGTCCAACGGCAATTACGCCCGGGATATCGCGCGTGCGCGTACTTTTGGCTTCACCAAAGATGTAGAAACACTTCGCGCCAAAGGCTTGGGGTTAGGTGGCGGGCTAGACAATGCGATTGTGATGGACGATTACAAGGTGCTCAACAGTGGCGGGCTGCGCTACGACGACGAGTTCGTCAAGCACAAAATCTTGGATGCGATGGGTGATTTGTATTGCTTGGGTAAGCCGCTTTTGGCAGCTTACAGCGCTTTCCGCTCAGGGCATGCGATGAATAATTTGCTCTTGCGCGAATTGCTATCTCGCCCTCAGGCCTATGAGATCGTCAGCTTTGACGACGAACAACGCGCTCCCAGTGGCTTTGCCCGCATGCTGCCTGCTTGGTGAAACGACGCAATTCATGGCTGCTCCCGTCACCCGTGCTGCTGCAAAGCCTAGCGTTTCTCGGGCGCGCTTGATTCTTCAAGATCCCTTGGCTTTTGATCAAGCGACACAACCTGTATTGCGCACCAGCGTGGAGCTGATACCCGAGTCGTCGGGCGGCATGGCGCGAGAAAAAGCGCGCGAGCTCTGGGAGACTTTGAGTTTAGCGCCTGAGGTCGCGCAAGACAGGCAAAGTGAGCGAAAGCGCTTGCTCGCCCGTGCCGATGCGCTCGCTCGCGAGACAGCGGTGGCGCAAGCGCAGGCGCTGCAATTGCGCGAGCAGTTGGCCAAAGCTCGCGATGAACAATTCAATCACCCTATCGTCTATGCAGGCGCAGCGGGCTTGCTGGGCTTGGGCGCACTGTGGTGGCTGGAGCGGCGCAAAAGGCTTCATTGGCAAGAGCAAGGCGCTGGCTTGCTCGCGCAACCCGCCATCAAAGAATTCCCCGTTGATTCTCAAATGAATGCCTCGGTCTTTTCTTTGGAAGATTCTCCTGACTTCGCCACCGATTTCGCCACCGATTTACCGGGTGCTGCAAAGCAGATGCCAGTCACGCCGCCATGGGCGCAGCCCAAAAACAAGCCATCACAGCCATTGCCCACAGAAGAAGAGTTGGTCGCGCTTTCGTTGCAATCGCAACATCGCAGTGTGTTTGTGGCCTTCAAGCATGTGCTGAGCAAAATGCGCCTTCGCCGTGAAGCGCCGCAATCGATGGCTTCGTCGCATGCGTCAGCGTTGAACACCGCAGCAGCCCCTGTCAGCACCTCAGCGCCCTCCACGCTGATGCACCTCGATGCGCACGACGATGCCACGCAACTGATGTATGACGAGCAAGCGCAGCAAGCTTTCGAGGCGGAGCTGCTTGCGCAGCAGCTTCATTTGAAAGACCCTCCAAGCTACAGCCCGGAGCAAGCCAACATTGATTTGCTGTCGCAAACCCGCATCCTGCCGCAGCGCGGCGAGAATGCCATGGAGCATCTCTTGGAGCTTCGTACCGCTGTCAATGGCCTGTGCGTGCTCGGGCGACCGGAAGGCGCTTTGCGTTTATTGGAGGAGCACGTGGCGGCTGATCCAGCCACATGTGCTTGGGCCTACCTTCAATACATGCAGATTTGCGAGCAATTGGCGCAACGCGATGAATTTGAATCCATGCGCAAACGTTATCGATTGCAGTTCAATCGCATGGCACCATATTGGCACGAACCCAACAGCAATGTGCTTGGTTTAGATGGCTACGCCAGAGCAACGAGTGAGCTGTGTGCTGTGTGGGCCTTGGGGGTGGATCCTTCGCAAGCGACACTGGTGACTTGGTTGATTGGGCCTTTGCTGGGGCGTAAGCTGGTGCAACTGCCGGCATACCATGATCTGTTTGATCTGTATGAGATGCTGGAATTCAGCCAAAATGCAGACGCTGCAAGCACAGCTCAAACGAGCTCTGCCATGACTGCCTTGTTGGCGCTCGATGTGGCCAGTCAAGATGCGGCTGCCTCAGAAGCTTCGAGTTTTCAAGATGCTGAGGTGGATTTTGTGCCCACTGTGAGTTTGCTCGATTTAGATTATGAATTCTCCAGTGATGTAACGCTTGAGCAATATGTCGTTGAGCAGGCTGAAAAATCAGTCACGGTGGTCAAGCCGGGTCATTTCTCCGTAGATTTCAATGTGGCAGGCACGCAGATCGGCGGCTTGTTTTCCGTACCAGCCGAGCTGGAAAAAAAGTAAATTGCATGTACGTCTTGTTTGAAGAAGGTGGCAAGTTTCTCGCCGCCAGAGTGTTGTCGCTCACTGATGCCAGCTTGCAAGCCGAGATGGATTCGGGCAAGCGCGTCAAGCTCAAATCTGCGCAAGTGCTTTTGCAATTTGAGCAGCCAGAGCCTGCCGCATTGTTACTGCAAGCAACTGAACTTGCCGTAACGATGGATGTGAATCTGGCTTGGGAATTTGCAAGTGAAGATGAGTTCGGTTTTGCAGAGCTAGCTGTCGAATACTTCAGCGCTAAGCCGACATCGGTGGAGCTTGCAGCGAGTTTGATGTGTCTTTTTCAGGCACCGCATTATTTCCGGCGTGCTGGCAAAGGGCGCTTTCGCAAAGCCAGCGCAGAGGTGGTGCAGCAAGCGCTGGCTGCGATCGAGAAGAAAAAGCAAATCACTGCGCAGATCAGCGCTTGGGCCCAGGAGTTGGCGGCAAAGCATTGTCCCGAGCCGATCCGCCAGCAGCTTTACAAAATCCTCTTCAGACCCGATAAAAATGCGCCGGAATACAAAGCCGTTGTGGAGGCTTCGCGCAGCACGCAAACCGCACCGCTGGATTTGTTGATGAATGCGGGTGCGATCAGTTCGCCTTATGAATTTCACTGGCAGCGGTTTGCTTTTGAGCATTTCCCCAAAGGCACGGCCTTTCCTGCATTGCAAGCGCCAGACATTGCAGACGATTTGCCATTGGCCTCATGCCTAGCTTTCTCGATTGACGACAGCCAAACCACGGAGATTGACGACGCGCTCAGCGTACAAGGTTTAGGCACAGGGATCATCACACTTGGTATTCATATCGCTGCCCCTGCGCTGGCGATGCAGCCCGGCAGCGCTTTAGACAAGGTGGCGCGTGAACGCATGTCCACTGTCTACATGCCAGGCCACAAGCTCACGATGCTGCCTGATGCTGTGGTGCAGCACTACACCTTGGCCGAAGGTCAAAATTGCCCCGCACTTTCGCTCTATGTGCGCATTGATGAAGCGACGCTGGCGATTCAAGATAGCCAAACGCGGCTGGAGCGCGTGCCCATCGCACACAACTTGCGGCATGACCAGCTCGACAGCTTGGTCACTGAAGATTGGTTGCTCGGAACACTGCCAGATGCTGAAAATTTAACTGAAAGCAGTATTTCCCCAGCACATTCATTGCATAGTTCGCTATCATTTTTATACCGATTGGCAAATCAGCTGAAAGCGCAGCGTGAGCAGATTCGCGGCAAACCTGAGACTTTCAATCGGCCAGATTACAACTTTAGACTGGCCAGCCAAGGCGATGCACCGCAAGGCGATGAGTCGGTAGAGATCACGCTGCGCAAGCGCGGCGCGCCGCTGGATCTGATGGTGGCTGAATGCATGATCTTGGCCAACAGCACTTGGGGGCTGTGGCTGGCGCAGTTTGGCGTGCCAGGCATTTATCGCTCACAGGCCAGCCTCGCGCCGGGTGTGAAGGTGCGCATGGGCACGAAGGCGCTGCCGCATGCCGGCATCGGCGTGAAAGCCTACGCTTGGAGCACCTCTCCACTGCGTCGCTACACAGATTTGGTCAATCAGTGGCAGCTCATTGCCTGCGCCAAGCATGGTGCGATGGCCGCTTTGGCGGCACCTTTCAAGCCCAAAGATGCTGAGCTGTTTGGCATCGTGAGCGGCTTCGATGCTGCGTATGGCGCTTACAGCGCTTTCCAAAATGGCATGGAGCGCTACTGGACAATGCGCTACGTGCAGCAGCGCGGCATCACAGAGCTGATTGCCACGGTGATGAAAGATGGCTTGGTGCGTGCGCAAGAGTTGCCACTCGTGCTGAATGTGGCTGGTGTGACCAATATGCCGCGTGGCGCGAGAGTCAGGGTGCGCATCGGCGAGCTGGATGTGCTGATGCTTGAAGCCAGCGGCAGCTTGTTGGAGCGCTTGGATGCTGCGGCGGCTGCGATGGCATCCGATGAAGAAGACGAAGAGCCAGCGGTCGGTGTGCATCTGGCGATGGATGTCAATGAAGAGCCGGCAGACAAACCCCCGGCAATTCCTGCTTGATTCTGAGCCGATTGCTATAGATAATATAGTGGTATGAATTTCTTGCGCAACATGAGCACTTTAGGTATCGCGCTGACGATCTCATTGATCGTCCATGCGGGCTTGCTCACCGTGCGTTTTGTGGATCCCGAGCGCTTCAACCGGGTGTTTCAAGACACGCCTCTTGAAGTGATTTTGGTCAATGCCAAATCCAACGAAAAGCCGGATGTGGCCAAAGCCATTGCACAAGCTTCTCTGGCCGGCGGTGGCGAGCTGGAAACAGGTCGCGCGACCACGCCGCTGCCCCTGTCTTCCCTGACCAGCTTGGGCGATGCCAACGAAGACATGCAGAAAAAATTAGAGTCGATGCAAGAGCAGCAAATGCTCATGCTCACCACGATCAAGCAACAGCTTGCCGCCTTGCCGCCGCCAGATCCTAAAGTAAGCTCGCAAAATGCAGAGGCTCAAGCGCAAGAGCAGCGGCGCAAGCAGTTGTTGCAGCTTCTCGCAGAAATTGAAAAACGCATCAACGAACAAAATGCGCGCCCGAAAAAGCGCTACATCAGCCCTGCCACGCGCGAAGAAGTCTATGCGATCTACTACGACAGTTTGCGCCGCAAGATCGAAGACCGTGGCACACAAAATTTCCCCGAAGCGGCGGGCAACAAGCTCTACGGCGAGCTCACGATGATCGTCACCATCAATCACGATGGCCGCGTGCTCGCTACGGAGGTGGTTGAGCCCTCGGGTATCACGGCATTAGATCGCCGTGCTCAGAGCATTGCCAAAGCCGCCGGGCCATTCGGTAAATTTTCTGATGAAATGCGTCGCCGCGCTGATCAAATCGTGGTCGTCTCTCGCTTCAAATTCACGCGCGACGAGACGCTTGAAACCAAATTAACCTCACGCTGAATATGCTGCGCACGGCTTGGCGTTGGTTGCTTCTGGTGCTGTTTGCTGGTTTGGCGCTCCAGCTGTTTTTCGTCTTACGCGTGCTCAGCATGCGCTGGATTGATCCGCAATCCACAGCATTTGAGCGATCAGAAATTTGGCAATTGGCAACGCAGCCAGACAAATCTTTGGCATGGAAGCAGCTGTGGCTGCCCTACGATCAAATCTCAGACCACATGAAACGCGCTGTGATTGCCAGCGAGGATGGTGATTTCGCATACCACGATGGCGTTGAGTGGGATGCGATTGAAAAGGCTTGGCAACGCAACACACGCGCCGAGCAACAGGCGGTCAAGCGCAGCCAGCGTACAGGCAAAGTGATTCCTCCAAAAATCGTGGGCGGCTCCACCATCACGCAGCAGCTCGCTAAAAATTTATTCCTCTCGGGGGAGCGCACGTTTTTACGCAAGGGGCAGGAGTTTGTGATCACCTTTGCGTTAGAGGCTTTTTTGCCGAAAGAGCGCATTTTGGAGATTTATCTCAACAGCGTGGAGCTGGGGCAGGGCGTATTTGGTGTGGAGGCCGCAGCCCAGCATTACTACCGCAAGAGCGCCGCCAAGCTCTCGCCCTATGAGGCTGCTCGCTTGGCCGTGATGTTGCCACGGCCTAAGTATTTTGAAAAAGCTGCCAACTCTGCCTATCTCGCATCGCGTGCCCAAACCATCGTAGCGCGGATGGGCGATGCAGAGCTGCCCTGAACAACTCGCCTTGCACGCTCAAAGCGCATCAAGATCAGAGAGCATTTGTGCAGCACGCTCGCGCACCAAACCTCTTTCTTGAGGTGTCATCCGTTGCAGATTTTTCACCATGAGCGCGGTGCGCGGATTGCTAGAGAATTCTTTCTCATGCGCATCCAAAAAATTCCAATACAGCGTTGTCATCGGGCAAGCATTTTTGCCTGATCGCTCTTCAGGCGAATACGCGCAGCCTTGGCAATAGTTGCTCATGCGCTTCACATATGCGCCCGAGGCCACATAGGGCTTGCTGGTGAAGCGGCCGCCGTTTGCAAAAAGTGCCATGCCGGCGGTGTTGGGCAGCTCCACCCATTCCACAGCATCCACATAGACCGCCAAATACCAATCGCACAAAGCCTGCGGCAAGATTTGCGCTGTCACGCCAAACATGCCGGTAATCATCAGGCGTTGGATGTGGTGCGAGTAGCCATTTTGCAGCGTTTGATCAATGCTGTTTTTCATGCAATTCATCTTTGTATCGCCCGTCCAATACCATTTGGGCAAGGCGTTTTGATGGTTGTAAAAATTGTCTGCTTTGAGCTGTGGCATGTCTAAAAAATACACGCCGCGCATGAATTCTCGCCAGCCCAGAATTTGGCGAATAAAGCCTTCTGCACTGGGCAAATCCACCTTTCCCTCTGAGTAGCATTTCTCAGCAGCTTGAATCACTTCCAGTGGGTTGAGTAGCTTCAAGTTGATCGATGAGGAGAGCAGCGAATGCCAGCCAAAATCAAGATGCGTCCACATCGCATCTTGATGCGGGCCAAAGAAGGGCAGGCGGTGCTTGATGAAATCGTCCAAAGCTTGCAAGGCCTGCGCGCGTGTGACGGGCCAATTGAATTTGTCTAACGCACCCGGATGGTCTTTGAATTCTTTGTTGACCATGTTGATCACGTCTTTCGTGATCGCATCCAGCGGATATTGGCGCGGCATCGGTACGCCTTGCGGGCCGCTCTTGCCAAAGCTCTTGCGATTGTCTGCGTCAAAATTCCATTGCCCGCCTATTGGCTCAGCATGGCCTTTTTTGCCTTCCATCAAAATATGATGCTTCTTGCGCATCACGCGATAGAAAAATTCCATGCGCAGCGTGGCGCTTTTGCCAGTCCATTGGCGAAATTCTGGTAAGTCACACAGGAAATGGGTGTCAGGCCGCCACTCTAGCGTAATTTTGGTGCCTTTTGATGCCTTTGCCGGCATTGAATGTGCATTCATTGCTATGGATTGCATAGCGTCTTCGATGTGCGCTCTGACGCGCAAATCACCGGGCTCCACGCCAATCACAGCTTGCGGCGAGTGCGCTTGGATCGCAGCGAGCAAGCCAGAGCGAAGCGAGGCATCTGCCTCCTTGTCGAGCTGACGATAAATCACAGGAAAGCCGCGCTGTTGGATGTCTTGCGCGAAATGTCGCATGGCGCTGAGGAAAAGCGTCGTGCGAATTTTGTGGCTCCACACATGTGTGGATTCCTCACGCGCCTCAATCATCAGCACGGCATCTTGGCTAGGATCAAAGCCCACCAAAGCAGAGGATTCGTGATCGAGCTGATCGCCCAAGATGAGGATGAGGTGGCGCAGTGGCTGTGGAATGATCATGGCTGAATTGTGCGATTTTTGCAAAGCCTTGGCAGCCAGGCGGGGCATGCTACATTGCCGGCCATGACGATGCCTTCCCTTTTAGCCGACAATGGCCGTGAGCCTGTGGTGGCCTATGTGGCTTTGGGTGCAAACTTGGGCGATGCGCGCTCTGCTGTGTTGTCTGCCATTCAGCGCATTGCGGATTCGCCGCAAGTCTCGCGGCTTGAGGCATCTAGCCTGTATCAAACACAGCCGATTGAGAGCACGGGCTCAGACTACATCAATGCCGTTGTCAAGATAGTAACCACTTTGCCAGCGTATTCATTGCTGAGTTTGCTGTTAAAAATAGAGCAATCCGCTGGGCGAGAGCGGCCTTATCCGAATGCGCCGCGCACGCTGGATTTGGATCTGCTGCTGTATGGCTCTGCGCAGATTTCCAGCGAACAGCTGACCGTGCCGCATCCGCGCATGTGGCAGCGTGCTTTTGTGTTGCTGCCTTTGCGGGATGTGGCCTCAGAATTGGTGAGCGATCAGGCTTTGGCCGCTGTTTCAGGGCAAGCCGTGCGCAAGGTTTGCGCCAGACTCCTAGCTCCTACCCCACTTCAAAACCCCGGTGGATAGCGCTGTGCCCAAGATGATGACTGCGCCGCACACCACCATCGTGAGCGTGATTTGCTCAGACAAAAGCACCGCGCCATAGGCCACCCCAAAAACAGGAATGAGGAAGGTCACGGCGACTGCTCGTGCTGGGCCGGCGCGCTCAATGATGCGGAAATACAAAATATAAGCCACGGCTGTGCAGAAAAACGCCAGCAAAATAATGGCCATCCACGCAGACAATCCAGGGGCTTGAGCAGGAATCGACATCAAGCCCGGCACAGCCAGCAAGAGCGCCGCGCCCATTTGACTGCCTGTGGCGCTGGCCAGCGGCGGGATGCCGGTGAGGTATTTCTTGGTGTAACTGGCTGCGATGCCATAGCACAGCGTGGCCAGCAAGCAGGCCAGCACGGCCAAGCCGGGCGCGGCAGCGCCCGCTTTGAAAGTGGCTTTGTCCCAAGACAGTGCGGCCACACCTGCAAAACCAATCGCGAGGCCAAGCAATCGCAATTTGGCAGGCTTGTCTTTCAACCAGAGCCATGCCACCAATGCGCCCCAGAGCGGCACAGTCGCGTTCAAAATCGAAGTTAAGCCGGTGGTGATGTGGAGCACGGCGAAGGCAAACAGTGCAAATGGAATACCGCTGTTGAGCATACCGACGAAAAGGATGGTTTTGTAATTCTTTTTCAAAGCATCCATCTGCCCGCGCCAAGCCAAGAGTGGCAGCAGAAAAAGCGAAGCCAGCAGCACGCGCAGGAAAGCGGTGAGAAACGGTCCGAAGTCTGCTGCGCCGAGCTTCATGAGCAGGAAGGATGCGCCCCAAATGGCGGCGAGCAGGATGAATTCGAGGGCGATGGGCATGGTGAGTGGAGAGAAATTCAAGAAAAATTTTGAGCGCAGAAGACGCGAAGGTTACGCAGAAGACGCAGAAAAGTCAGAAAACCATTCATGAAATTATTCGGCTGATTGATGTGCTTTCAATTTTTTGGTATTTCTGCTGCGCCTTCTGCGTCATCTTCGTGTCTTCTGCGTTCAAAAAACGAGTTTCCATCAAATCAACAACCCCTCCAGCCGCAGCAAAGCCACCTTACGCTCCAAACCGCCTGCATAGCCCGTCAGCGAGCCGTCTTTGCCGAGCACGCGGTGGCAGGGCACGAGGATGCTGATCGGGTTGCGGCCCACCGCTGCGCCCACAGCGCGGACGGCTGCGGGATTGTTGATGCTCTGCGCAATTGCGCCATAGCTGGTGCTGCCGCCGCGCGGGATGCGCAGCAGGGCTTGCCACACGGCTTGTTGGAAGGCTGTGCCAAAGCTCAGATCGAAGGGAAGCGATTTGCTGAGCGCGATTTGCTCGCCAGAAAAATAGCGATGCATCAGATCTGCGGCTACCGCTGCATAGCGATGCTCGCCGCGTTGCCACAGCCGGGCATCAGAGAAATCGGGCAAGTGTTGCTGACCTTCAAACCACAGGCCGCGCAAGCCTGCATCGCTGGCGGCGAGCCAGATCTTGCCCAAAGGGCTTGGCATGCTGCTGAGCAGCGCGGGGGATGAGTCATTCATGATTTTTTAGCCTTTTAGGGTAATAGCCCAAGCAAAATCTGCGCGGAATGCTATTGAATTCATAGTATCAAGTGTTTGCATAAGCGCCTGCCCAGATGCGCAGCACCGCATAACTGCGCCATGGTCGCCATGCTTGTGAAAGCTCTTCAGCCAGCCGCGCACGCTGCGTGGGGCTTTTGATCTCGCGCAGGCCGAGCGCATTGTGCAAAGCAATATCGCCAGCAGGAAAGGCATCGGGCCAGCGCAGGGCGCGCATGGCGATGTAGTGCGCCGTCCAATCGCCGATGCCGGGCAGGGCTTTGAGCTGTTCGATGGTTTTTAAAGGGCTAGCAGGCGAATTCAAATCAATGGCACCACTGGCCACGGCTTGCGAGAGCGCGATCAAAGCAGCTTGGCGCTGCTTGACGATGCCTAAAGTGCCTAAGCTCTCAGGCGATGCCTGCGCCAAAGCTTGTGGTGTGGGGAAGCAGCGCGAAATTGAAGGCCACGGCGTTTGAATCGGTTCACCAAAAGTTTGCAACACGCGTTGCGTGAAGGTGCGCCCCGCAGCCACGGTGACTTGCTGGCCCAGAATCGCGCGCACGGCAATCTCGAATCCATCTAAGCTGCCAGGCACGCGCATCCCTTCGCTGCCTATAAAACGAAGGCTGGTTACCCTCCGTTCGCCCTGAGCTTGTCCAAGGGTCGCATGGGCTTGGACAAGCTCAGCCTGACCGGGGGAATTGATCCCCAAGGCAGCATCAATTGCTGCTGGATCGGCATCGAGATCGAACGCTGTGCGCAGCCGCGTAACGATGAGCGGCAGCGCGGGCGCGAGCGCATCGCTCATGCGCACGCGAAGCTGGTTAGCTTGGGTATTGAGTGAGCAATGCAACCAGCCGCGCAGCATGCGGCCTTGGTGCATCAGGCCGAGGCTTCGCACCATGCTGGGAAGCTGATTCTTAAGATTTTTTAGGCTACTAGCCGGCATAGAATAAGAACAGCTTGCTATTAATTCCATAGTATCGAGTTGCCGCTGCTGCCAGAAACCGAGCAATGCTTTGGCATCATAAGGCGGACGAAAACCTAACTGCAAACGGATCTCACCTTGCGCCGCCGCCTGATCGCGCTCAATTTCTTTTCGCAGCTTGGAAGGGGGCAAGCGGTAGTGCTGCACAAAAGCTGCGTTAAATGCCCGCAAGCTACCAAAGCCCGCGCTTGCCGCCACATCGTTCATGGGCAATTGCGTGTCGGTGAGCAAAGCCTTCGCTGCGAGCAGGCGATGCGTTTGCAGCACTTGCAGCGGCGAAATACCCCAATGCGCTTGCACAATGCGCCCCAAATGCCGCTCGCTGATGCCCAGCCGCGCGGCGACTTGCGCAACGCCAGAGCCACTTTGATCTGACGCGAGAGCCTGTGCTTGCAGCAAAGCAGCCGCTTGGAGCACCAGCGTGCGCGAGGCATCCTCTGTGCTCCAAGACAGCTGCGCAGCGCGCGGCGCCAGCTCTGGCCGGCAACGCAAGCAAGGCCGAAAGCCTGCACCTTCAGCCTGCGCCGCCTGTGCAAAAAACCGGCAATTCGTTTGCTTGGGCGCTTTCACCCGACAGACTGGCCGGCAGTAAATCCCCGTTGAAGTCACCCCGGTAAAAAACTGCCCATCAAAGCGCGCATCACGGCTTTGCAAGGCGCGGTAGCAGGCATCGTCAGAGGGCAGGGTATCAAATGGCATGCAGGAATGATACGCCGCTGCGTGAGAAATACCCGCTGTTTTCGGACATCTTCTACAGCAAAGAAAAAACCCCGCCAGATTACTCGGGCGGGGTGATTTAACACGAACTTTCTTTAATCAAATGTGACCTGGATACGTCCGAGGTTGCCATTGCGGTTGCTAAATCTCAGTTCAACTAAACCGAAATTAGGCGTACCAATGTTGGAATTCAGCGCGGCTTGGTTCATCGTGAAAGATGTGGCTGTTGGCGCTGGGAAGTACTGATTGATTTGACGGCTTCTCGGCCACGTGTTGGGCGACACAGCCGCAGGTGTTGGCCCTTGAACGAAATACAGTGCATCTGCAACTGCAAAACGCGATCCATCTGGCAATGCGCTGCTAGGAGCGAGCCACGTGAAGTCAAGGTTGAAGGCTGTTTTGTTGCGAACCTGAGCGGCTAACTTGACAGATGTATCTGTTGCGCCAACAACCGAGGTCACGGTCGCATTGGTGAGCTCTGGATAAGAGCCTGCATTCACTGTAACCGCAGAGTAGGGCAATTGCTCCAAGGTGTAGTTCATGGTGGCAATCGGTGTGCGCGATGCAAAACCATTCACAGTTTGCCAGCCCGTGTCGTTGTAAACGTTGATGGTGTAAACACTGCCGATCACAAAGCCTAGGCCATTGAAGAAAGTATCCGCAGCGGCTGGCGTGGCGTAGTTGAATGCGCCATAGGAAGTGCCGCCTACACCACTGGTGCTGCAATCGGCACTTGCCGCTGGTGCGAAGTTGCCATTGGTCGTCGAGACCCGGCAGAACCGGAAGCCGTCGATATCTCTCCAATCCACCGCATTGCCGATTTTTCCTGCAAACAATGCGTTGTCGCGCAGCAAGCGGGGTGACATTGCAATCAAAGTCGTCGGTGCGCCAGCAGAGTTGTTCAGACCAGGGCCAGAGATGGTGTAGTGCGTGGCAACTTGTGCTGGATCGCGCAAAATCAAATCCATGTATTTGTTGTGATACGTGTCTGTCACTTTTGGCATGCCATCGGCAAGGTTGTAGCGATCCACAATATCGTTGTTTGCCGAGATAGCAAAATCAACAATCTTGCGGTTGCCGTAGAAGCGCCATGAAGTTTTGTTGTCTGGCGTGCTGCAGGTGCTGCCATCGGCCATGCGCGAGCCCGATGAGCTGCCAGAGATGAGGGTCGTTTTTCCCTTAAGTAATTTTGTACCATCTGCATAGTGAACATCGTATTGAACATCAATTTCACGGCGCAGAGTACCGTCTGCGTTGG
>JANNED010000256.1:0-4997 GCA_031388245.1 Variovorax sp.
ATCTCCAAGCCAGCTACACATCACTGCCCGGTGCAGGGCACCTGTGTGCACTTCAAGCACCCGGCGCCATCGCCCAGCTGCTCAAGGCAAACAACCCAGAGACCTCACCATGACGGACGCCAGCCAGCCCAAGAGCGACAACGGCGAGGCCGCTGCGCGCTACACCGTCCCTGCACTGGCGCGGGGCTTGGAAATCCTGAGCTATTTCACCGCAGACAAACGCAACTAATCGGGCGCACAGCTGGCCAGAATGGCGCAGTAGCCCCGCGCCAGTGTATTTCGCATGCTACAAACTTTAGAGCATGCCGGCTATGTGGAGCGTGTGGGCGAGCCCGGTACGCATCCAAGCTATCGGCTGGGCGTGGCGGTCTTGCGCCTGGGTTTTGAATTCATAGCATCGATGGAGCTGACCGAGCAAGGCCGGCCCGTGATTGAATCGCTCTCCGACGCATGCGGTTATTCCTCGCATGTGGTGGTGCGGGATGGGCGCGATGTGGTGTTTGTGGCCAAGGCGTTGGGGCGGCAAGCAACCTTCCATGCCATTCAAGTCGGCGCGAGGCTGCCAGCGCATGCCTCAGTGTTGGGCAGAGTCTTGATGGCGCGGCTCAGCCTTCAAGACATTGAGCAACTCTACCAACATCATCCGATGAAGAGCTACACCACGGCAACGCCCTGCACGCCAGAGGCGCTGAAGGCGGTGATTGATGAGGCGGCTGAGGCTGGCTACGCGGTGAGCCAAGGCGGCTTTGAATCGGGCATTTCCACCGTGGCAGCCCCCGTTTTTAACGGCGACAAACAGTTGTGCGCAGCCATCAGCGTGGCCGTGCTGTCAGCACGCATCCCGGAAGATAAATTACCCACCTTGATCGCGCAGGTCTGCGAAGCCGCACACATGCTCACTTGGCGCCTCCAACACACACCGGGATACAGCGCATGACAGCATCGTTGCAGCATTCACAGATCAACACGGGCGAGATCGTGGCTCGCTTTTTAGCAGCGCAAGGCGTGCGCGTGGCCTTTGGCGTGATCTCGATTCACAACATGCCCATGCTGGATGCCTTTCACCGATTGGGGCAGATTCGTTTCGTGCCCGCACGTGGCGAGGCAGGAGCCACCAATATGGCAGACAGCGCCGCTCGCGTGAGCGGCACCCTGGGTGTGGTCGTCACCAGCACCGGCACCGGCTCGGGCAATGCAGCGGGTGCTTTGGTGGAAGCGATGACAGCGGGCACACCGCTTTTGCACCTGACGGGGCAAATTGATTCCGCTTGGATTGATAAAAATTGGGGCTTTATTCACGAGCATCCTGATCAGCTTGGCATGCTGCGCGCCGTGGGCAAGGCTGCATTTCGCATCACGTCACCGCAGGAGGCTTGGGATGTGCTCACACGCGCGACAGCGCTTGCGCTCACGCCGCCATGCGGGCCGGTGAGCGTGGAGATCGCGATTGATGTGCAGCAGGCCTTTTTAGAGTTAAACAACCCAATCGCCAGCATGAATACAGCACATCATGCTCCTGTATTTATAGCGCCCAAGTTGCCCGACGCAGAGCAAATTGCGCAATGGGCCAGCAAGCTGCGAAGCTGCCAGCGCCCCATGATGTGGTTGGGTGGCGGTGCGCGCCGCGCTGGCGCAGCGGTGCAGCGCTTGGTTGATCTGGGTTTTGGCGTGGTCACTTCGGTGCAGGGCCGTGGCGTGATGGCCGAGGATCATCCAGCATCACTGGGCGCATTTCAGTTGCAGCGTGCCAGTGCGCAGCTGTATCAGCGCTGCGATGCGCTTGTGATCGCTGGCTCGCGCCTGCGCAGCAACGAGACGATGAAGTACAAACTGGCGCTGCCTCAGCGGCGCTTTCGCATTGATGCGAATCCAGCCGTTGAACAGCAAGCCTATGCCTGCGAGCAATTCATCGAAGCAGACAGTGCGCTGGCACTGAATGCTTTAGCCGATGCGCTGCAAGGCTGGCGAGCCGATGGCGCTTGGCATGCTGAGATCAGCGCAGCCAAGCAAGCTGCGCAGCAGCAGGTGGATGCATCACTGGGCGCATATGTGCAGCTCAAAGATGCGCTCAATCGCGCTGTGCAAAAAGAGCTGCAAAACCAATGCATCTGGGTGCGCGACATCACGTTGTCTAACACGATGTGGGGCAACCGCAGCTTGGTGCTGCGCCATCCTCGTGCAGGCGTGCATGCCTTGGGCGGTGGCATTGGGCAAGGCTTGCAAATGGGCATAGGCGCAGCCGTATCGAGCGAGGTTTATAAAGAAAATAGGCCAATTGCCGGCATAGAATCTGCGAAACATGCTATTAAAACAATAGTTATCGCAGGTGATGGCGGCTTCATGCTCAATGTGGGTGAGCTGGCTTGCGCCGCGCAAGAGCAAGTCAACATGCTTGTGATCTTGATGAACGATGGCGGCTACGGCGTGATCAAAAATATTCAAGATGCCGATTACGGCAGCCGCCATTGCTATGTCGATTTGCACA
The DNA here is from genome assembly GCA_031388245.1 of Variovorax sp. Lineage (GTDB taxonomy): Bacteria > Pseudomonadota > Gammaproteobacteria > Burkholderiales > Burkholderiaceae_C > JANMDU01. Next base: position 2,486 of record JANNED010000256.1, read on the forward strand.
CACCAGATTTCGCCATGCTCTGCGCAAGCATGGGTGTCAAGCATTTCAAAAGTACCGAGCCTGCGCAGATTGAAAAGCAATTACGAGAAGCGCTGCAAGATCGGGGCCCTGCCGTACTTGAGGTGGATATGAAAGCTTGGGGGCCCTTCAATGAAAAATTTGCCGGGCCGCAGAGGAAATTATGAGCGATAGCGCTGTGCTCAATGTCTGCTTGATTGGCTATGGCGCGATAGGCCAAGCGATTGTGCAGCGTTTGGAGAGCCACGAGCGTGTCAAGATCACGCATGTCGTTGTGCGCAATACGGCGGTTGTTTTGCCCCAAGGCATTCAAGCCGTGACTGCCGTGCCGCGAGATGCCCAGTTGGTGCTCGAATGCGCAGGCCACAGCGCCTTGCATGATCACGTGTTGCCAGCGCTTGCGGTGGGCATCGATTGCGCGGTGCTCTCGGTCGGCGCATTGTCTGAAATGGGTTTGCCAGAAGCGCTCTCTGAAGCTGCAAGAAAAGGCCGTGCGCAATTGCATCTGCTGCCCGGCGCGATAGGCGGCATTGATGCAATTGCTGCCGCAAAGCAAGCAGGTTTAAGATCCGTGCGCTACACCGGGCGCAAGCCACCTTTGGCTTGGACTGGCACGCCCGCTGAGAAGCAATTTGATCTACAAGCCATTGCTAGTGCAGCGCAAGCAGCTACGATTTTTGAAGCAACTGCGCGCGAGGCTGCCGCTTTGTATCCCAAAAACGCCAACGTCGCCGCAACTGTTTCTTTGGCAGGTCTGGGCCTCGATGCCACGCAGGTGCGCTTGATTGCGGATGGCACGCAAACTGAGAATGTGCATGAAATCGAGATCGAAGGTGCGTTTGGAAAAATGAAAATCGAGATGCGCAATCAGCCTTTGCCGAGCAACCCAAAAACTTCGCTGCTGACTGTGTTGTCTGCTTTGCGGTTTTTGGAAGCGCGCGTGGCGGATGTGGTGGTTTAAAGCGTATTGCTGATCATGAAAAAAGAACACGGAAGTCACGAAAACACACGAAAGTCACGAAAGACTTCCAGCAATGATTGGGTATTTTTCAGTGCCTTCCGTGTCATTTCAGTGCCTTCCGTGTTCTCAAAGTCAGCCTCATGACCATCCATCACCTCAAAACCAACTTCGCAGGCCAATGGCGTGATGCCAGTGGGCCGCTCTACACCACCGAATACCCTGCAACGGGCGAGACGGTTACGCAGCTCCATGCGGGCACGGCGCAAGATGTGGATGAAGCTGTGCGCTTCGCAGAAGCCGCCCGCCACCAACCCGATTGGGCTGCGCTCTTACCGCATCAGCGCGCGGCCATCCTGCACAACATGGCAGCGAACATCCGCGAGCGCTTTGAGGAGCTCGCCACGCTCCAGCGGCTGGACAACGGTAAGCCAGTGAAAGAATGCCGCGCACTCGTGGCCAGCGCCGCTGGCACGTTTCAATACTTCGCTGCCGTCTGTGAGACGTTGGAAAGCCCCGTCACACCGCAGCGCGGCCCATACCTCACGATGAGCTTGCATCAGCCGCTGGGCGTGGTGGCGGCGATCACGCCGTGGAATTCGCCGATTGCCAGCGAAGCGCAGAAAATCGCGCCGGCGCTTGCGGCAGGTTGCGCTGTGGTGATCAAGCCCGCCGAGATCACACCGCGCATGGCCATCGAGCTCGCGCGCATTGGCGAGCAAGCGGGCTTGCCGCCCGGAATACTCTCCGTCGTTCCCGGCAAAGGCTCGGTGGTGGGCGATGCGCTGGTGCGGCATCCGCTGATCAAGCGCCTAGCGTTTACTGGCGGCACGAATGTGGGGCTGGGGATTGCCGAGCTGGCCGCTAAAAAGCTCATGCCGGTCTCGCTGGAGCTGGGCGGCAAATCGCCCACCATCGTCTGCCCGGATGCTGATTTGGATCATGCCGTTGCGGGTGTGATCTACGGTATGTTTTCGTCGAGTGGCGAGAGCTGCGTGGCCGGCTCGCGGGCTTTCGTGCATGCCAGTGTGTACGAAGAATTCAAGCGGCGGCTTGTTGCACAAACCGCCAAGCTACGCATGGCCGATCCTGCATTGGAATCCACGCACATGGGCCCATTGATTTCTGCATCGCATCGCGCGAGTGTGGAGCGCTATGTGGCACTCGCATTAGAAGAAGGCGGCAAACTGCTCTGCGGCGGCAAGCGGCCAAGCAGCGCGTCGCATGAGCCAGCACATGACAAGGGCTATTACTACGAGCCCACCATCTTCGAGGGCTTGCCCAACACCAGCCGCACATGCCGCGAAGAAATCTTTGGCCCCGTGCTGTGCTTGCTGCCTTGGGATGATGAGAGCGATTTGATCGCAATGGCCAACGACAACGAATATGGTCTGGCTTGCGGCATTTGGAGCGCAGACTATCGTACCGCCCTTCGCTTAGGCGCTGCCATCACCGCCGGCACAGTCTGGGTCAACACCTACAAACTCTTTTCCATCAGCACACCCTTCACGGGGTACAAAATGAGTATATATATAT
>JANNED010000289.1:0-2625 GCA_031388245.1 Variovorax sp.
TTTCTTCAAATACACGCCTTTGCTTGACGCTGGCTTGGCTTTGTTCAGTGCATCCACCAAAGCCGACAAGTTGCCTTGCAACTTAGCAGCGTCAAATGAACGACGACCAATGGTGCTGTGCACGATGCCGGCTTTGTCAACACGGAACTGCACTTGACCGGCCTTGGCATCCTTCACAGCCTTGGCGACGTCTGGTGTCACGGTGCCAACCTTTGGGTTGGGCATCAAACCACGGGGGCCTAGGATTTGGCCGAGCGTACCGACCACACGCATCGCGTCTGGGGCAGCAATGACCACATCAAACGGCATGTTGCCGGCTTTGACCATGGCCGCTAAATCATCCATGCCGACGATGTCTGCACCAGCGGCTTTGGCTTCTTCAGCTTTTGCGCCTTGTGCGAACACGGCCACACGTTTGGTTTTGCCTGTGCCGTTGGGCAAGACAACCGCGCCACGCACGACTTGATCTGATTTCTTCGCGTCAATGCCGAGTTGAACAGCGACGTCGATGGACTCATCGAACTTAGCAGTGGCTGCTTTTTGCACGATACCTAATGCATCACCAATCGCGTAGAGCTTGTTGGTGTCGACCAAGCCGACTTGCGTTTTTTGTTTCTTTGTGAGTGCCATGATTACAGCCCTTCCACCGTCACGCCCATCGAGCGTGCAGATCCTGCCAATGTACGAACGGCCGCATCAATGCTGGCAGCATTCATGTCCTTGATTTTGCCTTTGGCAATTTCTTCGAGTTGTGCTCGGGTGATTTTGCCAACCTTGTCGACGTGCGGTTTGGCTGAGCCTTTGTCGAGCTTAATAGCTTTTTTGATCAAGGTGGTCGCTGGAGGCGTCTTGATGATGAAGGTGAAGCTCTTGTCTGCAAACGCTGTGATCACCACAGGCAATGGCAAACCCGGTTCAATGCCTTGGGTCTGGGCGTTAAACGCCTTGCAGAATTCCATGATGTTCAAACCGCGCTGACCCAAGGCTGGGCCAATGGGTGGCGAGGGATTGGCCTTACCGGCCGGCACTTGCAGCTTCACGAAGCCGACAATTTTCTTTGCCATGTTTTCTCCTGGCGGGTGATAACGCTACTTGTTGGTAGCTCCCCGGCGGCATCAATGGCATCATAAAATGATGAACCATTGACACTGTTGACAACTCTTTGATCTTTGATCGCGCAGAGTTGGAAGGCGCGAATTTAAATGTCTACTTCGCTCAGGTCTTCTCGATCTGCGCAAAATCAAGCTCAACAGGCGTTGCACGACCAAAAATCGTGACCGACACGCGCACTTTGCTTTTTTCGTAATTGACTTCTTCGACTGTGCCGTTGAAATCCGTGAACGGGCCTTCTTTGACGCGCACATACTCTCCAGCCGTGAATTCCACTTTGTGACGAGGTTTGTCTGACCCGTCTTTCATTTGATCTACAATTTTTTGCACTTCTGATTCAGAAATGGCGACGGGGCGATTGCGAGCACCACCTACAAAACCTGTGACTTTGCTGGTGTGCTTGACCAAGTGCCAGGATTCATCGTCCATCGCCATTTCGACGAGCACATAACCCGGAAAAAACTTTCGCTCCGTGGTTTTTCGTTGGCCGTTTTTCATCTCGACCACTTCCTCAGTCGGCACAAGAAAACGCCCGAATTTGGATTGCATGCCGGCGCGGTTGATACGCTCCATCACATTGCGCTCAACCGCCTTTTCCATGCCTGAGTAAGCCTGCACCACATACCACTGCATGCCAGCAGCGGGCGCATACGACTGCAAAACCTCAGGCTCTGCGCCTTCAACAACGGCGGCAGCAACAACTTCTTCATGTAGCTCAGACATTATTTTCTCCAGCCCAACAAAAGGTCAAAAATCGCCCATTCGAGGGTTTTATCGGTCAGCCACAAAAATAGCGCCATGATCACCACAAAAGCAAAAACATAAGCTGTCATTTGCATGGCCTCTTTGCGCGCTGGCCACACCACCTTTTTCGCTTCACGCACAGCATCTCGGCCAAACGCCACGAACTCTTTGCCCGACTCAGAGGAAACAAACACCACCACCGACGCAATCAATGCGGCGATCAGCGCACCCCATTGCGCAACAGCACCTTGCTTGGTGAGCATATAAAAACCGACGATGCCAGCGATGACCAAAAGCACAGACACCGCCAGCTTGGCTTTGTCTGCACCGGTATTCACAGTTTCAATTTGCTCAGCAGCCATTTTTTGTATCTTCACTAGCCAAATTTCTTTGGTATCTTTAAACAGACAAGCCCGGAGCAGTGCACCGGGCTGTTTTTAGGACTGATGCCAACAGATGTTCAGATTCTGTTGGCAGGGGCGGAGGGCCTCGAACCCCCAACCCTCGGTTTTGGAGACCGATACTCTGCCAATTGAGCTACGCCCCTACAGTCCTCATCAACTCACTCACTTTTATTTAGAAATCTTCGCCACCACGCCAGAGCCGACCGTGCGGCCACCCTCGCGAATAGCAAAGCGCAGGCCTTCTTCCATCGCAATCGGGTTGATCAGCTTGACGCTGATGCTCACGTTGTCGCCTGGCATCACCATCTCTTTGTCTTTTGGCAACTCAATCGCACCGGTCACGTCCGTCGTGCGGAAGTAGAACTGA
>JANNED010000290.1:0-25057 GCA_031388245.1 Variovorax sp.
TCAGTTCTACTTCCGCACGACGGACGTGACCGGTGCGATTGAGTTGCCAAAAGACAAAGAGATGGTGATGCCAGGCGACAACGTGAGCATCAGCGTCAAGCTGATCAACCCGATTGCGATGGAAGAAGGCCTGCGCTTTGCGATCCGCGAGGGTGGCCGCACGGTCGGCTCTGGCGTGGTGGCGAAGATTGTGAAGTAATCAAGGAGTAACACCATGGCTGCTAAACAAAAAATCCGTATCCGCCTCAAGGCATTTGACTACAAACTGATCGACCAATCGGCTGCTGAGATTGTGGATACCGCCAAGCGCACCGGCGCGATTGTCAAAGGCCCTGTGCCTTTGCCAACCCGCATGAAGCGCTTTGACATTCTGCGTTCACCGCACGTCAACAAGACGAGCCGCGACCAGTTTGAAATCCGCACGCACCAGCGCTTGATGGACATCGTTGACCCCACTGACAAAACGGTGGACGCGTTGATGAAGCTCGATCTGCCTGCTGGCGTGGATGTGGAAATCAAGTTGCAATGATGCGCTTTTGATCCGCTTCGGCTGAACACAGAAAACCGAGCCTTTGTGCTCGGTTTTTTGTTTTCTAAGATCAAGTTTGAGGTAAAAACAGGCTCTTCCCGGCATAGAATAAGCGCAGAGCGCTATGAAATATATAGCATTGCTCTGCGCCCATGCTCAGCCACTGTTTTGCAACTCGCGCATCAAATCCATCGCCTGTTCCACGCGCTCAACCGCATGGATCGTCATGCCTTCAAAATCTTTCATTTGTGATTTTTTCGGGGCATTGGCTCGCGGAATGATGGCCGTGGAAAAGCCGAGTTTTGCGGCTTCTTTCAGGCGCTCTTGGCCGCGCGGCGCGGGGCGCACTTCACCAGCCAAGCCAACTTCGCCGAAGGCGATGAAGCCTTTGGGCAAGGGCTTACCGCGCAGGCTGCTGGTGATGCTCAGCATCACAGCCAAATCCGCCGCTGGCTCGCTGATGCGCACGCCGCCCACCGCGTTGACGAAGACATCCTGATCGGCGCAAGCAATGCCCGCGTGGCGATGCAGCACTGCAAGAAGCATGGCCAAGCGATCACGGTCTAGGCCGACACTCAGGCGCCGTGGCGAGGGCCCGCCACCATCGACCAAGGCTTGAATCTCCACCAGCATGGGCCGCGTGCCCTCCAGCGTGACCATCACGCAACTGCCTGGCACGGGCTCGCTGTGCTGGGAGAGGAAGATCGCGCTGGGGTTGCTCACACCCTTCAAACCCTGCTGCGTCATCGCGAACACGCCGATTTCATTGACAGCGCCAAAGCGGTTTTTGATCGCTCGCACGAGACGATAGCTCGAATGCGTGTCGCCCTCGAAATACAGCACGGTATCGACCATGTGCTCCAGCACGCGCGGGCCAGCCAATGCACCTTCTTTCGTCACATGGCCAACGAGCACAATCGCCGTGCCGCTGCTCTTGGCAAAGCGTGTGAGGTGTGCGGCGCATTCGCGCACTTGCGCCACCGAGCCGGGGGCGCTGGTGAGCTGCTCGGAATACACGGTTTGGATCGAATCAATCACTGCAATGCGTGGCTGCTGTTGATTCAAAGTAGAGATGATTTTCTCAAGCTGCGTCTCGGCTTGCACTTGCACTTGGCTGTTGTCTAAGCCCAACCGCCGTGCACGCAGCGCGACTTGCGCAGCGCTTTCTTCGCCCGTGACGTACAAGCAGCCTCCCCAAGGGATGCGAGTGGCCACAGGCGACTCGTCGCCGCGCAGCGCCGTTGTGCCCGCGCGTTGCAGCGAATCGAGTGCTTGCAGCAAAAGTGTCGACTTACCAATGCCTGGATCGCCGCCGATCAGCACCACACCGCCTTCAACAATGCCGCCGCCGAGCACACGATCGAGCTCATCATGACCTGTGGGTGTGCGCTCAATGTCCGAAGCTTCGATCTCGCCCAGCTTTTGCACCGGCGAGCTGCCTGTGAGCGACAGCGGCGCAGCGAAGCGGTTTTTACCGCTCAAGACGCTTTCCGCCACACCTTCGACCAATGTATTCCAAGCGCCGCAGCTGGGGCATTTGCCCAGCCATTTCGCCGAACTGCCGCCGCATTCAGAGCAAGTAAAAAGGGTTTTGTCTTTGGCCATGCCGCATCATACTGTTTTTATTGACAGTTTTGATGGTCGTTGCCATGCGCCTACCGAAACCGCTCTGCTGAGCGCGCAAAAGATCAAACTGGCTGCGTCTCGACAAAGCTCGTGCGGGTCGAGAGTTTTTCGCTCAGCTTGGCCAAATTGGCGTAATCGGCTCGCCAATCGATCTGCGGAAACCGAAAATCAAGATAACCCAGCGCACAGCCCACGGCCACATCAGCCAAGCTGAAATGCGTGCCAGCGCAAAAGGGGCGCTCACCCAAACCTTGGCTCATCGCCTTCAAACTGCCTGCCATCTTGCCCATTTGGCGATCAATCCATGCTTGCGAACGCTGCGCCTGCGTGCGGCCAGCCCAGCCAGCCTCCAAGCGCGCCAAAATCGCCGCATCACACAAGCCATCGGCCAATGCCTCCCAGGTTTTGACTTCCGCTTTTTCGCGCCCCATTGTGGGAATGAGCTTACCCACTGGGGAGAGCGTATCGAGATACTCCACGATCACGCGCGAATCAAACAGCGCCTCGCCGCCTTCCATCACCAAGCAAGGCACCTTGCCCAGCGGGTTGGAATCGGCGATTTGCGTGGTGGCAGACCACACATCTTCCAGCACAAACTGGTAATCGAGCTTTTTCTCGGCCATAACGACGCGCACTTTGCGTGCGTAGGGGCTGGTAACGGCGCCGATCAATTTCATGCGGAATTCTCTTTGTGCTTAAAAATTCATTTTAACGATGCGGCAGGCCATAATCTGCCGCACAAATGAACACTCTAAAAAGCAAACGCGAACCAAGGAGAACGCATTGAACAGCCCAAGCTTAGACAGCACACCGGTGGCATTCAGCGGCACGGGCAGCGAATATTTCCGCATTTGGATTGTGAATTTGCTGCTGATCCTTGTCACATTCGGCATTTACTACCCGTGGGCGAAGGTGCGCAAGCTCAAATATTTTTACAACAACACGCGTATTGACGACCATGCGTTGGAATTTCATGGTGAACCCAAGAAGATGCTGCGCGGCACCTTGATCGCGGGTGGGTTGTTTTTCATGTACAGCGCGGCGGCGGATTTTTCTGCCACGGCTGGATTGGTGTCACTGATCCTGTTGATTGCGATGGCACCTGTGCTGTTTCAAGCTTCGATGCGCTTTCGTTTGTCAAATTCGAGCTGGCGCGGTATGCGCATGCGTTTTGTTGCCGAAGGCTACCGGGAGGTCTACGCTTGCATCGCATTTCCCATCGCCATGTTTTTGCTGCCCGGTCTGTTGGTGGTATTTGGCAACGAAGCAGGCACGACGGCCAAAGATGCGCTGTTGCCCGTCAGCGCACTGGGCAGCGTGATTTTCATCGTTTTGATTTTGACTTTGCCGTATTTTTTCTGGCGCCTCAAGCGCTATCAACACAATCATTACGCTTGGGGGCCACTGAAAACGGAATACCGCAGCCCGGCGCTGGCCACTTACAAAGTGTTTGGCCAGACCCTGTTGATTTCATTGCTCATCGTGGCGATATTTATGGCTGTGGTGTTCATGATGCTGCCCAGCCAAGCAGGCAGCACACGCTCTTGGTCACGCCATCTGGGTTTGATGCTGAGTTTGCTTGTGCCCTTGTTTTTCGTCTTCGTCATTTTGATCAACATCTTGCCCCGCGCTTTCTTTACTGCCAAGATGCAAAACCTGCTGTGGTCGCGCACGGGAAATCGCCATTTCCGCTTCAAGAGCGAGCTGAGCGTGGGCAAATTCATCGGCCTACAGTTCAAAAACTATGTTTTGATCCTCATCACTTTCGGGCTGTATTGGCCATTTGCCGTCATGGCCACGCAGCGCATGCGGCTAGAGGCCATCAGCTTAAAAACCAAAGTGGCTCTGGACACACTCAGCGATGCAGCGCGAGCGCGCGAGAACGATGCGACCGGCGACATGGCTGCCGACATATTTGGCTTTGATCTGGGCATGTAAGGCGTGAGCCACGCCGCCAGCAAAACCGCCCTCGCACTGCATCTGCTCGATGGCCGCAGCGCTCAAGCGCAGCCCGTGATGCTACAAATAAATGAGCATACTATGCAGATTCTAAGCCGGGAAAACGGCGATTTGCTCTTAGAAATTCCTTTGAACACACTGCACCAACAGATGCGCTGGCCAGAAGCCACGGCGCGTGGTGCGCGCATCATTGAGCTCACCGATCAGGCGCCACCTGCGTGGCAAGGTGCCCAATTGCATGGGCCGTCTGATCTGGATCCCCAAGTATTCGATGCTTGGGCGGCGCAGCATGTGCCAGCGCGGAGCAATCCATCTGCGGGCTGGATCGTGCGGGCGCAGCAAAGCTGGCGCGGTGTGGCGGCGGCTTTTGCGCTGCTGGTGGCCGTGCTTGCGGGCTTGTATGTTTGGGGGCTGCCCATGGCCGCACGCGGCATCACTGCCTTCGTGCCGCAAGCCGCAGACCAAGCGATTGGCCGCAATGCATTGCAGCAGATTGATGGGCGCTGGATGAAGCCCAGTCAATTGCCGCTGGCCGATCAAAGCCGCATCCGCGAGCGCTTTCTCGCGGGCGTGAAGGCGCAATATCCCAGCAACACACCCGCGATCCAACTCGAATTCAGAAAATCCGAGATCGGGCCGAACGCTTTCGCCTTGCCTGGCGGCATCCTGGTGATGACGGATGAGCTGGTGAACATGGTGAAAGCCGATCAAGTCGTCTTGGGCGTGCTCGGCCACGAGCTGGGCCACATCACCCGCCGCCACGGCATGCGCCAGCTCGTGCAAGTGGGCGTGTTGCAAGGCGTGCTCTCGATTGCCTTTGGCGATTACGGCAGCCTGATCACCGCCGCGCCGCTGATCTTGGGCAGCATGGCGTACAGCCGCGCCCATGAGCGCGAGGCCGATGACGATTCGATTGCCTTCATGCGCGCCGCAGGCATCTCACCGCTGTCCATGGTCAAATTCTTCCAAGCTGCACGCAACTACAAACCGCCGAAGAAAGACCAAGACGGAAACCCTCTGCCTCAAGATGCTCCCGCAGAGAAGGCCAACAAAACCCCAGAAACCAAAAAAACGCCGCTCGGCTTTTCCATCATCTCCAGTCACCCACTGGATGAGGAGCGTATGGATAAATTCCGCAAAGCGGCGGAGAAGCAATAAACTGGTTAAAAAACCATTTTTTACGCTTTGAAGTTTAAAAAATCATCCAAAAAATCTACCAATTAAAATTTTATATAAAATTCTTTAATTAAAGAAGCCTTCGTAGCACTTTAGTTAAACACCATGAAGTCCGACCCCAACCGCGCAGGGCATTACCAAAAGCAAAGCACGGGCTACAGCGCCTTCATTCCCAAGCCGCTGCCGCCTGTGCCGGATATTGATTACGACGGCGAGTTGCGCACGTTGCTCTCTAACGCCGACCGCGACATCGCCCGGCTCGACGCCATCGCGGCGCTGCTGCCCAATCCCGATCTGTTTGTGGCCATGTATGTGCGGCATGAGGCGGTGCTCTCCTCGCAAATTGAGGGCACGCAAAGCACGCTCGAAGACATCTTGGCCTATGAAGCCAACACGGCAGTCAGCAGCGAGATGCGCGATGTAGAAGAAACCGTGAATTACGTGCGCGCGATGAACCACAGCCTGCGCCGTTTGAGTGAATTACCTCTGAGCCTGCGCCTGCTGCGCGAAACGCATGCACAGCTCATGCAAGGCGTGCGAGGGGGAGAGAAATCACCGGGCGAATTTCGCACCTCACAAAACTGGATTGGCGGCATGGGCAGCAGCTTGGCAACAGCCAGCTTTGTGCCGCCGCCGCCCCATGAGCTGATGGCTGCGCTGGGCAGCCTCGAGCAATTTCTGCACGATGCCAAAAGCAGTGTGCCCTTGCTGGTGCGCTGCGGCTTGGCGCACGCGCAGTTTGAAACGCTTCACCCCTTCTTAGATGGCAATGGCCGCGTCGGGCGATTGCTGATCACTTTGATGCTTTGCGAGGGCGGCGCACTGGCTCGGCCTTTGCTGTATTTGTCGGTCTATCTCAAAGCGCATCGCGCGGAATACTACGATCGCCTGAGCGCCATTCGCCAGCATGGGCATTGGGAGCCGTGGCTCAAATTTTTCCTGCGCGGCATCAGCGCCACGGCGCGCGCCGCCAGCCAAACCGCGCACGATATCCATGCCATGCGCCAAACGCATGCGCAAGAGATGGCTAAAAATGCCAAGGCACTACGCTTGCTGGATCACCTCTTAATCGAGCCACTGATCAGCGCGCGCCGCGTCGTCGGCGTACTGGGTTGCAGCACACCCACCGCGCTCAAATTGATTGGCGAGATGCAGCAGCGCGGCTGGTTGCATGAAATCACCGGCCAAGAGCGCAACCGCCTCTACCGCTACCAACCCTATCTCGATTTATTCCACCGAGAGACGGTGGAGCAAGCGGTGGCAACCAGTTTACAGGCGGCTCTATGACGAACCCGACATACACACCGCAAGTTGAATTCAAAGGTCTCGCGCCTTATGCATCTACTTATGAGGCGATGCAGGCCTACACGCAGGCGCGTGGGCATGTGGCGGCGTCTTCCGAGGTTGAGTATTCAAGCAAAAACAGCCAATTGCCGGCATCAAATCTGCCTGATGTGCTATGGATTTGCGAGCATCCACCGGTCTTCACCCAAGGCTTGGCAGGCAAGGCGGAGCATGTGCTGATGGCGGGCGACATCCCCGTGGTGCAGACCAATCGCGGTGGGCAGGTGACATATCACGGGCCGGGGCAGGTGGTGGCGTATCCGATGATTGATTTGAAGGTGCGCGGTTACTTTGTCAAAGAGTATGTGTATCGCATTGAAGAAGCCGTGATTCGTACACTGGCGCACTTTGGCATCACCGGCCATCGCGTGCGCGGCGCGCCGGGTATTTATGTGCAGATGGATGCGCCTGCTTCGCATGCAAGACTGCTGGGCGCAGATGGTTTGCCGCTTTCAGAGAAGGCGCTGCCCACACTCACCAATATCGGCAAAATCGCCGCTTTGGGCATCAAGGTAAGCCGTCATTTCACGTACCACGGCGTGTCTTTGAATGTGGCGATGGATTTGTCGCCTTACGAACGCATCAACGCTTGCGGCTACGCGGGGCTGCGCACGGTGGACATGGCGGTTTGTGGCGTTGACGTGAGTTGGGATGAGGTGGCGCGGGTGTTGGCTGGGCAGTTAGTGGCTCGCTTGGGTTAAAACACAATACCGAACTTCCGGTACGTGAAATTGGATGTTGGCTATAGGAGTTGAATCTCTCAATCAATCCACCACCACAGGCACACGCTGCGCCAGTGCACACATCAGCTCATAGCCCACCGTTTGTGCGCAAGCTGCCACTTCGTCGATCGACAGCACAGCGCCGCCAGAAGACCGCCCCCAGAGCGTCACTTCGCTGCCCAAGCCTGCAGCGGGCAAAGCCGATAGATCAACAGTGATCATGTCCATGCTCACGCGGCCTACCGTGCGGGTGCGGGTGCCGCCTACCAAAATAGGCGTGCCTGTGCCAGCGATGCGCGGGTAGCCATCAGCATAGCCGCAGGCTACGATGCCGATGCGCAGGGGTTGATCAGCGATGAAAGATGAGCCATAGCCCACGCTGTCGCCCACGGCTAAGTCTTGTGTGGCGATGATTTTTGAAGACAGCGTCATGGCGGGTTGCAAGTTCCAATGCGCTGCATCGTGCTCGGGAAAATCGGTGGCGCTGCCGTATTGCGCGATGCCGGGGCGGATCCAATCGGTGCGCAAGTCTTCTGCTGAGTAGCGCAAACTTGCCGCACTATTTGATAAGCTGCGCTCACCCGGTAGATCTTGCGTGACTTCATTGAACACAGCGAGTTGATGCGCAATCCCATCTTGCCCAAAACGCCTGCTATCTGCATCAGAGAAATGCGTCATCAGCGAGATTTCTTCGATTTGCGACAAAGCATTCAGGCGCGTCCAGGCGCTGCGGTAGCTCTGCGGCTTGAAGCCCAGCCGGTTCATGCCAGAATTCATTTTGAGGAAAATACGATGCGGCTCATGGGTTTTGTGGGCAGCCAGCCAATCGATTTGCTGCTCGCAGTGCACCGTGTGCCACAGGCCTAGGCGCGAGCAGAGCTCTAAATCACGTGGCTCAAAGCAGCCTTCCAGCAGCAAAATCGGCCCGCGCCAGCCAAGCGCTCGGATGCGCTGAGCCTCATCCAAATCCAGCAGCGCAAAACCATCGGCTGCCCGCAAGCCTTCAAACGCCCGCTCTATGCCATGGCCGTAGGCATTGGCTTTGACGACCGCCCAGACCTTTGCATCAGGCGCAGCGGCGCGGCAGCGCGCAAGGTTATGACGCAGCGCGGCGGTATGGATGGTGGCAAGGATGGGGCGTGGCATACGATGTGATGAGGGCGTGATGAGCGTGTGATCTGGGTGTGATGTGAAGCTCGTTTGTACTAAATGGTGAGTTGTCAAGCGGGGCATGCCTAGTTTAGTGCTTCATCATCTGTAAAGAATTGCATACAGCCCGTGCTATAAACCTCTCATCGTTGTGCAATAAGAGAGTTTGATCCTTGAAACGCGGTTTTTATACCATCATGTCGGCGCAGTTTTTCAGCTCGCTGGCAGACAATGCCTTGTTCGTTGCGGCCGTAGAACTCTTGCGCACCGGGGGTGAGCCTGAATGGCAGCGCGCGGCTTTGGTGCCGATGTTTGCATTGTTTTATGTGATCCTTGCGCCTTTCGTGGGTGCGTTTGCCGATTCCATGCCCAAGGGCAAGGTGATGTTTATCAGCAATGCCATCAAGGTAGTGGGCTGCTTGATGATGTTGTTTGGCTCGCATCCGCTCATCGCTTATGCGGTGGTGGGCCTTGGAGCGGCAGCCTATTCGCCAGCCAAATACGGCATCCTCACCGAGCTGCTGCCCTCATCTCAGCTCGTCAAAGCCAATGGCTGGATTGAGGGGCTGACGATTGGTTCGATTATTTTGGGTGTGTTGCTGGGTGGCCAATTGGTCGGGCATGCGATTTCTACGCGCTTGCTCTTGATTGACATTCCAATGATCAACACCGGCATCGATACCGCGCCAGAAGCGGCGATCAGCGTGTTGATCTTCGTCTATGCGCTGGCGGCTTGGTTTAACACCCGCATTCCCCACACGGGTGTCGAGATGCGCCCCCTGCCCAAAAATCTGTTCACGCTCGTGCCTGATTTTTGGCAATGCAATTCAACGCTGTGGAAAGACAAACTCGGCCAAATCTCGCTGGCCACCACCACCTTGTTCTGGGGCGTGAGCGGCAATCTGCGCTATATCGTGCTGGCTTGGAGCGCCGCCGCTTTGGGCTACAGCACCACGCAAGCCTCCTCGCTGGTAGGTGTGGTGGCGATTGGCACGGCGGTGGGCGCGGTGATTGCATCGCTGCGCATGAAGCTCGAACACGCAACCAAGCTCATGCCGCTGGGCATTGCGATGGGCTTGCTGGTGATCATGCTCAACTTCATCAGCAATGTATGGGCCGCAGCGCCTTTCTTAATTTTGCTCGGTGCGATTGGCGGCTTCCTTGTGGTGCCGATGAATGCGCTGCTGCAGCATCGTGGCCACAATTTGATGGGTGCAGGCCGCTCGATTGCTGTGCAAAATTTTAACGAGCAAGCCTGTATTTTGTTTCTCGGCGCGTTCTACACGCTGGTGGCAACGGTCGATTGGTCTGACTTTGCAATCGCCGAGACTTTTGGGCTCGATGACATGGAGCCTGAGCACCTGTCGGCCTATTTGGCCATCACCTTGTTTGGCATGCTGGTGGCTGGCGTGATGTGGCTCATCAAGCGTTGGCATGCCAACAATGAGATCAAACACCGCGAAGAGCTGGATCGTTTGTTGGCGATCGCGCGCAACGACAATTTGCACGGCTAATTCGCCAAGCGGCTATGCCAGTTCACGCACTTGCAGCCCTGGGGCTGCTGATCAACGCTTTGGCCTGGGGCCTGTCGTGGTGGCCGTTTCGTGAGCTGCAAAAATTCGGTTTGCATCCACTGTGGTCAAACACACTGATTTACGGCATTGCCGTGATCGCGATCTTTGCCGTGCGACCACGCGCTTGGCGCGGCATGCTGGGGTTGCCGGCTTTGTGGCTGATCGCGCTGGGGTCGGGCCTGACCAATGTGGGCTTCAATTGGGCGGTGACGGTCGGCGATGTGGTGCGTGTGGTGCTGCTGTTTTACATGATGCCGGTATGGTCGATGCTGCTGGCTTGGCTGATCTTGGGGGAGCAACCCACGCGCAACTCGCTCGCTCGTGTTGCCCTGGCAATTGCCGGCGTGGCGCTCGTGCTCAAAACGCCTGCTTCACCTTGGCCCATGCCACACAGCCTGGCCGATTGGCTGGCACTGATGGGCGGCTTTTGCTTTGCGCTGAACAACGCGATGCTGCGCCATTTGCGCGAAGCGCCCGCTGAGCAACGCACTTTTGCAATGTTTTTCGGTGGCCTGGTGTTTTCTTTGGCCGTGGGCAGCATGGGCAGCTTGTATGGCAGCATTGCGCCGCCTGTGATGCTGAGCGGCTGGGGCTGGGCGCTGTTGCTGTGTTTTGCGGCATTTTTCTTGGTGAGCAATATCACGCTGCAATATGGCGCGTCGCGGCTCAAAGCCAGCACCACATCGCTGATCATGCTCACAGAAATCTTGTTTGCCACGGGCTCCTCGGTGCTGCTCGGCGCATCTGCGCTTTCTGCTCGCATTGTGATCGGCGGGCTGCTCATCATTGCGGCAGCGCTGTGGGCTGCTTGGGATGAGTGAATCAACTCAATCTTTGCACACCCGCCAGCTCACACGCATACACCGCGTTGCGCAGTGCCGCTATCGCTTCATAGCGCGTGAAGCTGCGCCGCCAAGCGAGCACCACGCGGCGCGTCGGTGGGCTGCCTTCAAACGGGATGTACCGCACGTAGAGTGAATCTGTTGGATTTGGCGCGGCATTTGTCATCTTATTTGCTCTCTTTTTAAGAGCATTATGAGTAGATTTTATGCCGGTCATTGCGTCTTTTGGCACAGAAAGCTGCGGCACCACGGTCACACCCATGCCTGCGGCCACCATGTGCTTGATCGTCTCAAGCGATGAGCCCTCAAAGCTCTTGCGGATGCCTTCTGCATGGCTAGAAAAGCGCGCAAACTCCGGGCAGACTTCCAGCACATGATCGCGAAAGCAATGGCCATTGCCAAGCAGCAGCATGGTTTGCTGCTTTAATTCTTCTGCGCTGATGCTGCTCCGAGAAGCCAGCTCGTGCGACGATGGCACAGCGATCATGAAAGGCTCGTCATAAAGCGGTGCTGTGGCCAAGCCAGCATCGGGGAAGGGCTCTGCAAGGATCGCACAATCGATCTCACCCATGCGCAGCATATCGAGTAGTTTCACTGTGAAATTCTCTTGCAGCATGAGCGGCATTTGCGGCGTGCGTGCAATCACTTGGCGCACAAGATCCGGCAACAAATAAGGGCCAATCGTGTAGATCACGCCGAGCTTCAAATTGCCCGCCAGCGGATCTTTGCCGCGCTTGGCAATTTCTTTGATTTGCGAAGCTTGTTCCAGCACGCTTTGCGCCTGCCTCACGATCTCCTCGCCCAATGGTGTCACCGTGACTTCATTGGCGCTGCGCTCAAACAGCTTGCAATCGAGCTCTTCTTCGAGCTTTTTGATCGACACAGACAAGGTGGGCTGCGACACAAAGCAAGCCTCCGCCGCGTGGCCAAAATGCTTCTCGCGTGCGAGAGCCACAATGTATTTGAGCTCAGTCAAGGTCATGGCTTGATTTTGCAACAAAAGAAGGTGGCGTGCCGCGCTTCTGCGGGTAGCAAGCCATGAGACTTCGCCCGTGATTCACACCGCATTGCGCTTTATCGCCACAGTTCATCCACGGCATATGCCGTGCTCTGAAAGTTTGTATGCGTGATTCGTCTGCTTTGCGTTCCTCTGTTGTGTTGGCACTGCCTGTGCTGGCTGCTGCTGTTTTATCAGCCTGTGTGGTTGTGCCGCTGGATCCAAAAACCGGTCAAGCCTATGGCCATGCGCCACAGCCACCCATCGTCGTGGTGCAGCAGCCCGCGCCAGCTGCTAGCCCAGCCGCGCCACAATGGCAAGCTGTGCAAGCGCGTCTTTATCCCGTGAACGAAACGGCACGCCATGCAGGTATTTTGCAAGCCACGGTGATTGACAACGGCTCAGGGCGCGGTAGCTTCAGCGTGAATTACCAAGGCCAAGCTTTGCAAGGCGAGGCCACGCGCGTGGATCGCAACTATCCGGGCTTTGGACACATCATGGGGCAAGTGCAGGGCGGCGTGAATTGGGCGCAGGCCGCTGGCCAGCGCGGTATTGCCAACGCAGCGAGCTCAAGCTACAGCCTACGCTGCGAGTATCTTTTCACAGCTGCCACGCAAGGCACAGGCGCTTGTGTGGCCAGCGATGGTGCGCGCTATCAGATTCACTTCGGCGGCTAAATTTCGGCGTTATGCGGGCTCTGCGCACTGATCGACCAAATATCGACCAAATATCGACCAAAAAAAAGCCAGCCGGATAGGCTGGCTTTTTGTGCATCAACCGCCGTGGATGCGCGGCGCGTCAGCTGATATGTCTCCTCAAGCCCTCATGCTTGATTGAACAAGCAAAAGTGATGTAAATGTAGGGCAAATTACATTGATAGCGCATCCGGATTTTCCCTGCCGTCTCATTGGCCCTGGCGAATCCAGCGGGCGGCTTTCTCGGCAATCATCAAAGTGGGCGAGTTGGTGTTGCCGCTGGTGATGCTGGGCATCACGCTGGCATCCACCACGCGCAGGCCGGCGATTTTGCCGCCGCGCCCATCGCGTACCCGCAAATGTGAATCCACCACAGCGCCCTCGTCATCGTCGCACCCCATCTTGGCCGTACCAACCGGATGAAAGATCGTGGTTGCGATGTCGCCCGCTAATTTTGCCAATTCTTCATCGCTCTGGTATTGCACGCCCGGCTTGTATTCCTCGGGCTTGTATGTCGCAAGTGCAGGCTGAGAAGCAATGCGGCGTGTGACGCGCAGGCTGTCTGCGGCGACTTTTCGATCTGCCTCGGTGCTGAGGTAATTGGGTGCAATCGCAGGCGCATCTTCAAAGCGGTTTGTTTTGAGCGTGATGGTGCCTCGGCTCGTAGGATTGAGGTTGCACACGCTGGCCGTGAACGCCGGGAAATTGTGCAACGGCGAGCCAAACGCATCCAGACTGAGGGGCTGCACGTGATACTCTAAATTCGCATGCGCTTGGCTCGGATCAGAGCGGGTAAATGCCCCCAATTGGCTGGGCGCCATACTCATCGGCCCTGTGCGACGCAGCGCGTATTCCAAGCCGATCTTGGCCTTGCCCCAAAGGGAATGAGCCATGGTGTTGAGCGTTTTCGCGCCTTGCACTTTGTACACCGCGCGGATTTGCAAATGATCTTGCAGATTCGCACCGACACCTTTCAGATTCACCCGTGGCGTGATGCCAACGGCTTGCAGCGCTGCGGCATCGCCAATGCCTGAGAGCTGCAAAATCTGCGGACTGCCCACGGCGCCTGCACTCAAAATCACCTCGCTCGTGGCAAGCACTGTTGTCATTTCTTTGCCCGTCCACACTTGCACACCCGAGCATCGCTGCTGACCATTTGGCAGTGCATCAAATACGAGCTTTGAGACATGCGCGCCCGTCCACATCTGAAAATTAGGCCGCATGTAGCACGTGGGGCGCAGAAATGCTTTGGCCGCATTCCAGCGAAAACCACTTTTTTGATTGACTTCAAAATAGCCAACGCCTTCGTTGTCGCCGGTGTTGAAATCCTCGCTCGCAGGGATGCCAGCTTGCTGCGCGGCCTGGGCAAAAGCATCCAAAATTTCCCAGCGCAGGCGCTGCTTTTCAATGCGCCATTCGCCTGTGCTTTTACCAGCGCCCGTGTTGAAACGGTTGCCATGCTGCGAAGCGAAACCTTGAAGCATTTCAGGCACTTTGCCGGCATAAATACTGCGCTTCATGCTATCTAATTTATAGTGATCTTCATGCGCCATAAAATCCGGCAAACTGCGCTTCCAGCTCCAATCTTGGTCGCCCGTCGCTGCCGCCCAGCTGTCGTAATCGCGCGCCTGACCACGCATATAAATCATGCCATTGATGGAGCTGCAGCCACCCAACACTTTGCCACGCGGATAGCGAAGTGATCGGCCATTCAAGCCCGCATCTTTCTCAGTTTGATACAGCCAATCCGTGCGTGGATTGCCGATGCAATACAAATAGCCTACAGGGATGTGAATCCAGTGGTAGTTGTCTGCCTGCCCCGCTTCAATCAGCAACACTTGCTTGTTTGGATCCGCGCTCAACCGATTGGCCAGCAAACAACCCGCCGTGCCAGCGCCGATGATGATGTAGTCATAGGTGGTGTTTGCCATAGAGCGTGGTCAGTGTGAAAAGACTTTTCAAGCAACCGCGGTGGATCTGGCTCTGCCAGGCCACTGTCGGTGTCCCCCATGGGGGAAGGAGCGAAGCGACATAGGAGGTTACTTCGATACTGGCATCACAAACTCAGCGCCCTTACCAATCGAATCTGGCCACCTCTGCATGATGCTTTTTTGGCGGGTGTAAAAGCGCACACCTTCCTCGCCATAAGCATGCATATCGCCAAAGAGTGAGCGCTTCCAGCCACCAAAGCCGTGCCAAGCCATGGGCACGGGGATGGGCACGTTCACGCCGACCATGCCAACTTGGATGCGCCTTGCAAACTCACGCGCCACGCCACCATCGCGCGTGAAGCAGCTCACGCCGTTGGCGAATTCGTGGCCGTTGACAAGATCGACTGCCGAAGCGAAATCGCTCACGCGCACGCAAGACAGCACGGGGCCGAAGATTTCTTCTTTGTAAATTTGATGCTCTGGCTGCACATGGTCAAACAGCGTGCCGCCTAGCCAAAAGCCGCTTTCGCAGCCTGCCTCTTGGCTTGTGAAGCTGCGGCCATCAACCAGCAATTTCGCACCCTCTTTCTCGCCCGCTGCAATGTAGCCCGTGATGCGATCGTGAGCAATTTTCGTGACAATCGGACCCATCTCAGCATCAAGATGCGTGCCGTTTTTGATCTTCAAAGCCTTGGTGCGCTCGATCAGCGCCGGCATGATGCGATCACCCGCATCACCCACCAGCACAGCCACTGAAATCGCCATGCAGCGTTCGCCCGCTGAGCCATACGCACTGCCGATCAGCGCATCCACCACCTGATCCATGTCCGCATCGGGCATGACGATCATGTGATTTTTGGCGCCTCCGAGGGCTTGCACACGCTTGCCATGATGCGCACCCGTCTCGTAAATATAGTTGGCAATCGGCGTGGAGCCCACAAAGCTCACTGCTTTCACATCTGGATGCACGAGCAGCGCATCGACGGCTTCTTTATCGCCCTGCACCACGTTAAACACGCCATCTGGCAGCCCGGCTTTTGTCAAAAGCTCTGCCATAAAAAGCGAGGCTGAGGGATCGATGGGGCTGGGCTTCAAAATAAAGCAATTGCCCGCCGCAATGGCTACCGGAAACATCCACAGCGGCACCATCACCGGAAAATTAAACGGTGTGATGCCGGCAACTACGCCCAAGGGCTGGCGCATCGTCCAGTTGTCGATGCCCGTGCCGACTTGGCTTGAGTAATCGCCTTTCAAGAGCTGCGGGATGCCCGTGGCAAACTCCACAATCTCAATGCCGCGTGTGACCTCGCCCTGCGCATCGGTGAACACCTTGCCATGCTCAGCGGTGATCATCCGCGCCAAATCGTCTTTGTGAAGATTGAGTAGCTCCAAAAACTTGAACATCACGCGTGCGCGTTTGAGCGGCGGCGCTTCGGCCCAAGCGGGATACGCCGCCTGCGCTGAGGCCACGGCTTGCGCCACTTCTGCGCTACAGGCCAGTGCAACATGGCCAGTGACTGCGCCCGTGGCGGGGTTATAAACCGGCTGACTGCGCTGGGATGAACTTCCGATGATTCGGCCTGCGATGGCGTGCCCGATGTTTGATGTATTCATAATGGCCTCAGTGTAGTGGTTCTATTCTCCACATAAAAATGCGCTGGATCGACAGCGATTGCAAAACACCCTTCTGGCCTGGCTCATTCTTCTTGCAAATCCATTCATTCTCGGCAGCATGGTGCAATGATGCGAAAGCGCCACACCCTGGCGCTCAGGCACCCCCCATGTTTGCGGGGTTCGTGGCCTGTGCAGCCTGTGCTGAGAGCAAACCCGCTCGTTCGCAGCTACTATGTCAACAATCACGACAAATCATGAGCGATATTCCGCGCATTGAACACCACACCCACAGCGGCGATGTGCAAGCACGCCTGCAATTGCTTGGGCGCTGGACGGCAGCGCAGCTCAGCCGCGAAGCCGTGTTTGAGCAACTTCAAGCGCAGTTGCAAGCCACGCCCAACGCCGATTCACACTGGGATTTGCGCTTGATCTTGCGGCTCGATCACATCGGTGCGCAGCTGCTGTGGAATCACTGGGGCCGTGCCTGGCCCGCAAAAATAGCTCTCATGCCCAGCCAGCGAGCCGTGTTGCAGCGTGTGGCGCAATTCACGACACTCAAGCCGCATCCCGCTGCACCGACTGTGCTGCAGCGGTTTTTGAGTCTGGGCGAAATCATCCTCACCGTGATCTCGCATTTGCGCGGCTTCACGCGACTGATTGGTCAGCTCTTTATCGATCTGCTGCGCTTCGCACGCGCCCCCAAAGAAGCGCCTTGGCGTGATATTTCAGGCCATCTTTATCAAATTGGCGCCACGGCCATGCCCATCACGGCTTTGGTGGGGTTTTTGATTGGCGTGGTTTTGGCTTATCTGAGCGCTCAGCAGCTCAAACAATTCGGCGCAGATGCGTTTATTGTGGATTTATTAGGCGTGAGCTTGGTGCGCGAGCTCGGGCCCATGCTGGCTGCTATCCTGATTGCTGGGCGCTCGGGCTCTGCGATCACCGCGCAAATCGGTGTGATGCGCGTCACGGAAGAGCTGGATGCAATGCGCGTGATGGGCATCCCGCACGGCTTTCGTCTTGTGATGCCGCGCGCCATTGCGCTGGCCATCGTCATGCCTTTGATCGCCGTCTGGACCACAGCGATGGCTTTACTGGGCGGCATGCTGGCCGCAGATGTGGCGCTGCAAATTTCGCCGCAGTTTTTTCTGCAATCCTTGCCCCAAGCCGTGCAAATCAGCAATTTGATCTTGGCGATGAGTAAATCCGTGGTCTTTGGCGTGTTGATTGCGCTGATCGGCTGCCACTATGGCCTGCGCATCAAGCCCAACACAGAAAGCTTGGGCCAGGGCACCACCGCCTCCGTTGTCACATCCATCACCATTGTGATTTTGGTCAACGCCGTGTTTGCCATCGTCTTCAAGGATGTCGGGCTGTGAGCAGCGATTTGTCCGCTTTCGACGCGCCGCATTTGGTGGATATTCGCAATTTATGGACTGTCTTTCGCACGCCCGAGGCGGAGTTTGTGATTCACAAAGATTTGGATCTGCAGATTGAGCGTGGCGAAGTCGTCTCGCTGGTGGGTGGCTCTGGCTCTGGCAAAACCACGCTGCTGCGGCAAATTTTGGGGCTAGAAATGCCAGAGCGTGGGCAGGTCAGTGTGCTGGGCGCACCAGCCGCTCAGCTGGGCGCAAAAGGCGCGGCCAGCCGCGTGGGCATGTTGTTTCAGCATGGTGCGCTGTTCTCTGCTTTCAGCGTTTTGGACAACATCGCCTTCCCACTGCGCGAGCTGGGCACGCTGCCTGATGATTTGATTGAAGATGCCGCATTGGTGAAGCTACAGATGGTGGGGCTGCCAGTGCAGCATGCGCACAAAATGCCCTCGGATTTATCGGGCGGCATGGTCAAGCGCGTGGCACTCGCTCGCGCCCTCATCATGGATCCGCCTCTGCTGCTGCTGGATGAGCCGACAGCTGGCTTAGATCCAGAAAGCTCCGATGGGTTTTGTGCCCTGCTGCGCAATCTGCATGGTGAGCTCGGCCTCACGGTGGTGATGGTGACGCACGATTTGGATACGCTGTATGAACTGTCTACCAGCGTGGCTGTGCTTGCGCAGCAAAGAGTCGTGGTCAAAGCGCCGCCCAAAGATGTGATCGCCTACCCACACCCGTTCATTCAAGAATTTTTCTTAGGCGAACGCGGACAGCGTGCCATGGAGCTGCTTCGGGAGTATCCTTTTGCTGTGTAGAAAGAAATATCCAGATGGAAAATAAATCACATGCTTTAGCGGCTGGCGCGTTCGTCGTTTTGGTGACGGCGCTGCTTGTGGCGCTGGCCGCTTGGCTGATGCGCGATACCCGCATCCGCGATTCACTGGAGTTTTCTACCCGCGAATCCGTCACGGGCTTGTCGGTTCAAGCGCCGGTGCGTTACCGGGGCATCTCGGTGGGCAAGGTCGATTCGATTGAATTTGACCCCCAAACACGCGGCAACGTGCTTGTCAGGCTGGCCATCAACCAAGGCACGCCGATCAGCAAATCCACCTATGCCGTGCTTGGCTACCAAGGCGTCACAGGCTTGGCGTATGTGCAGCTTGATGACGATGGCTCATCCACACAGCTGCTAGACCTCTCCGCCAGCCTAGCGCCGCGCATCGTGCTCAGGCCCAGCTTGCTCTCCAAGCTCTCTGATCAAGGCGCGAATATCCTGATTCAGATCGAAGAGACCACCAAGCGGCTCAATCAACTGTTATCGCCGGACAATCAAAAAGTGTTGATCGCAAGCGTCCAAGCAGTTGGCACGAGCGCGAGCAATGTCTCAGCCCAAGTCACGGCCATGCAAAAAGTCTTGGATGCGCAATGGGGCCCCGAGCGCACCGACATTCCCGCCTTGATCAAAGACACGCGCCAAACCATGCAAGCCCTGCAAACCACGGCCGCAGAATTCGGGCGCGCTGCGCAAGACACAAGCAAAGCCGTGATCACCTTCAATGCCCTTGGCCAGCGCCTGACAGAAAAGGGCGGCACGCTGGACCGCGTGAATGACGGCTTGGCCAACGCGAACACCGCCGTGCAAACCATCGGTCAAAGCGCGCAAGCCCTGCAAGCCAACACACTGCCGCGCACCAACCGCCTGATTGACGACGCCGGAAAAGCAGCACGCTCTGCGGATCGTGTGGTCAAAGAATTCGGTGAAAACCCACAAAGCCTGATTTTCGGCAATGGCCAAATCCCACCGGGGCCTGGCGAACGTGGCTTTGCGCCCCCCAACAAGCCTTGAAGGAGCCGAAATGACTCAGCACATGCAAACCAAAATTGCTATGAAATATATAGCTAACTATGCAATATTTATGCCGGCAAGGGCTTGTTTTTATCTAAGATTAACGCGCTCAGTCATACGTCAAACCGCTGCTCGCTTCACGCTGGCTGCACTTGCATTGGCGCTCGCAGCCTGTGCTGCGCCGCAAGCGCCCAGCCCCAAAGCCATCTACGATTTTGGCCCACTGCTGAGCTTGCCCGCCACCAGCCTGATGGCCAAGCTGGCGATTGCACCAGCCGTTTCACTCACCGAGCTCGACAGCGGCGCGGGCTTAGATTCCACCGCGTTGCTGTATCGGCTGGGCTATGCAGACGCGCAGCAATTGCGCCCTTATGCACAAGCGCGCTGGTCGGTGCCGCCTTCGCAGTTGATCTGGGCTCGCCTGCGTGATGCGCTCGCTTTGCACGGGCCTGTGCTCGGCCCTGCGCCGATCACGCCTTGGGTCTTGAAAATTGAGCTTGAAGAATTCAGCCAATTGTTTGTCAGCCCGGAGGCGAGCTTGGGCATGATTCGGTTGCGTGCCACCTTGTTCCAAGCGGATCGGCTGGTGGCGCAAACCAATGTCTTGGTGCGCACCCATGCACCCACCCCCGATGCAGCGGGCGGCGTCAAAGCACTGACCGCAGCCACAGACGATGCCATCGTGCAAATGGTGCGCTGGGTGCGCCAAGAAATGGGCACCTGAGCCGCGCTGCACCATGAACACTGCCCAGCTGTTACCTCAGGCCATTGCCCAAACTTTGCTGAGCCGTGGGCTGAGGATGGAGGGCGATTGTGCGGGGCTGGCTGAGCAAGTCGATCACATCGTGCTCAGCTCCAGTTTGCTGCATGATTTCACGCCAGATGATTTGAGCATCTTAGGCCATTGCATGCCGCGCGTGATGGCATCTCCCGGCCAGATTTTGATCGCTGAGGGTGAAACGGGCGATTGGCTCTTGGTGCTGCTCAGCGGCACAGTCGACGTGACCAAACGCATGCATGTGCCCGGATCTCCCGACCAAGCTGCGCAGGCGTCGCGATTGGCCGTGGTGCGGGCGGGTGCCAGCTTGGGCGAAATGTCGATGTTTGACAGCGAGCCGCGCCATGCCACCTGCACCGCCATTGATGATGTGCAAGCCGGTATCCTGACGCGCGCAGCCATCAGCCATTTGATTCAAGATCACCCTGCTGTGGGCGCCAAGCTGCTCGTCAAAATTACCCAGCTTCTTGCACAACGCCTGCGCAATACCAGCGTGAAGCTGATCAAAGCTGTGATGGATCGCCAGCAACAAGAGTTGTTCAAGGCCTGAGCCACGCATCTTCCCACGCCACATCGCGAAGCTGTTTTGCAGCTCACTGTGCAACTGGCACCGGAGCCAAGTTTCCTGATTGGGCGGAGATGGCGTTTGATGAGGTCAAGTGAGGGCGGGTATCAGCCGAGCAAGCGCTTCAAATACTTCCCCGTATAGCTCGCCTCACTCTGCGCTACCTGCTCTGGCGTACCGACTGCGACCACTTGCCCGCCGCCCGAGCCGCCCTCGGGCCCCATGTCGATCAGCCAATCCGCGGTTTTGATGACATCGAGGTTGTGTTCGATGATGACGATGGTGTTGCCTGCGTCTCGGAGTTGGTGCAAGACTTTTAAAAGCAATTCGATGTCGGCGAAGTGCAAGCCCGTGGTGGGCTCGTCCAAGATGTAGAGCGTGCGGCCCGTGTCGCGTTTGCTGAGTTCGAGCGCGAGCTTGACGCGCTGGGCTTCGCCGCCGGAGAGGGTGGTGGCGCTTTGGCCGAGGCGGATGTAGGAAAGGCCCACGTCAAGCAAAGTTTGTAATTTGCGGGCAATCGTGGGCACGGTTTTGAAGAACTCATGCGCATCGCCAACCGTCAAATCAAGCATCTGCGCAATGTTTTTGCCTTTGTAGAGCACCTCTAATGTTTCCCGGTTGTAGCGCAAGCCTTTGCACACATCGCAGGGCACATACACATCGGGCAGGAAGTGCATCTCCACTTTCACCACGCCATCGCCTTGGCAAGCCTCGCAGCGGCCACCGGCCACGTTGAAGCTGAAGCGCCCCGCGCCGTAGCCGCGCTCTCGCGCCACCGGCATCTCGGCGAGCAATTCCCTGATCGGCGTGAAGAGGCCGGTATACGTTGCTGGATTGGAGCGCGGCGTGCGGCCAATCGGTGATTGATCGACGTTGATCACCTTGTCGAAATGCTCCAAGCCTTCGATCTCAGAATAAGGCGTCGGCTCATCGTGACTGCGATACAAGCTGCGCGAGACGGCTTTGTGAAGTGTGTCGTTCACCAATGTGGATTTGCCAGAGCCAGACACACCTGTGACGCAAGTCATGAGGCCGACGGGGAAATCTACACTCACATTTTTCAGGTTGTTGCCCGTTGCGCCGATCAAGCGCAGCAGCTGAAATTGCTCATTCGGCTTGATGGTGGGCTCTTTCTTTTTGTACGTGCGCTCGGGGTAGCGAGACTTCGCCGGCGCAACATAAGGCGCTTTGATTTGCAGCGGCAGCCATTTATGCCGCTGCTCGGGCACGGCGATTTGCCGCGTGCCTTTGAGGAATTGCCCGGTGAGCGACTGAGCGCTGTCCTCGATTTGCTTGGCCGTGCCCTGCGCAATGATGCGCCCGCCATGAATGCCAGCGCCAAGCCCAATATCCACCACGTAATCCGCCGCGCGAATCATGTCTTCATCATGCTCGACGACGATCACGCTGTTGCCTAAATTGCGCAAATGTTTGAGCGTGCTGATCAAGCGATCGTTGTCGCGCTGATGCAAGCCAATGCTTGGCTCATCGAGCACATACATCACACCCGTGAGCCCGCTACCAATTTGCGAAGCGAGACGAATGCGCTGCGATTCGCCACCCGAGAGCGTTTCGGCGCTGCGCGATAAGCTCAAATAACTGAGACCCACGTCGTTTAAAAATTTCAGCCGTGATGCGATTTCTCTGATCACTTTGCTTGCAATCTCCGCCTTCGCGCCCGTCATCTTCAGGCTCTCGAAATAGCGTTGCGCTTCAATCAACGTCGAGCTGCCAATTTGGCTGATGGTCTTCGATTGCAATGCATCCGCAGAATCAACCAATCGCACATTGCGCGCTTCGCGCTTCAAGCGTGTACCCTCACAAGCCGTGCAAGGCTGCGTATGCCGATAGCGCGCCAAATCTTCACGCACGAGGGCAGATTCCGTTTCCCGGTAGCGCCGCTCCATGTTGTGAATGATGCCCTCGAAGGGATGCTTTTTCTTGACTTTCTTACCAGCGAAGCTGCCAGACTCCATCGTGTAGCTGAAAGCAATTTCCTCCTCGCCGCTGCCCTTTAAAACGACCTGCTGCACATGCTCTGGCAGCTCTTCAAAAGGTTTCTCCACATCGAATTTGTAATGCTTGGCCAGCGATTCGATCAAGGCAAAATAATAGCCATTGCGCCGATCCCAGCCTTTGATCGCGCCGCTGGCCAGCGAGAGTGACGGAAACGCTACGATTCTGGACGGATCAAAAAACTCCATCATCCCGATGCCATCGCATGTCTCGCAAGCGCCCACGGGTGAGTTGAAAGAAAACAATCTTGGCTCGAGCTCGCCAATGGTGAAGGCGCAAATCGGGCAGGCAAATTTTGCGTTGAACCATTGTTCGCCTGATTTTTCAAGCGTTTTAGCCACTTCGCCGGCATTTTTATTGCTTAGAGCGCTATCATTTTCATAGTCTGTATTCACGGCAATCGCTCGGCCGTCGGCCAGTCGCAGTGCTGCTTCAAAGCTCTCAGCCAGCCGCTGCTTCCATTCAGGCTTGACTTTGAGCCGATCAATCACCACATCAATATCGTGCTTCTCCGTTTTCTTCAGCTTCGGCAATTCATCAAATTCCAGCATTTGTCCATTGATGCGAAAGCGCACATAGCCACGCGATTGCATGTCTTCAAACACCTGCGTAAACTCGCCTTTTTTCTCCCGCGCAATCGGCGCGAGGATCATGACTTTTGCATCAGCGGGCCAAGAAAGCACCGTATCCACCATTTGCGAAACAGTCTGCGATTGCAGCGGCAGCAAATGATCCGGGCAATGCGGTGTGCCCGCGCGCGCAAACAAAAGCCGCAAGTAATCGTGAATCTCCGTCACGGTGCCCACGGTAGATCGCGGGTTGTGGCTGGTGGCTTTCTGCTCAATGGAAATCGCAGGCGACAAGCCTTCAATCACATCCACATCCGGCTTATCCATCAGTTGCAAAAACTGCCGCGCATAGGTCGACAAACTCTCCACATACCGCCGCTGCCCCTCGGCATACAACGTGTCAAACGCGAGAGACGATTTGCCCGAGCCCGACAGCCCCGTGATCACCACCAGCCGATTGCGCGGAATGTCCAAATCCACATTCTTCAAGTTATGCGTCCGCGCCCCACGAATGCTGATGTGGGTGTGCAAAGCTTGGCTTAAATACGTGCCGTCCCGCGTGCCGTCGGTAGAAGAATTCACAGTTTTACGCTTTTAAAAGTCAACCGAACATCATAACGCGGATGGGTTTCTTTTGCACTTGCAGCTTTGCTAGCTTGTTGGACAGACCGGCCACAGCTAGGCGGCCATCATCTTGGCTCATGAGCCGTCTCGGGAGCCACGCGACACCCGTCGCTTGAATTAACAAGGGAACGGGCTCGCGTTCCCCAACCCTGCGCCGCCAAAATCGCTAGGCTGCTAACCGCCCGGCCGTAGCCTTACCTACTATTGATCCGGCACGACGAAGTCCCAACTTCCGTTCGGGCTGAGCTTGTCGAAGCATACGCAACCCTTCGACAAGCTCAGGGCGAACGGTTCATGCTTCATCGGGCCCGGGCAATAAGATCAATTTGACCGCGACTAGGATTCTGAGTAAGTCCGCTTATGTCCATAGACAGTATTATTTATTCCAGTATGCGTAAAGCACGGCAAGTAATACGAAGCCGATTAAAAATAGGTCAATGAATTTGATCAACCAGCTAGATGCTGGATATTTTTTAGGTTGATTTCGAAAGTCAATCCACATCCACGCGATAAAGGGCATCAGCACTAAACCTTGGATCATTGCAGTCGCCGTACCGGCGCCATGATATGTGTCACGAATAAAGCCTAGTTTGAGTCCTAGCGCATAAATTATTGACGGCGAGAACGCCAGTAACGCTCTTATTAAGTGCTTGAGTCGCATGTGTGTTGACTTCTACTAATACAAAAGCCTATACGGAAGCAATCGCCTTAACAATCGCTTTCGGCGAATGCATCGCCACTTTGATCAAGGTATTCGCAGCACCGCTGGGCTGGGTGCGACCTTGTTCCCAGTTTTGCAGGGTTTTGATGGAGACGCCGAGTAGCTCTGCAAATCCGGTTTGTGAAAGGCCAGATTTGATACGGGCTTGAGCGGCGGCTGTGAGCTCTACGTAGTGAACGCGTCCGGCGCGACCCGCCTTCATATCGCGCACGGATTGAAGCAAATCCGCTTGGAATTGCAACATTTCAGGATCGATTTTTTGCTTACTCATCGAAGAACTCCTTCTTCAGTGCCACGAGGAAATCTACTGGCAAATTATCAAACTTGGTTTTGGTGTAACCCATCAGCAACCAGATTTCTCCGTCTGGTTTGATGTAATACGTGATCACGCGCACGCCGCCACTCTT
>JANNED010000305.1:0-35093 GCA_031388245.1 Variovorax sp.
AGAACTCAATGGCTACGACCGCGATTTGAATCGCGTGCGTTGCGAGGCGATTGTGCGCCGTGTGGAGCAGCTCTTCCCCGGCGCGGGCGACACCACACAAGCCAGCTACTGGACGGGCCTGCGCCCCGCCACGCCAAGCAACGTGCCCATCATCGGCCAAAGCAAGATTGCCAACCTCTACATGAACACCGGCCACGGCACGCTCGGCTGGACGCACGCTTGTGGCTCGGGCAAGAGCATCGCGCGGATTGTGAGCGGCTTAGCGCCCGAGGTGGATTTTGCGTTTTGTGGCGCTTTTCAAAAGCCCATCACTGTTTCATCGCAACCTGTTGCCCGGTCATCAACGACGGCATCTGTTTGACCGATCCAATCCCAGATTTGTTTTTTTAACAACCTGAGGAGACAACCATGAACCGAGTCTTTAAACCCCTAATGGCCGCTAGCGCAGCACTGTGCTTTCTGGCCATGCCCATGATGGCAACGGCACAGCAATTCCCCAGCAAGCCCGTGTCGATGATCGTGGCCTTCCCGCCTGGCGGCGGCTCCGATGTGCTCGGGCGCGCGGTGGGCAAAGGCATGGCAGAGGCTTTTGCGCAGCCTGTGATTGTGGAAAATGTGGTGGGTGTGGGCGGCTCGCTCGGCGTGCTCAAAGCAGCGAATGCCACGCCTGATGGCCATACGATTTTGGCAGGCTCGCCGCTGGAGTTGATCTACACGCCGCTGGGCGTGGCCGCTGCGAAAAACAAGCCTGATGACATGAAGCTGGCCGCTCTCGTGGGCCACACGCCGATTGCGATTGCTGTACGCAAAGATTTGCCGGTGAACACGTTGGAAGAGTTCGTGGCCTATGCCAAGAAGGCCGACAAGCCGCTCAGCTTTGGCTCCACTGGCATTGGCTCGCTCTATCACCTGATGGCCGAGAAAGCGATGCAAACGGCGGGTGCGAAAGGCTTGCATGCGCCTTATAACGGCTTGGCACCTTACCTGAAAGATTTGATGGGCGGCGTCATTAATTTTGCGGCTGTGCCGCTGGTAGGCCCCGTGCTTGGCGCGATTGAAGGTGGGCAGATCAAAGCATTGGCTGTAGCATCGAATCAGCCGTTGGCGCGCCTGCCCAAGCTGCCGGTTGCTCGCGCGACTTGACGCCTTCTACAAAAAAGAAGCTGCTACGGGCGCTGCGATTGCCAAATCGATGAACTTGCAAGCGCAGTAAAACGGGAATGTTTCTTAAACGCCAGCGCTCTTTGGAGCGCTGGCGTTTTTTTGGATTAAATGATGCGCGGACACTGCGCGTCAATCATTTCTGCGCCGTCAGCCAATCGCTCAGCCAAACCTTCAAACGGCGGCGAGGTGCGCCAAGGGCGAATGGCGTGGCGCGTGTCGTCGCCCATGTAGCGAGCTGAAAATACTCTTCTTCGTTGATCGGGAGCCGTGCCACGCGTGGCGTGCAGCGTGAGCATGTGGAAGGCGATGCAATCGCCGGGGTTGAGTGCCCAGCAGAGCTCTTTGAACTGTGGCGGCTGCGCGGCCAAGCCCGCTTCAATATCGGGCAGCTCTTGCAGCGTTCCTTCTGGAAACCATTTGGCTTGGCGCTCTCGAAAAGTGCGTGGCATAAACCATGTGCCGCTGTGGCTGCCTGCAATCAGGCGCAGACTGCTCTGTTCTGGCACGGGGTCAACCGGAATCCAAAAGCTTACATTCTGGCGGCCTGCGATGTTGTAGTAAGGCTGGTCTTGGTGCCACGGCGTGGGCGCGCGCGTACCACCTTCTTTGACCAGCAAGTGATCGTGATAAATGCGCACCGATTCGCTCTGCATCAAATCGCGCGCAATCCACGGCAGTGCTGTTTCTTTCAAGATGCTCTCGTAATGCGGGTTGTCTTGCCAAGTGCAAAAGTCTTCAATGAAGAGGCCGGGGTCGTCCAGCTCGCTGGCCGTGATTGCTAATGGGCTGAGATGAGCAAGGTTGTGCTCGATGCCCAGCTCAAGCTGCAAGCGCTGCATCGTGGGCAGCACGCCGCGCAGCACGATTGCGCCATCGCGCGCAAAGGCTTGGATGGTTTCAGTATCAATGAGCTGCATAGTGAGCATCAATCATAGCCGCCTAGCGCGAGTTGAAGGCATCACAATGGGGTGATGACATCACCGGTTGTATTCTCTCCTCGCGACAACGCGTTTGCCTTGTTTATTGTGGTCAGCTGGGGACTCAATTTTGTGGTGATGAAGTGGGGGCTTGCCAGTTGGACGCCGTTTCAAATGGGCGCGGCGCGGTATCTGCTGGCGGCGTTTCCACTACTGCTCTTCATTCGCCCACGCGGCCTGCCTTGGCGCTGGGTGCTGGGCTATGGTGTGGCGCAAGGCATTGGACAGTTTGGATTTTTATTTACTGCTTTGAGTTTTGGCATGACTGCATCGCTGGCTTCGGTGCTGATGCAAACGCAGGTGTTTTTTACAGCGCTGTTTGGCATGGTCTTGCTGCATGAGCGCTTGAACCGGGCGCAGGTAGTGGGCTTGGCATTGGCGGCAATGGCGTTGATCTGTTTTGCGCTGCATTTCGTGATGGGTTCGTCCGTGAGTTCAACGGTCACGGTGTTTGCTTTTGCCTTGAACCTTTGCGCGGCGGCTTCATGGGCCGTCTCCAATATCGTGGCGCGTAAAGCGCAGCAGGTAGCCCCCGGTTACGACGCATTGGCCTTTGTCGTGTGGAGCTCGGCCGTGCCGATCATTCCGTTTGTGCTGCTCTCGGCTTGGGTAGATACGGGCAGCGTCGGCGCTGTCGTCAAGAGCCTCACACAAGCACCGTGGACGGCTTGGCTGGCAGCGGCGTATCTCGGATGGGTTGCCACGATTGCTGCTTATGCGATGTGGACAAATTTGCTCAAACGCCACACCGCCAACCGCGTTGCGCCGCTCAGTCTGGGCGTACCTGTTGTCGGTATTGCAGCGGGCATCCTGCTGCTGGGCGAGAGCGTGAGCGCGTGGCAGTGGGCTGGCGTGGCTTGTGTGGGGGCTGCGTTGGCTGTCGTGTTGTTTGGTGCGCGTTT
The DNA here is from genome assembly GCA_031388245.1 of Variovorax sp. Classification (GTDB taxonomy): domain Bacteria; phylum Pseudomonadota; class Gammaproteobacteria; order Burkholderiales; family Burkholderiaceae_C; genus JANMDU01. Next base: position 3,044 of record JANNED010000305.1, read on the forward strand.
TGGAAGAAGAAATGACCAGCAGCGAAGCTGAAATATGAAAATCAACCCTTCACCCATTCCCGCGCATTGCGCCACATTTGCATCCAAGGGCTGTGTAGACTGCGGTCTTGGCTTGTCCAGCTCATTTGGATGTTGCGGAAGACGCGCTCGGGGTGGGGCATGAGGGCGGTGAAGCGGCCGTCTTGGGTGGTGACTGCGGTGAGGCCACCGGGGCTGCCGTTGGGATTGGCGGGGTAGTGCTCGGTGGGCTGGCCATCGTTGCCCACGAAACGCATGGCGGCCAAGACGTTGCTTGGATGGCCTCGGCCACTTTGTGCGGGGTTGAAGTTGGCATAGCCCTCACCGTGGGCGACTGCGATGGGGAGCTTGGAGCCTTCCATGCCCGCGAAGAACAGTGAGGGGGAGGGCAGCACCTCGACCATGCTCAATCTGGCTTCAAAGCGGGCGCTCACATTGTGCGTGAACCTTGGCCAGTCTTGTGCGCCGGGAATGATCTCTGCCAGCTCAGCGAACATTTGGCAGCCATTGCACACACCGAGGCCGAAGCTGCTCTGCCGCGCAAAAAACGCCTCAAATTGATCGCGCAGCATGCTGTTGAAGGTGATGCTGCGCGCCCAGCCGATGCCTGCGCCCAGCGTATCGCCATAGCTGAAACCGCCGCAGGCAACAAGCCCAAGCATGTCACGCAAATTCACGCGGCCCGTTTGCAGATCGGTCATATGAACGTCAATCGCCTCGAAGCCGGCAGAGTCGAAGCAGTAGGCCATTTCGATGTGGGAATTGACACCTTGCTCGCGCAGGATGGCGACTTTGGGGCGCTGGGTGTGGATGGCAGGCGCAGTGTTAGATGCTCCTGATTGAATAGCATTCTGCGCATATTCCATGCCGGCTGGCGGCAGCTTTTTCTTTAAATCTTCGCTTAAGAACATGCTCAAACCCGGATCTTGCGGATCGCCGATGCTGGCATGCTCCATGTCGGCGCACACAGGGTTGTCGCGGCCTTGGGCGATTTTCCAACTCACGCTGTCCCAGACCTGATGCAGATCTTGCAGCTTGGCAGAAAACACTTTTTTCGTGTCGCGCCAGATGGAAAGATCGCCTTTGCCATCTTGCAGTGCGGAATGCTCAGGGCGCGTCTTGCCGATGAAATGGCTGTGCCTGCTGAGGCCATGCTCGCGCAAGGTTTGCATGATGGCGTTGCGCTCCTGAGTGCGCACTTGGATGACCACGCCCAGCTCTTCGTTAAACAGCGCTTTGAGCGCGAGCTCTTCGCGACGGGCACTCACCTGCGTCGCCCAATTTTTGCTGTCGCCGTATTCAGCGCGGCTGTCTGAGATGCCATCGCCCTCAGTGAGCAAGATGTCGATATTCAGGCTCACGCCGACGTGGCCTGCAAAGGCCATCTCGGCCACGCAGGCGAGCAAGCCGCCATCGCTTTTGTCGTGATAGGCCAGCAATTTGCCTTGCGATCGCAGGGTGTTGATCGCGTTGACGAGGTTTTTGAGATCCTCTGCGCTGTGTAAATCAGGCACCTCTTGGCCTTCTTGATTGAGCGCTTGCGCCAGCACGGAGCCGGCCATCCGTTTGCTGCCACGCCCCAGATCAATCAAGATCAGCGTGCTGTCGGCTTCATCGCGATTGAGCTGTGGGGTGAGCGTGCCGCGCACATCAGCGAGCCAGACGAAGGCACTGATGATGGGCGAGACCGGGGAGACGACTTTGTGTGCAGCGCCATCTGCTTTCCAAGTTGTGCGCATCGAGAGCGAATCTTTGCCCACGGGGATGCTGATGCCTAAAGCGGGGCACATCTCCATGCCAATCGCTTTCACAGCTTCATACAGTTTGGCATCTTCGCCGGCTTCGCCGCAGGCGGCCATCCAGTTGGCTGAGAGCTTTACTTTTTTGAGTTCAATCGGTGCAGCCAACAAATTCGTGATGCTTTCAGCCACGGCCATGCGGGCTGCAGCGCCGGCATTCCAAATCGCCAGTGGCGTGCGCTCGCCCATGCTGAACGCCTCGCCCGCGAAGCCAGAATAATCAGCGAGCGTGACAGCGCAATCGGCCACAGGCACTTGCCACGGGCCGACCATTTGATCGCGGTGCGTGAGGCCGCCCACGGTGCGGTCGCCAATCGTGATGAGAAAGCGCTTGCTCGCTACGGTGGGGTGGCTGAGCACTTGGATCACGGCATCTTGCAGAGCAATGCCTGTTAAATCCATAGGCTTGAATATGCGATGCTGAGTTTTGACATCGCGATGCATTTTCGGCGTCTTGCCCAGCAAAACACCCATCGGCATATCCACCGCTTTTTGTTCGCTGGCAACGGTGAGCTGGCGCTCTTCCATCACCTTACCCACCACCGCAAACGGGCAACGCTCGCGCTCGCAAATGCTTTGGAACAATTCGAGCGAATTTGGCGCAATCGCCATCACATAGCGCTCTTGGCTTTCATTGCACCAAATCTCTTTCGGGGCCATACCAGTTTCTTCGAGCGGAATGGCAGAGAGATCAAAGATCGCGCCACGGCCAGCATCGTTGACGAGTTCGGGGAAGGCATTGCTTAAACCACCTGCGCCCACGTCATGTATCGCCAGAATCGGATTTTGTTTGCCCAGCCGCCAGCATTGGTTGATCACCTCCTGCGCACGACGCTCGATTTCCGGGTTGCCGCGCTGCACAGAATCAAAATCTAGGCTTTCCGCGTTCGCACCCGATGCCATCGAGCTGGCTGCGCTGCCGCCCATGCCAATGCGCATGCCTGGGCCGCCGAGTTGGATCAGCAGCGAACCAGCGGGGAATTCGATTTTGTGCGTGAGATCGGCATCAATCGTGCCAATGCCGCCGGCAATCATGATCGGCTTGTGGTAGCCCCAGTTTGTGCCAGCAATCGTTTGCTCGAAGCTGCGGAAATAGCCTGCCAGATTGGGGCGACCGAATTCGTTGTTGAAGGCTGCGCCACCGAGTGGCCCTTCGGTCATGATTTGCCAAGGGGTGGCGAGGTGTGCTGGGAAATCAAATGGGGTCTGACCCCATTTGATTTCTGAGACAGTGAAGCCCGTGAGGCCCGCCTTGGGCTGCGCGCCTCGGCCCGTGGCGCCTTCATCGCGGATCTCGCCGCCTGCGCCTGTGCTCGCACCGGGGAAGGGGCTGATCGCGGTAGGGTGGTTGTGCGTTTCCACCTTCATCAGGACATGGCGTAATTTGCTCTGCTTTTGATAGCTAATTATGTTGATTCCATGCCGGGAAGAAGCCGATTTGTTGTCGAAATTTGCATCAAGCTTGGCATAAAAAGCCTCTGCCACGCCGCCTTCCATCACGGCGGCGTTGTCGCTGTAGGCCACCACGCTGTATTGCGGCGCGAGGGCATGCGTGTTGCGGATCATGCTGAAGAGGGATTTCTCCTGCGGCACGCCATCAATCGTGAATGTCGCATTAAAGATTTTGTGGCGGCAGTGCTCGCTGTTGGCTTGGGCGAACATCATGAGCTCCACGTCAGTGGGGTTGCGGCCCAGGTGGGTGAAGGCATCCAGCAAGTAGGTGATTTCATCGCCGGCCAGAGCCAAGCCGAATTGTTTGTTGGCTTGCTCCAAAGCAGTGTGGCCAGCGCCGAGAATGTCCACTGTCTCCATCGGTTTGCTGGCCACGTCTTCAAACAGCTTTTCTGCGGCACTTGCTTCAAACGCGACAGATTCCGTCATGCGGTCGTGCACCAGCGCTGCGATGGATTGGCGTTGCGCTGGGCTGAGCGAGGCATTTTTGAGGAATGATTTTTCCAGGCTCAGGTGCAACTGCATCACGCGCTCAATGCGCCGGATGGTTAATCCACAGTTCCGCGCAATATCCGTGGCTTTCGATGCCCAAGGCGAGACTGTGCCGTGGCGCGGCATCACGACGATGAGTTGGCCTTCATCGGTAGGTGTGGCGGCTTCGCCATAGGTGAGCAGGGCGGCCAGCTTGTTTTGCGTCGGGGCATCGAGCGGCGTTGTCGTTTGCACCCAATGCACCCATTGTGAATGGATGTTGCTGATATGGGGAGCAATGGCCTGCATGGCGTGCAGCAGTTGCGCTGTCTTGGGCGCGGGCAGAGCGCGGCTGCCAGGGAAGGTGGTGAGCATGGGATGTGTGTGCAGTTGGGGGGAGCAGTGCTGCTCAGTGTTTACCCGGATTTTACGTGGAGCAAGGCTTTCAACTGTATACGCCTTGCTGCTCAGAATGCGCATCAAACTGTGCGAACATTCGGCTTCACTCCACATTCACATGGCCAAGCTGTTTCAAGCCCAGTATCCCCCATCGCGCGCTCGGCGTGAGGTCTGGCTGGCCGTGGCGCTGGCGCATGTGGCGGCACTCTGGGTGATCAGTATGTATTGGCCAGTGCAGCGCATCATCAGCAATGTGGTGGTGCAGATATTTCGGCCTAGCGCGCAGGCAGCTGCGGTGAATGGCCAACCAGACAAGCAGGCCGTGGACAGCGCTGTTTTACCCGTGCTGCCCGATAGATCGGCTGCAGCCACCCCGATCCAGCGCGGCATCACACAGCAGCGCAGCTTGCAAAGCAGCAGCGAGCTGAGTTGGCCCGCGCTCACCATCGAGGCGAGCACGCCTTTGCAAACCACCAGCCAATTGCCCACGCTCAAGCCTTCGCGCAAACGCGCCCGCGCTGCAGCAGCCAAACTCAAGGCGAGGCCATCGCCTGAAACGACCGCCGCATTGGACACGCCGATCCGCGTGCGAGAAGAGCCGATCTTGCTCGCCTCACCAACGCCACAGCCCACCCCTGTTCCCGTGCCTGAGCCGACACCAGCGCCGATTCCTGCACCAGCACCAGCGCCGGTTCCTGCACCCGCACCTGCACCTGCACCTGCACCTGCACCTGCACCCTCGCCAATACCTGTCACGCCCCCTCCAGCGCCCCCACCGCCAGTTCCTGCACCCACGCCAGCGCCAGTACCTCCTCCTCCAGCACCTGTGCCGCCACCCCCAGCGCCTCCTCCTCCAGCGCCCCCATCGCCAGCACCCGTCTCCGTCCCTGTCCCTGTGCTACCGCCTCCCACGCCAGCGCCCGTGCCCGTCGCTGTGCCTTCTCCTCCCGTTCCTCCTCCACCAGTGCCGCCCGCACCCGCACCAGTACCCGCACCCGCTCCGACCCCACCACCGCGCGCTCCCGCGCCGCCAGCCGTCGCGGCGCAACCCACTCCTGCGCCAACCGTCACACCAGCACCAGCGCCAACAATCGCCGCGCCACGCACCACACCGAGCACGGCCAGTGCCGCACCTGCTACCAGCCTGCCTTCAGCGCCCAACACGCTAGGCGCTCAGAGCGCAACAGCATCGCCACCCACCAACGCGGCTGCACCCGCCACCGCAGCCGGCGCAGCGATCAGCGCACCCTCTGGCAATGTCGCCACAGGGGTCAGCACTGGTGCTGCAGCCGGCTCACCAGCTGGCTCCCCCAGCGGCACACCATCTGGCTCAGTAACAGGTTCAACCACAGGCTCAACCACAGGTTCAGCGACAGGTTCAGCGACAGGTGGCAACACCGGCGCGGCATCTGGCTCAGGCATAGCGGGTGTGGTGTCTAACCCGCCCCTTGCCGTGCTGCCGCCGTCAAATGCCAGCTCCGCGCCGCGCCCGCAGCTCAATCTGAATTTGCCGCGCACCTTCCCTTACACACCGCCCACAGCGCTGCCCCGCCGAAGCATTTCAGAAATGGCCAACGAGCAATTGCGCCGCACGCCACGCGATCCACTGGCCGATGGCATGGAAAGCGCCAGCAGCATCGATTGCGCCAAAGATGCCACGGCCCAAGGCCGCGACAACAAAATCAATGACACCACCAGCACCGCAGGCCTGATGAACATCGGCCCGCTCTTGAAACGTACCATCGAGGAGAAATGTCGAAAATGATGCTCATCAACTCAGCCCAAGCGCAAACTGTGTCCACCCAGCTCAGCGCCATCACGCAAACTTTTGCCAATACGGTCACCCAAACCACGCAGCAAGCCGCCAATCCGTATGGCTTGGGCGCAATTTGGGGGCAGGGCGATTGGGTGGCCAAGCTTTGCCTCTTGCTGCTCATCATCATGAGCGTGGCCAGTTGGGCAGTGATCGTGCGCAAATTCATTGAGCTGCGCAAAACTGAAGCCCACAACAAGGCAGCGCATGCAGCCTTTGACAACATCACCACGGTGGGCGCGAATCTGGCCAAGCTCGGCACAGACAACCCCCTTCGTTTCGTGAACGACAGCGGCGCAGACGCCGTGCGCCAATATGCCGCATTAAAGCCGCGCGTGGATTACGACACATGGTTGATCCGCGCCATTGAAAGCGCCTTAAGCCGTGTGCAAACCCGCATGCAAGATGGCCTCGCGCTGTTGGCCACGATTGGCTCCACCGCTCCATTCGTGGGCCTGTTTGGCACGGTGTGGGCGATTTACTCAGCGCTCATCAAAATCGGTGCCAGCGGCCAAGCCTCGATTGATCGCGTGGCCGGCCCCGTGGGCGAGGCGCTGATCATGACGGCCATTGGCTTGGCTGTGGCCGTGCCCGCTGTGTTTGGCTACAACTGGCTGTTGCGCAAAAACAAGCTCGCACTCGAGAGCATGCGCAGCTTCGGCAGCAAGCTGCACATCGTCTTGCTTGCCACAGAAAAGCACGAGGACAAATAAATGGCACTTTCCCTGCAAAACCCTGATACAGATGAGGAAGGTTGGCTCGCCGAGATCAACACCACGCCTTTGGTGGATGTGATGCTGGTGCTGCTGATCATCTTCTTGCTCACCGTGCCGGTGGTGAGCGCCAGCGTGAATCTGCGCCTGCCGGTGCAAACCGCGCAGCAACAAGACACCAGCGGCGATTATGTGATCGTGAGCATCAATGCGCGAGGGGAGCTGTTTTTAAATGACAGCTTCATGCCCGACGTATCGGTGCTCTCCAGCCAAATCGCGCCATTGGCCAGCCGTCAGAGCCGCGTGCAGCTGCACATCCGCGCTGACGGCGATGCACCTTACAGTGCGATTGCGCCCGTGATTGATATGGCGCAAGGCTTGGGCTTTGCGCAGGTGAGCTTGCTCGCTGAGCCCAGCGCTGCCATCCAGCCGCTTGCTTCGCCAAAGCAATAAATCATGAAGCTCTATCCCGCTTCGCTGTACAGCAACCCTGCGCAAAATACCGAGGCGCAGCCCATGGTGGAGATGAACACCACGCCGCTGATCGATGTGTTGCTGGTGCTGCTCGTGATGCTGATCATCACGATCCCGATGCAATTGCATTCTGTGCCGCTGGATATGCCCTCTCAAAGCAGCCATGCTTTGCCTGAGCTGATCCGTGTGCAAATTGATGCCAATGGTTTCGTGCGCTGGGATGGCGAGCTGATCACCTCAGAGGCCACGCTCGATGAGCGCATGCGAGCCGCTGCACAATGGCCACGCCAGCCAGAAATTCACATCACCCCCGAGCCCAATACCCCCTATGCCTTGGTTGTAACCATGACAGCGCTGGCGCAAAAAATGGGTCTGCGACAAGTGGGTGTGGTGAATTAGCCGCCTATTTTTTGATAGCAAACTAGGTAACAAATACGCCGGCTTATTCTTTGAAAGTACCATGTCTATCCAAGCTCTTGCGGATTCTCTCGGTCTCTCCATCTCGACGGTTTCGCGCTCGCTCAATGGCTATACCGATGTGAGCGCTGCCACGCGGCAGAGGGTGTTTGATGCGGCCAAGGCGATGAATTATTCGCCGCATCCGGTGGCGCATCGCTTGGCCACCGGCAAGACGGGGGCGATCGCTATCCTCAATCCAGCGCGTGCAGGCCATGCCATCGATGGCAGCGCAGCGCTGTTGCACACGGGTGTGGTGCAAGTGATGCGAGAGCACAAATACTTTGTGCTTTCCCTGACTTTACCCACCGGCGATGATGAATTGCCTGAGCTAGAGCGATTGTTGGCCGCTCGGCTGGTCGATGGCTTTGTGCTCACGCGCATGCGCACCGACGACAGCCGTGCTCGCTTGTTGCAAAGCCGCAAAATCCCTTTCGTTGCGCATGGCCGCACCCTGGCCAATGCGCCGCATGCTTGGGTGGATATCGATCAGGAAGGCAGCACAGCGCAGGCCACAGCCGCTTTGATCGCGCTCGGGCATCGCCGGATCGCTTTCATCAATGGCTTGGCGCACATGACATTTGCGCATTTGCGCGAACAGGGGTTTCGGCGAGCCCTAGAGCAAAGCAATCTGCCTGTGGCAGATTGCCCGATTCACTACACCGATCTCACGGGAGTATTGGGCCGCCATGTGGCTGCGCAACAGCTTGCGCAGAGTGCTGCGCAGCGCCCCACAGCCTTTGTGTGCGTGAGCGATGCCCTGGCGCTCGGTGTGATGGCGGCTGTGCGAGAAGCAGGTTTGCAAGTTGGGCGCGATGTATCGGTGATTGGAGCCGGCAACACCGAGGTGGGGCAACTGGCTGACCCACCGCTGGCCAGCATTGAGCATGATTTGCTCTCGCATGGCCAGCACATTGCCCATTTGCTGCTCAGGCACATCGCTGGCGAGGATGGCGCTGGACTCCACAGAATGGAGGCGCCGCGCTTGCTGCTCCGGCCCACCGTGGCTGTTGCGCCAGCGCGTTCGTAACGGTTTCGTTCCAAGCCAGGGCAAGCCTCGTCTCATCCCCAGCGTTCGCATCACATAATCAACGCATGCAAACTCACACCCCCTCGCCCGCACTGCACGCCTGTGTTGATATCGGCGGCACGAAAGTGGCCGTCTCGTTGGCAGATGCGCAATCGTCTGCCACGCGCACACTGCATGCTCGCATTGCGCAGCCCACGGCCAAAGAGGGCAGCAATGATGCGCTCGCTTTGCAAATCATCCGTTTGATCGATGCCAGCTTGGCGCAAATGGGCGCGGAGCGCTCACAGGTGGCCAGTGTGGGCATTTCCAGCTGCGGCCCGTTTATTGTGAACCAAGGCAAGGTGGAGTTGGCAGCGCCCAACATCTGCGGCGGCTTGGCCGGCACGGCGCGCGGCCTGCCTAACGATTGGCAAACCGCTGTGCTGCAAGCGCCGATGGCCGCGCTGTATCCCCACGTACGTGTGGAAAACGATTGCATTGGCGCCTTGGAGGCGGAGCGGCAATGGGGCGCCTTGCAAGATGTGACAAACTGCGCTTACGTGACCTGGAGCACCGGCATTGGCATGGGCTTGTGTGTGGATGGGCATGTGCTGCGCGGCAAAAACGGCAATGCTGGCCACGGCGGGCATATGTTTGTGAGCGACAATTTTGATGCGCTGTGTGGCTGCGGCAACATCGGGGATTTGGAAGGCTTGGTCGCTGGCAATGCCATCGAGCGGCGTTTTGCACAAGATGCCACTTCACTTTTCATAGCATACCGCGCAGGAAATACGCCGGCGATTGATCATATTCATGCCTTATGTCGCGATATGGGGCGCGCCCTGTACAACCTGATCGTTACCCTCGATCTGGAGCGCATCAGCTTAGGCGGCAGCGTGTTTTGGCACAACCAAGATATTCTTTTGCCGCTTTTGCAACGCGAAATTTCAGGCAAATTACCTTCACTCACCCAGGGCTGCGAGCTCGTGCCGGCTGGGTTGGGATTGCAGGTGGGTGATTTGGGGGCGCTGGCGTTGACGCAAGCCAGCTAAGAAACGCTCACTTTTTCTTCGCAGGCCGCGCCCAATTCGCGATAGACACCTGTTTGCCCCGCGCCACGGTCAAAGCGCCGGCAGGCGTGTTTTTCGTGATCGTGGAGCCGCCGCCAATCGTGCCGCCTGTGCCTAAAGTGACGGGCGCCACCAGCACGCAATTGCTCCCCACGTGCACATCCGCTTCGATCACGGTGCGGTGTTTGTTGGCGCCGTCATAGTTGGCGGTGATCGAGCCTGCGCCGTAGTTCACGCGCTCGCCTACCGTTGCATCGCCCAGATAGGCGAGATGGTTGGCTTTCGCGCCTTGAGCCAGCGTGGCATTTTTCACTTCGACGAAATTACCGATGTGGACATCTTCGCCCAGTTGCGCACCCGGACGCAAGCGAGCATACGGGCCGATCAACGAACCGGCGCCGATGCTGACACCTTCTTTGCCACCGTCAATGTGCGTGAACGGATGGATCACCACGCCTGCGCCAATCTTGCAATTGGCGATACAGCAATGCGCACCAATGCGCACATCATCTGCCAATGTCACAACACCTTCAAACACGCAGCCCACATCAATGCTCACATCTTGGCCACACTGCAATTCGCCGCGCAGATCAAAGCGTGCGGCATCCATGATGCGCACACCTTGCGCCATGAATCGATAAGCCGTTCGCTTTTGATAGGCGCGTTCGAGCTCTTGCAGTTGCTCGGGGCTGTTGATGCCGGCCACTTGCAGGCCGTCGGTGGTTTTGAGCGCCACGCAGCCCGTGCCATCGGAGGCCGCCATTTTGACGATATCCGTCAAATAGTATTCACCTTGAGCGTTGTCGTTGTTGAGCTGTCCAAGCCATGTTTTCAGCTGCGCCGTGGGCGCAGCCATCACGCCGCTGTACCACTCTTGGATGTCGCGCTGTGCAGGCGTGGCATCTTTGTGCTCCACAATGCCTTGCACGGCATGGCCTGCGCCGTCAGCATCGCACAAGATGCGGCCATAGCCCGCCGGATCGCCGTATTCAACGGTAAGCAGAGCCAGTTTGTGGCCTGCGCAGGCTGCGCAAAGGTTTTTCAATGCCTCGGCCTCGATCAAAGGCACATCGCCATTCAAAATCAGCGTGATGCCATCTTCGCCCAGCTCTGGCAAGGCCTGCTGCACAGCATGGCCCGTGCCGCGCTGCGGCTCTTGGCGCACATTTTTTAGATCAATAAAGCCGATTGCCGGCATGTTATCTGCATAGTATGCTATCACTTCAGGAGCGCCATGCCCACTGATGAGAATCACGCGGCGGGGCTGCAATCGCGCGGCAGTGGCCAACACATGGCCTAGCAAGGCGCGCCCGGCGAGTTTGTGCAACACTTTAGGCACTTTACTTTTCATGCGGGTGCCTTTGCCCGCAGCCATGATCACAATGTCAAGATTCATTTCCATCCTTCGCCTCACAGCCCTGATTATCGCGGCAAGCCTGTTGGGCGCCTGCAGCGCTGTGAAGCTGGCTTACAACCAAGCCCCTGATCTCACGTATTGGTGGCTTGATGGCTATTTTGATTTCAACGAGCAGCAAACGCCCAAGGTGCGCGATGAGCTGGCCCGCCTCTTTGCTTGGCATCGTGCCAACGAGCTGCCCAAAACGGCCGCTTTGCTCGCCGAAGCTGGGCAGCTCATGGCGGGCGAGGTGAGCGCAAGCCAAGCCTGCCGCATCTACAGCCAAGGCCGAAGCCTGATCGACAACGTGACCAACCAAGCCTTGCCCGGCTTGGCGGACCTCGCGCCGAGCATCACACCCGAACAAATAGCGCATTTGAAACGGAAATACGCCAAAAACGCCGAAGAATTCAACCGAGATTACATCCAAGGCACAGCGGCCAGCCGCGATGCCAAGCGTTTGAAGCAATCGGTCGAACGCTCTGAGACGCTCTACGGCAAGCTCGATGACCCACAAATCGCGGCCATCAAGCAAGCGCTGGCCACAGCCTCCTTCGATGCCGCTTATTCACTCAAAGAGCGCCAACGCCGCCAACAGGAGCTGATCGAGATTTTGACGAATTTAGCGGCAACGAAAGCCAATGCGCAGATCAGCCAGCAAGCGCTGCGTGGCTACATTCAGCGTGCTTGGGAATCCCCCGATCCAGGCTACCGCGCCTACGCTCAGCGCCTCACGCAGCAGGCTTGTCAGAGCTTTGCCAGCCTGCACGCCAGCACCACGCCTGCTCAGCGAGCGAACGCGGTGAAAGTGCTCAAGGGATACGAGACAGATTTGCGCATCTTGGCCGGCCTGCGACAGCAATGAGCGCTCAGTGCGGCCAGCCTGCCTAGCGCAGTCAAGCCGCAAAAGGCTCAACCCTTGCGCTGGCCCATCCATGCTTTGCGCTCAGCCGGTGTCAAGATGCCGTCTTTGTTGGTGTCGATTTGATCAAAATGCTTGGCCAACTGCGGCTTTCTGGCTGCTTCGGCGCGGCTGATGTTGCCATCACCGTCTTGATCGGCTTTGTTGGCTTGGTGATAAGCCTTCATTTCTGCGCGAGAGAGCTGGCCATCTTTGTTGGCATCGATGGCATCAAAGTGCTTGCTCAGGGCTGGGCTGGCTTTGGCTTCTTCGCGGGAAATCAGCTTGTCTTTGTTGGTATCGAGCTTGCGCATACCGCCATGCTTGGGCACATCAGTTTGCGCGAAGCCGCTGGCTGCAGCCAAGCACAGCGTGGTGGCGATGGCAAGGCGAGAGAGATTTTTTGTGGAAATAGTCATGCATGCTCCTTGGGTGTAAAAATAATTACTATGAAATAAATAGCAAACTATGTAGATTAAATGCCGGCAATCGACTGATTTGACCTTAAGTTTTGCGAAACAAACCGTCTAAACGCTTGTCCCAGCTGCTGCCCGGCAAGAGCGCTTGCAATTGCGAATCTGGCAGTGCAAAGGTGCTGCGCAGGCTTTGCGCGAGCACGGCGCGGTAATCATGGTGAGCGGGCAGATCGCGGTTGTCGTTCAGGTTGCCGCGCGCCAGGCCCGTCCATTGGCCATGCACTTTGCCGCCACTGACGCGGTTGCCGATCAGCCAAAGCGCGTTGCCGAAGCCGTGATCCGTGCCTTTGGTGCCATTCTCTGCAGCAGTGCGGCCAAATTCGCTCATCACGATGATCAAATCACCACTTTGATCAAATTCACTGCGCAATTGAGCCAAGCCGCGAGCAAGGTTGCCCAAGTTGTTGGCCAGTTGCCCTGTGGCGTTGCCTTGGTTGGCGTGCGTATCCCAGCCGCCGGCTGACAAAAAGCCCAAGCGAAGCTGCGGATCGTTGCGCATGAGCGTGGCCAAGTGCTGTGCATCCAGCGCCAGGCCCACGGGATCGGCTGCGCCATTGCTGGCGGCTTGCATCTGGGATTGTTGGGCGGCGCTGCTGGCAGGCGTGCCATCTTTGTCGAGCATTCTGCGCTGCTGGGTTGGCGCTGCAGCGTGGCCTGCCATGCCAACCATGTCTGCATTCGAGTTGGCGGTGCGCACGGTGCGCTCTTGCATCAGCTCTTGAGAGGTTTGCATGCGGCTGCCCGCGCCTTGCCGGAAGGCTTGGCTCACCGCATCGTTGCCGGCATACAAATCCATCAAGGCGCTGCGCTGGCGCTCGTTGGCCAGCACGCCGGTGCGGGCGGCAGCATCGCCCCGCGGGATGAGCTTCACAGCCGCTTGCCCAGAGAGAATCGCTGGATTGGCCTCGCCCACGCCGAGCGCTGAGCCGGGGGCGCTGGCAGCGAGTTTGTTGAGCCAGCCCACAGGCGTATTGCTTTTCTCGGGCAGGCCGATTTCCATCAAATACTGCGCATCAAAATGCGAGCGATTCGGCGCGGGCAAGCCAGCGCTGGCGATCACGCCCAGTGTGCCCTCTTGCCACAGCGGCAGAAGCGGGGAGAGCGCGGGATGCAGCGCAAAGCGATCGTCGAGCTTGAGCGCGGTCTCGCGCGAGCCGTCCGGCGCTGCCACGGCGATGTTCGGGCGCAGGGCGTAGTAATCGCGATCACTGTAGGGCACGAGGGCTGAGAGCCCGTCATAGGCACCACGCAGAAAAACAACGACAAGGCGGCCTTGATGCAATGCGCCTGCCGGAGCGCCAGCTGGTGCGCGTTGGGCAAAGACGTTGGGCATCCAACAGCCCGCCGCAGCCAGCGCTAAGAGCTGGCGACGCGGCAGTGCAGCCTGTGCAGCTTGGGCCTCGTGCGCCAGCTGGGTGTGCAGAACATTCATCATGGGCTCCTTATTTACTCATGAATTCAGGCGTGGCCAAGAGCAGGCCAGTGCGCATGTTGAGCGCCGTCTCGCGTGCAATTCTTTCGCGGGTGTTGCTGCTGTAGAACTGTTGCAAAAAGCTGGGCTCATCGATGCGGGGTGCGATACCAAAGGCGTAATCAGCGCGGCGCGTGAGCGCCTCTGGGGCCAGCCAAGTGGTGGCATCGGTTTTGTAGCCATCCGGCGTTTGCCAGCCATGCAAGGGCTGACCGGCTTGCGCCAAGAAACCTGTCGCTTGACGGAGATTTTGATTGCGATTGGCGGCATCGCTGACCGTGCCCGCAGCCGCCAGAGTTGAGCAGGCAAAATCCATCGGTGTTTTGAAGAGCGTGTTGCTGCTGTCCCAAAATTCGGGGGATTCGATCAAACTCTTCATCGTCGCTTGAATATCGCCACCCGTTTGTGTGAATGTGCGGGCGAGTTGATCGACGAGCGCTTTGGAAGGCTTGTCTGCAACAAAAAATGTCGCCAAGCGCACCGAGACTCTCTGTGCTGTTGCAGGATGTTGCGCTAAGAATTTGATGGCAGCGATGCCTTGCGCTTGCCCGGTTTCGTTAAAAGTGCGCCCCATCACGGTTTTGCTGCCCTCTTCATGAGCGCGCGGGCGAAACAAAAAACCTTGGCCACTGGCGACATCCACCGACCAGCCTGTGAGCACACGTGCCATCTCGCGCACATCGGCTTGCGTGTAGCCCCCGCTCACACCCAATGTGTGCAGCTCCATCAACTCGCGGGCATAGTTTTCGTTGAGCCCGCGCGAGTTGCTTTGCGCTTGATCGAGATAAAAAAGCATGGCAGGATGCTGCGCCGTGGCAAGCAGTAAATCTTCAAACTTGCCCAGCGCGTGCGGGCGAATGGCTGTGAGCAAATAGTTGCCCACATACGGGCGCACCGGGCCTTTGCCCACAAACACATTGAAGTGGTTGAACCAAAATTCCGTCATGCGGGCGAGCAGCGGGTTTTCTTGGGCCGGATTGCTGCATGAGGCCAAGCGCCAAGCGCCTGCGGCCAGCTGCATATCGCGAGAATAATTTTCTGGGTCGTTGCCTAAGCCTGCTGCGCTATCGGCTGCCGACATGGGTGTGATCATGGGCGATGCTGGTTTTTGCGAATTCGCTCGCCCCTCTCTGCGTGCTTCGCGCTCTTCTTGATAGCGGGCGCTGACTTGCTGTTGGCTCGCCGCCAAGGCTTGCAAAGCTGGCGGTAGCAGCGCAGGCTGCTTGCTGGCAGCCTTGGCCGCATCGAGCTGCGCCAGGCTCCAAGCTCGTGCGCTGGGCTGCGCAGCTTGCGCCAGGGCAGGTGTGGGGCCATAGCCCAAGCGCGAGGTGGCTCGCCACACGGCGGCAGGGCTGCTGTCGGGCAAGCTTTGTGCAAAGCTCAAGCTGAGGCTCAAAGTCAAGCAGGCCAGCAAAGGGATTGTCTTGTTCATCGGCTTTTCTCCTGTGCTGTGTCTAACGCCGCTCGCGCACAAGCGTTGGCATGGTTTACACAGCTTTACGGCGCTTTGCATGCTCAATCAGAATCTTTGTGGCGCAGCACCATAAAAAAAGCCCGCACGAGGCGAGCTTTTGCTGCACGAGCCCAGATGCTGGGCTGTGAGGCGAATGCAAAGCAAAGATCAGTTGACCTTGACCAAGCGCCAGTCAATGCGGTTGTCTGCGCGGTGCACCACATCCACCGTTTTCTTCATCGCCCATGGGATGATTTGGTTGTGCAGCGGAATGTGCGAGACATCTTCGTGTGAAAGCACCAATGCCTTTTCGATCAATTCATTGCGATTTTTCAAATCAGTTTCTTTCTTCATCCGCTCAACCAATGCATCCATTTGCGGATTGGAGTAGCGCCCGACGTTGTAATTGCCATCGCCACCCACACCCACAGAGCGCACCAGCGATTGCAGGCTGTAGAGCGCATCAAAAGTGGGCACGCCCCAGCCCAGCATATAGATGCTGGCTTCATAGCGCTGAATCATGGGGAAATACGTCACCAGTGGCAATGTGCGCAGCTTGGCCTTCACCCCAATTTTGGACCACATCGCGGTCACGTTTTGGCAAATCTCTTCGTCATTGATGTAGCGGTTATTTGGGCAAGCAAAATCCACCTCAAAGCCATCGGTGTAGCCCGCTTCGGCCAGCAGCTTTTTGGCGGCATCAATATTGAAGGGGTAGCGCGTGTCGGCTTTTTTCGTCCAACCGTTGACCTGCGGCGAGACCAAAGCGCCCGTGGGCTGCGACAAGCCGCGCATGGTGACTTTGTTGATCGCTGCAATATCAATCGCTTGATAGAGTGCCTTGCGCACACGCACATCTTTGAGCGGATTTTTGCCTTTGATGTTGGAGCCCACCAATTCGGGGCGGAACTGATCCATTCCTAGAAAGATCGTGCGGTTTTCTGCACCGTCCATCACTTTCAGGCTAGGCGCCGCACGCAAACGCGGCAAATCTTGTGGGCTGGGATCAAGCGAAAAATCCACCTCACCCGAGAGCAACGCCGCGCCGCGTGTGGCTTCAGATTTGATGGGGGTGTAGATAATTTCCGTCACATTGGTGGTCGCGACGTTGGCTGCCCAGCCCCACCAGTTGGGGTTTTTCACCAAGACCATTTTCTGATCGGGCTGCCATTCTTTGACCATATACGCCCCAGAGCCCATGGCATTGCGGTGCGCAAAGCTCTCGTCTTTGGTGCGAATGTCTTTGGGATCAACGGATTTATTTTTCTCAGCCCACGCTTTGCTCATGATGCGCAGCTCGGTGAGTTGGTTGATCAGCACCGGGTTTGGCCCTTTGAGCATGATATCCACGGTGCTCTCATCAACCTTCACCGCTTTGTCGATGCCTTGTGCATACACGCCAAAATTCGAGGTTTTGGTCATGGCGCGTTGAATAGAAAACACCACATCATCTGCCGTGAGCGCTGAGCCATCAGAAAATTTCACACCTTTGCGCAGCGTAAAGCGCATCTGCGAAGGATTGACCAGCGTCCAAGCCGTGGCCAGTGCAGGTTCAGGCTTGAAAGTTTTGCTGTTGTAGTACACCAGCGATTCATAAATCGCTGCATGCACGCCATTGCCAAGCGCATTGTTTTGCGAATGGATGTCTAGTGTCGGAATGTCGCTGGCGCTGGTCCATTTGAAAGTTTTGGCGGCAGCGGTGCTGGCCACGCCAGCCAACACCATGCTGGCGGCGAGGAGGGATAGTTTGATCTTCATCGTGGTTCACTCTTTTGCCCAACAGGGCGTTTAACAAAGGTGAGATGATGCAGCAAGACTCGCGCCAAGAGTGCGAGGATTTACCCCGATGTCTCAGCCAATTTGTGCGCCACAGCCAAGAGGCGATCAAAAAGATCAGCAAATTGTGGCATCAAAGCCAGCGCAGCAACAAAACCATCTCTGTCATCAACCTGGCTCAGGCGATTGCGCTCATCCGCTGCGGCAAGCAGCAGCTCGATGGAAGGACGCAAAAGAATCGTCAATCGCTTCTTCTAAGAGCCATGACCCCACGAATCAGACACCATCAAACCGAAATGATGTTTTTTGTCAGCGCTTGCTTTTGAAGATACTCCGGAACTTCTTGCAACACATGCCATTCCACCCGCATTGGCAAATCACTGTCTTCCAAGTCCATGCGCAAGCAAGCGCGTTGAAGCATGGATATGGGCTCTGTGCTGTCAAGCAAAATATCCACATCTGAATGTGGCTTGGCTAAGCCTTGCGTGCGCGAGCCGAAGGCATAAAGCGTGGCAGCAGGCGCATGCTGCTTAAAAACATCAACGAGCAATGCGCGATGCTCTGGCGCCAGATCAATCATCTGTAGCGCTCCTGTGTTCAAGTTGCTCGATCAAAAATCTGCATTGAGGCAAAAAATCCGTGATAACAGCATAAACCTGCACGGCAACCTGAGCATCATAGGTGTGTGAACTTAAATTGCGCATTTCGCGAAACAGCCACCAATGGGGTACAGCTTGAATGAGCCCTGACTCAAAAGCCAAGCGCATCATTTCTTTGAAGCTCATCCCATCAAGCTGTGAGGGGCTGGCTAAATCTCGCTCCAAGCGGCGTTTGATCATTTTCCAAGCCAACTCAAAGCTCAATTCAAAGCGCTGGATGCATGCATCTCGCAATTCTTCATCGAGAGGCAAAGCCATACTGCGCTGGTGAGCACGCATCAGCGACTCGCACGCCTTTTTGAGCGAAGAAAAATCGAGTTTTTGGCCTGCTTTCATCTGCGCATCAGTTTATCACTTCGCCTTCAAACGCACTGGCCCATACCACGCCGTGGCTTTGGATTGCGTGTTGTCGGTATCGGTCATGAGCGCAATGCCTGTGAGTGTGCCGGGTTCTTCGCCGAAGGCTTTGATGAAATCCGCGCGGATATCGCGTTCGTAATCCAACCACTTACCCAGATGAGCAGCGCCCGATTCCACCACGATCTTGCGAATCCGATCCGTGCGCGGATTGGTGATCACATCGCCGACGGCGCGTGTATTGCACCACACATACATCAGCGTGGCATAAGGCAGCTCCTCGCCCGTGAGCGCTTGCGAGAGATCAGAGAGCATGCGGTTTTTGGCTGAGAATTTGCTGCGATCGCCTTCAAAGCTCAGAATCACGCGAACGACAGCATCTTCAGCATCCCGATCGGACATATCAGCTTTCTCAATCAAGGCATTCGTTTTCCAAGAAAAAACCAAATGCGATAAATTTTGAGGCGCTACGTAGTGCTTCTGCTTAAGTAAGCTTGCCGATGATTGAGCGACCGCTCTGATGGCATCGCGGTCGCTCTCACGATGCTGAGAAAATTCAGTTTTGCGTTTGCTCGGCAAATCAAAAACTGTCCACTTGTGCGCATCGTTAACGGATGCAATCTCGCTCGTGCTCGAACATGCTGCCAACAGCGCGATCAGCAGATGAATGAAAGAATAAAAGAAATATCGCATCGGTGCAAATCAGCCATGGATGAAGTTAACGATAGCGCAACAGAAAAATTCTGCCATGAATTGGCTCGCCGCGATCCTTGCGGCTGATCAAGGCTTCATTAACGATGATGTCGAAGCCATATGAGGCCGCCAAGCTTGCAATATAACTTTCACGGTGCGCATACCGCAGGCTAGGTAACAATTGGTATGAAGCTTCTTGTAAATTTTCTTCAATCGAAAAAGCAAACTCAGTGCCGCTCTGAGCGAGACGTTTGATCTGAACAAACGTGGCTTCCAAATCACCAATATAAACAAAAACATCTAAGGCGACAGCTAATCTGACGATTGCAGTAACGCTTTGCAAGTAGGCCAGAATATCCGATGCAATTAAATTCGTATAAATTGCCTTGTCCTGCGCAACAGCCAGCATCTTCGGCGAGAGATCGACACCGATCAGCTCGGTGGCGTAAGGTTTTAAAACGCTGCCAAACAATCCAGTGCCACACCCCAGATCCAACACACAGCCAAGCTGCAATGTGCTGCAGTGCTTTGTGAGAATATCCTGTAAAGCCTGCGGGACTTTGTACTCAAGACCTTTCAGCAAATGATCGTCAAAGCGATCCGCGTAGTTATCAAACAGCGTTGTCACATAATCGGCGGGTGAAGCTTTCGGCATCTCAGCAGCGCCATAAGCGGCTAAAGCGTAATCGATTTGGGAAGCTTTGGCGCCAAGGCGTTTGGCATGTTGATAAGCTGCAATCGACGCATCCATTTCTAGCAGCTCTCCATGTGCCATGGCTTTGTTAAGCCAAGCTTGAGAATTTTCGGGCTCTATTTTCAATACATGTTCACAAGCTTCGATGGAATCTTGTGGACGCTTGAGCTTCATCAATGCAGCAGCATAATTGAGCCATGCCAAGGAAATATTCTGATCAATTCTTAATGCCTGTTGGCTGGCGTACGCTGAGCGCTCAAAATCTGAAATGTCAAACAAAATGGCAGCCAGATTCGTCCAAGCCATTGCATCGCCGGGGTTAATTTGTAGTGCCATGTTCATATCGTTCATGGCCAAGTCAGCTTTATTTTGTTTTTGCAATATTCGAGCGCGCAGCAAGAGCGCACCGGGATTTTTCTCAATCCTCAATAGTTTATCGAGGCAGTTTTTTGCCTCATCTAACGCGCCACTGTCGGATAAAACGGCAGCATAGTCATACAAAATATCAGCCGATTGCGGTTCCAAGTCATAGGCTTGCTTAAGCAGCTCCAGGCTCTCTTGTGTTTGATCTACGGCATGCAGTGAAAGCGCGAGGTTTCTTAAGCCTTCTGCGAAAGGCGTTTGCAATTGCAGAGATTTCCGGAAGTGCTGGATGGCACGCAGATGATCGTTGGCTTGTTGTGCGCAATAGGCCAGGTAATACAGCACCTTTGGATTGTCTGGCTTGGCCTCATTGGCCGAGTGCAAATACTGTGCGGCTAAAGGCAAATCGCCCTCATGGCCAGAGACATAGCCTAGTAACTCTAAAACCTGAGCTTGCTGTGGAAATTTGGCATGAAGCTTGAGCAAGAGCGCTTTGGCAAAATCAATGCGACCAGCATAGAAGTATTGCTGAGCAAAAGCCAATTCGTTGTGATCTTGCGCATTCATGGGGGTATAGAAATACGATCTTCTTCTTTAGTCGTGAAAAAAGCTGCTTGGATTGCTCCAAGCAGCTTTTGAGCTAAATCTAAACGAGTACAAGACTCGTCAACAATTTAGAACTTGTGGGTGATGCCGAAATCCATCGTTTTGATGGTGTCGGTGTTAGACGCTGGATTGGTACTAACAGTGTTGTTTTTACGTGTCTGTGATGCAAAGTCTGTGTACAGGGCGGTACGCTTGGACAATGCATACTCCAAACCTAAACCAAGCTTGGTATCGGTCTTGTCGGTTGCAAATTGAACTGCATCAGGATTGATGCGGCTGTAGCCAACACGAATTGTGGAGGCACCCATTGGAATCGCAGCACCGAAAGAGATAGCTGTGATCTTAGCGAGTGCTTTAAATGGGCTTGTATTGCCTGGATATGTGCTAGATGCTGCGTAGAATGGGACATTTGCACGGTCAGCAGCTGCGCCGCCAGTAACAGCACCATAACCTGCATAGATCTTAGCAACGCCGAGGTTGTAATTACCACCAACGTTCAACAGCTTGTCACCATAACGGTTGTTCTCTTGACCAATTAAGAACTGAATTGGACCGTTGTTGTATGTGAAAGCGATTGAAGTAAACGTCTTGCCATAAGATGCTGCTGGACTCGCTACGCTGGTCGCAACCTTGCGTGGCGAGAAAGTCAAAGAAGCTTGAAAGCCAGAGAAATTGGGTGTGTCATAGAAAATGCCATCGGTACGGCCTTCACCGCCAGCGACATAATCAGTTGCGTAGCCAGGAGCGTACACAGAACCAGCCACAGTGCTCACGCCCCATGGATCAATGTAGCCACCGTTAGGAGCCTGTAACGCTGTCAGACCACGGCCTAAACGGACGTGACCGAAAGCGCCGCGCAGACCAACACGGGTCTCGCCTTGGAACAATGGGCGACCAAAGTTAACTGCGGAGATGTTATTGCCTTTAGCGTCAAGGATTGCAACGCCATTAGCATCTTTCAAGAAGCCTTGTCCTGCGACCACATTGCTGTAATTGGCGCTATTGACGTTATTTGCAGAGCCGCCTTCGTTCGTGCCAGCCGTTGGGCTGAAACGCATTTGAGCAGCAAAAGTAGCAGCCATGCCGCCACCCAGATCTTCCACGCCGCTGAAAATGATGCGGTTGTTGTTTGCTGCGCCGAGGCTGAGCTTGGCTGCACCAGGAGCAACGTTGCTGTTGTACACAACGCCGAGGTCCATGATGCCGGAAATAGTCACGCTAGATTGCGCGAAAGATGCTGTAGCAGCCAGAGCTGCGATTGCAACGAGAGTCTTTTTCATTGAGAAATCTCCAAGGTTAAACATAGGGCTCCGGTTAGAAGCTTGCTTAGAAAGATAAATCCAAGTTTGCTGCCAGAGTCCCGGGCCAACCTCCGTTTCGGGAAGTTGTGTCTATTGGACACGATTGCTGGCTGAGGAGCAAAGAAAGCCGCCTATTTTTCCTCTTTTATGGGCGATTGCGTTGCCTGTTTGCAACAAGGTGTGCAAACGTGCTTGGCTGGCGGGCAAGTCTTACGGGTTTTGCCTGAGGTTTGCGTGAGTTTGGGCGATGTAGATCATATTGTTCTACAATGAATGGGCTGCACACGACAAGGAGACAGCGATGCAAACAATCTCTGTACGGCAGGCCAATCAAAATTTTTCTCATTATTTGAGTTTGGTCGAGCGTGGTGAAGAATTCATGGTGACCAAGCGGGGCAAACCTGTTGCTATGCTGGTGGTCGCGAGCGGGGCACACCGGGCCAGCGATCCTGCTGAACATGCCGTTGCGTTGGGGCAAGCGTACAGAAAATGGCGTGATGTTTTGGAGTCGTTCAAAGGCAGTGGCATTCATGGCTCTTTCAACAGGGCTGAAGCTTATGACGAGTAGCCTTGATTCAAACATCATCATGTACAGTTTTGACGAGCGTGACCAGCGCAAACAAGCCATTGCCTGTGATTTGGTTGCGCAATCCATGACGCGAAAAGCAAAGCTGGCGACCCAAGTTTGTGGGGAAGTGTTCAGGCGATTGAGCGCTCCTACAGCGTTGGCTGTGGGCAATCCTTGGTTTGCTTTGGATACGTTGATGTCTTCGCACGAACTCATCCATGCAGATGGGCAGATTTTCATACGTGCTATGAAGATTGCTCAAGCGACGAAGCGTCAATTTTGGGATTGCTTGGTCATTGCGACGTGCGCTGCGCAAGGTGTGAAGCGTCTTTACACGGAAGACACGGGCGCTGCGCCGCATACCGTGCTCGGCGTAGAGTTGGTGAACCCTTTTTTGATGGAGAACTGGGATGAAGCATTCTTTATCGGCTGATTTGGCCGTGCTGGCGCTCGACAAAGCCCTGCGCACTTTGCTGGCTGAGCCTGTGGCCGGCCGCGCCGCGCCTGTTGTGGCGCAGACGTTTAACGAAAGTGGCGAGCCGGATGCGATGGATGCACGCGAACGCCAGCATGCGGGCGCGCTGATGCGGGTGAACCATGTGGGCGAGGTGTGTGCTCAGGCGCTGTATGCAGGCCAGGCTCTGGCGACCCAAGACGAAGCGCTGCGCGCGCAATTCATCAAAGCTGGCCAAGAAGAGGGCGATCATTTGGCGTGGACGGCTGAGCGACTGCAAGCCTTGGGCGCACGGCCCTCGCTGCTCAACCCGCTGTGGTATGCGGGTGCTTTTGGCATGGGTTTGCTGGCTTCTCGCTTGGGAGATCGCCTGAGCTTGGGCTTTGTGGTGGAGACGGAGCGCCAAGTGGAGGCGCATTTAGAAACGCATTTGGCCGCTCCCGAAGACGGCGGCTTGCCGGCAGCCGACTATGCCTCACGGGCTGTGCTTTCAATGATGAAGGCCGATGAAACAGCCCATGCACACGAAGCTGAGCAAGCGGGCGCTGCTGAGCTGCCCGAGCCTGCCAAACGCGCCATGCAAGCGATTTCTCGGGTGATGACGCGCACCGCTTACTACATTTGATGCGCTATAAAATAAATAGCAAACTATGCACAGTCTATGCCGGCAATCTGCCTAAAAAACTGAAAACTAAGCTTCAATGAGCTCAAAGCTGGTGGTGATCTCCGCCGTTTTGCTCAGCATGATCGTGGCTGAGCAGTATTTCTCATGGCTCATGGCAATGGCGCGCTCCACCGCAGCGGCTTGCAGCGCTTTGCCGCTGACGATGAAATGCATGTTGATCTTGGTAAACACTTTGGGATCGAGCTCGGCGCGATCCGCAGAGAGCTTCACAGAGCAGCCGCGCACATCATGGCGGCCACGCTTCAGAATCAGCACCACATCGTAGGCGGTGCAGCCACCTGTGCCAGCCAGCAGCACTTCCATCGGGCGCGGCGCTAAATTTTGCCCACCGTTTTCTGGCTTGGCTGCATCGGGTGCGCCGTCCATGGTGAGCAGATGGCCGCTGCCTGTTTCTGCCAAAAAACTCATCGCAGAGCCCGCACCAGGGCGCGAGCCCGAGCCTGTGGCTGCGCCGCCTGTCCAACTGACTGTGCATTCCATCGGAAATTCCTTCCATAAATTGATGTGATTATCGCAATTTTGATGCATTGCAGCATTTCAACCATTAGAATAAAAACTTGTCTCCTCAACCCATCGAAAGACGGGTTAGTTCACAGCCCCGGCTCATCTGAGCTGGGGCTTTTTTTTGGCATGCTGGGGCGCTTTTACAATCGCCTATGCCTCAAACCGCCTCTCCTCTCAAAAAAGCGCAGCTGTCTCCGGCTGATTACCTGACCAAAATTTTGAATGCCCGCGTCTATGACGTGGCCGTGGAATCGGATCTCACGCTGGCTCGCCAGCTCTCACGGCGCATGCACAACCAGGTGCTGCTCAAGCGGGAAGACCAGCAACCGGTGTTCAGTTTCAAGCTGCGCGGTGCATACAACAAAATGGCGCATCTTTCTGCACAACAGCTTAAAAAAGGCGTGATTTGCGCCTCGGCGGGCAACCATGCACAGGGCGTGGCGCTGGGCGCGAGCAAGCTCGGCGCGCGCGCGGTGATCGTGATGCCGACCACCACGCCGCAAATCAAGGTGGATGCGGTGCGCGATCTGAAAGGCGAAGTGGTGCTGTTTGGCGACAGCTACACCGATGCCTACAACCATGCCCTGGCGATTGAAAAGAAGCAGGGCCTGACGTTTGTTCACCCTTTTGACGATCCCGATGTGATTGCCGGGCAGGGCACGATTGCGATGGAGATTTTGCGGCAGGTGCAGTTTGTCTCCCAAGGCCAGCTTGATGCCGTCTTTGTGGCGATTGGCGGCGGCGGGCTGATCTCGGGTGTGGCCAATTACATCAAAGCCGTGCGCCCTGAGGTGAAGGTGATTGGCGTGCAGATGAACGATTCAGATGCGATGCTGCAATCGGTACAAGCCAAGAAGCGCGTGACCCTTTCTGATGTGGGTTTGTTTGCCGATGGCACGGCGGTCAAGCTGGTGGGCGAGGAGACCTTTCGTGCGGCAAAGGGCTTGATTGATGAGTTTGTGGTGGTCGACACCGATGCCGTGTGCGCGGCGATCAAAGATGTGTTTGTGGACACCCGCTCTATCGTGGAGCCCTCGGGTGCGATGGCGGTGGCCGCGATCAAGCAATATGCGGCCACACACAAAACCAAGGGCGAGACCTATGCCGCGATTTTGTGTGGTGCCAACATGAATTTTGATCGCCTGCGCTTCGTGGCCGAGCGCGCGGAAGTGGGCGAGGAGCGGGAGGCATTGTTTGCCGTGACGGTGCCCGAAGAGCGGGGCAGCTTTCGGCGCTTTTGCACAGCGGTAGGGGATTTGCCAGGCGGCGCACGCAACGTGACCGAATTTAACTACCGCATCTCGCAAGCCAAAGAGGCGCATGTGTTTGTGGGGCTGACGACGCATGGCAAAGGAGAAAGCACAAAAATCGCCGCCAGTTTCACGAAAAAAGGTTTCACAACGATTGATCTCACGCATGACGAGCTGGCCAAAGAGCATTTGCGCCATATGGTGGGCGGCGCATCACAGTTGGCGCAGGAAGAGCGGCTGATGCGATTCGTCTTCCCCGAGCGGCCCGGCGCTTTGATGAAATTCTTAAACGCCATGCGCCCGGGCTGGAATATCACGCTCTTTCACTATCGCAATCAGGGGGCAGATTACGGGCGGATTTTGGTGGGATTGCAGGTGCCGAAAGCGGATGACAAAGTTTTTGTACAATTTGTCACAAATTTAGGCTATCCCTTTGTGGATGAAACGGCCAATCCGGCCTACCGCCTGTTTTTGAAAACATAAAGCACACACAATGACCGAGAGCCTGATCCAAATACCCGCAATAGCGTTTATCCGCACTGGCGCAGGGGCGCTGCAGCTCGCGGCTAAGCTACAGCACACACTGGATCACAAAACCAAGCCGCTGGGCGCTTTGGGCCAGCTCGAATCTTTGGCGATACAGCTTGGCCTGATTCAGCAAAGTGAGATGGTGAGCTTGAAGCAGCCGCAAATTGTGGTGTTTGCCGGCGATCATGGCATTGTGGATGAGGGCGTGTCGGCATATCCGCAAGCCGTGACGGCGCAAATGGTGGCCAATATGCTGGGCTCGCCGGGCAAAAAATGCGGTGCGGGTGTCAATGTGTTGGCGCATCAGCATAATTTCAATCTCACCGTGGTGGACGCTGGCGTGGCCTGTGTGCTGCCGGATCATCCGCAGCTTTTACAGCTCAAAATCGCGCCCAGCACGCGCAACTGCACGCTCGCGCCAGCGATGAGCGATCTGCAAGGTGTGGCGGCACTGCAAGCGGGCATGGATGTGGTGCGCCATTTGGCCGGCAATGTGGTGGCTTTTGGTGAAATGGGCATTGGCAACACATCCAGCGCGGCGCTGATCTTGTCGCTCTTTACGCCGATTCCCATTGAAAATTGCGCAGGTCGTGGCACAGGCCTCTCCGATGAGCAGATGAAGAAAAAGATCTACGCACTCACGCGGGCTCGCCGCCGGCATCAGGGTGTGAAAAAGCCATTTGAGATTTTGTGTGCGGTGGGCGGCTTTGAAATCGCCATGATGACCGGCGCGATGCTGCAAGCCGCTGCTGAGCGGCGGGTGATATTGGTGGATGGCTTTATTGCCGGTGCAGCGGCCTTGGTGGCTGTGGGGCTCTCGCCAGCGGTGAAGGATTACATGGTGTTTTGCCATGTGGGCGCAGAATTTGGCCACCAAGCGATGCTCAAAGCGCTGGCCGCGTTGCCGCTGCTCGATCTGGGGCTGCGCTTGGGCGAAGGCACAGGGGCACTTCTTGCATGGCCGCTCGTGGTCTCCAGCGCCCGGCTGCTCAATGAAATGGCCAGCTTTGAGTCGGCTGGGGTGTCTCAGAAGGTTTGAAAATGAAAATACAAAAGACAGGGCGCGTCACTGTCGCGTCTTTCGCGCCCGGAAGTTGATCAGAGTTTTCTGACCGCGCCCAGCATGTTATTTGTCCGCCATTTCCTCCTTGCCATCCAATTTTTCACCCGCATTCCCGTCACGGGCAGGTTGGCGGCTTGGGTGGGGTTCAGCCCGGAGATGCTTCGCGCCAGTGCGGCGCATTTTGCTGGGGTGGGCTGGATTGTGGGCGCGGTGGCGGCTGCGGTCTATTTGGCTGTGGACAGCATGATGGCGTCACCCTATGCGGCCTTGATTGCCGCTGCGCTGTCTACCGTGGCGACGGTGCTGCTCACGGGCGGGTTTCATGAAGATGGCTTGGCGGATTTGGCCGATGGCTTGGGCGGCTCGTATGACCGCAACCGGGCGCTGGAGATCATGAAAGATTCGCGTGTAGGGGCATTTGGCGCGATGGCGCTGGTGTTGGCATTGATCACGAAGATGGCTTTGCTGGCGGCTTTGGGCGAATCGGAGGGCTGGGCGGTGTTGATGCTGATCATGGCCAGCCACGTCGTTTCCCGCGCTTTGCCGATGGCGCTGCTCGCACTGTTGCCACATGTGGGCGATGCAGCGGGGAGCAAATCGAAGCCGCTGGCAGACCGTATTTCGCCCAGCGCATTGCTGAGCAATTTTTTATGGTGTTTTGGGCTGTTGCCCGGCGTGTTGATTGCGCAGTGCGCTACTGAATTCATAGCGGGCATGGGCATGGCATTGCTGGTTTGGTGTGTGATGTGGTGGCGGCTGCGGGTGCGATTGCAAGGGTTGACGGGCGATGCGCTGGGCGCTGTGCAGCAGGTGTGTGAAATTGGGTTTTTGCTGGGTGCGTTGTGGGTGCTGGGCATGGGCTGATCCAACACGCGATGAAGATTTATCTGGTCAGGCATCCCCAGCCGCTGGTGGCTTCAGGCATCTGCTATGGCGCAAGCGATCTGGCTTGCAGCGCCCAAGCGCTGGAGCGCGCAGCCTTTGGCTTGCTGGAAGAGCTGCCTCAGCGCTTGCCCATGATCAGCTCGACGCTATCAAGATGTGAGCGCCTTGCGCAGATTCTATGCCGGCTTGAGCCCACTTTTGCTTATAAAACGGATCAAAAACTGGCAGAAATGCATTTCGGTGCATGGGAGATGCAGCCCTGGGCGCAGATTCCCTCTCATGAGCTCAGCCAATGGACGGATGCGTTTGCCAGTTACCGATGTGGTGGCTCAGGCGAATCTTGCGCTCAGTTTGTGCAGCGCGTGGCAAAGCGTTGGCATCAAAGTGCGCAAGCGGGCGAAGATCAGATTTGGATCACGCATGCGGGCGTGATTCGGGCTGTGCAATGGCTGTCTGGGCAGCCGCATGCACTGTTTGCGGCGCTTACTGCTGAGCCGGCGCGCTGCTCAGATCTCGCTGCACTTCTGCGCCCGCTTCGCGCTGCCGATTGGCCATCGGGCGAGGTGGCCTTTGCCCAAGTGCAGACATGGGATTGGCCGCTGGCGTGGCCGCAGCAGGCATCTGGGCAGGCGTTGCCAAAATAGGGCGAGCGGCCACGGCGGTGCCAGCGATGGCAGAGGTCAGTTGCGGGAGTGCCAGCGTCAGCTCAGGCGCCCCATCCGCCGTGATGGCGAGCATTGCTTTGCCGGCAGACACGCTGTGCAAAAAAACGCCTTCTGAGAGCTGCGAGCCCACGCGATAGGGGCGGGGCGGCTTGCCATCCACGGCGATCAGCGCCACCCCTTGGGCATTGGTCTTTTGCACGACCACACCAGTGAGCACAAATCTTGCGGCTTGTAACGCACTCTGTGCAGCCGCTGCCACGTTTGAACTGCCGCTTTTGGGCGCTTGCCCACCGCCCAAGCCTTTGGCCAGAGACTGCACATCTACCGTGCTGGCCGCTGGAGCCGCCACAGCAGCTGAAGCCGGTGCCATCGGGCCGCTCACAAATTTGAGCGCCCAATACACCGCGCTGCCTGCGGCGAGCAGCCAAACAAGAAATGTTGCGAATCGAATCCAAAGTGGGCGTTGCATGCGGCTATTATCGTGTTTCTACCAAGCTCACTCATTTGTCTATGTTGCCCAATTACAAACTTTTGCGCTGCGCTGCTCTGAAATCAATGCAGCGAGGCTTTACGTTGATTGAATTGATGGTCGTGCTCGTGATCATCGGCATCTTGGCGGCGCTGATTGTGCCCAATGTGTTGGATCGCGCCGACGACGCGCGCGTCACCGCAGCCAAGACCGACATCAACAATTTGGTGCAAGCGCTTAAGCTCTATCGGCTGGATAACCAACGCTATCCCAGTAGCGAGCAAGGCTTGCAAGCCTTGGTGAGCAAACCAACCGTGGGCACGATCCCCACGAATTGGAAGCCTTATCTTGAGAAACTGCCCAACGATCCTTGGGGGCGGGCTTATCAGTATCTCAACCCTGGCATCAAGGGCGAGATTGATGTGATGAGCTTTGGCGCGGATGGCGTGGCAGGCGGCGAAGGCAAGAATGCCGATGTCGGCAGCTGGCAATAGCGCAGCGGCCCGGCTGCTGCGCAAATCAGGCGGCGAGCTGAAATGATGGAGCCTGTTCGCCCCACGTCCGCTTTTCAAGGCTTCACTTTGATTGAGCTCATGGTGGTGATCACGCTGATCGCCATTGCCACAGCCGGCGTTAGCTTTGCGATCCGCGATAACGAAGCGACGCTGCTGGATCGCGAAGCGGATCGATTGAGCGTGATTTTAGAAACTGCGCGGGTGCAATCGCGCAGCACGGGCGTGGCGCTGGCTTGGCTGCCGCTCCCACAGGGCTTTGTGGTGTTGCCAGCGAATGAATTGGGTGCCCGGCAAATTCAAATCAATGCCGCCAGCATCCGTGCTTGGCTTGCACCGGGCATGAATGCGCAGATTGTGAACACAACGGCCAACAACGCGGCAGCGTCTGCGCCAAGCTTGCTTCTTGGCGCCGAGCCGATGATTGCGCCCGTTGCAGTGGTGCTGAGCATGAAAGAGCGGCGCTTGAGTGTGAGCACCGATGGGCTGCGGCCTTTTGCCGTGCACCCTGTCGACCAGACGAGCGGGGCGGGCAAGCCATGAAAGCATGCCATGCCAAGCGCACGGCCCGGAGGCAAGCCGGCTTCACTTTGATCGAGGTGCTGGTGGCTTTATCCATCGTCGCGATTGCCCTCTTCGCCGGCACGCAAGCCACCACGGCACTGGCCCGCTCATCGCAGCGCCAAGCCGATTTACTGCTGGCGCAAATATGCGCAGACAACGCACTGTATGCGATTCGTTTGGCACGGCAAATGCCTGGCGTGGGTGAATCCAACAGCGAATGCAGCCAAGGCGAGCGCGTGTTCAATGTGCGGCTTTTGGTCAATCCCACGCCTAACCCCAGCTTTCTGCGCGTGCAAGCCAATGTGAGCGACGCGCAAACGCAATACGGCATCGTGCAAATCTCCACGGTCATCGGGCGGTATTGAGATGCAGCAAACGAAATGTGGTCTGCATCCGGTTGATTCAAAAGGCTTCACCTTGATTGAGGTGATGGTGGCGCTGGTGGTGATGGCGATCATGGCGGTGCTGACTTGGCAGGGGGTCGATGGGATGGCCAAGGCGAATGCGCAGTATCGCGCCCGGTCTGATGATGTGGCCGCGATTCAGACGGCTTTGCTGCAATGGCGCACCGATCTGGATCAAATGATTGATGCGTCGCAGACACCGCCGGCAGCGCTGGGCAACAATGCAAACAACAGCGCCAGCACAGCACGTGCGATTGAATTTGACAGCCGCGTGCTGCGGATCACGCGACGCTTCTTAGGCGACGAAATGCGCGTGGTGGCTTGGGGCACGCGCCGTGTGGAAAGCAGCACGGGTGGGCAGAGAAGTTTCATGCGCTGGGTGTCTGAGCCGATTCGCACGCGTGGGCAGTGGCAGGCCGCTTGGGATCAAGCGGGGCGCTGGGGGCAAAATCCTAGCGCGGCAGAATTGGCTCGCGAAACAGCCGTCTTCGGCGTGGATGCGTGGCAAATTTTTTACTACCGCAATGATGCTTGGAGCAACCCGCTTTCTGCGGATGGCGCGGCATCGCCAAGCAGCACACATCCTGATGGCGTGCGCTTGATTTTGCAGCTTGCGCCTGACCAGCAACCCGGCGGCAAGCTCAGCATCGATTGGGTGCAGCCCACGCGTGGGGGAGGCAAAGGATGAGGCCAAGCCAAGCCTTCGGCGCAGCCTTGCTGGCTGCCATGCTCACCCTGGCGCTCGTGGCGACGCTGGCTGCCGGGGCTGCTTGGCAGCAGTGGCGTGGCGTGGAGACGGAGCGCGCCGAGCGCTCGCGTGGGCAAGCCGCTTGGATTTTGGTGGGCGCACTCGATTGGGCGCGGCTGATCTTGCGCGAAGATGCGCGCTCGGGCGGGGCTGATCATTTGGGCGAGCCGTGGGCCGTGGCGTTGCAAGAGTCACGCTTATCGAGCTTTTTGGCAGCCGATGCCACCAGCGCTGCTTTGCTGGCCGATCAAGCCAACGACAATGTATTTCTGTCAGGCCAGATGCTGGATATGCAATCGCGGCTGAATGTGTATAACTTGATCGAAGCCGGGCGAATTTCGCCAAACGCGTTGGCTGCGTTGGCCAAACTGTTTGATTTGCAAGGGCTGGAGGCCGCTGAGCTCAATGCAGTGGCCGAGAATTTGCGCTTCGCCTCAGACATCAGCCCCGACAACCGCTCTGGCGCTCGCGCAGCACTTTTGCCCCAGCGTGTGGATCAGCTCACGTTGCTGGGCCTGTCGCCCGCCAGCTTGGAGCGCCTGCGCCCCTTCATCACTTGGCTGCCCAGCCGCACGCCCATCAATGTGAACACAGCCAGCGCCGAGGTGCTGTATGCCAGCGTGCCGGGCTTGGAGCTTGATGGGGCGCGCAAAATTGTGGCAGAACGCGGCAAACAGCATTTTAAGAGCTTGGCTGATGTGGGCAATTTGGTGCCGGCGTTGGCGGGGCTATTGAACGAAGGCCAGCACAGCGTGGCCAGCCGCTATTTTGAAGTCACTGGGCGGCTGCGCTTGGTCGATGGCGTGCAAAGCACCGTCGTGATGGAGCGATCCGTGGTGCAGCGCGATGGGCTGGATGTGAAGGTGCTGTGGCGCGAGCGGGGCAGCTTTCCGGTTGCCACAGGCGGCATCACTGCTGAGCAGATCACGGG
>JANNED010000311.1:0-2750 GCA_031388245.1 Variovorax sp.
GTTGCTGCAGCAGCGCCAGCAGCAGGTGCTGCGGTTTGCGCAAAGCTTTGTGCAGCAAATAATGAGAAGGCGGCAGAGAGGATAAGGGTTGAGTTTTTCATGGGAGTTGCTCTGTTAAGTGATTGAAGAATAAGATTGATAAACGCGGTGTGAGCCGCTTTTGAGAACAAGCATGACATCGAATTTGTCACGCTTTGTGCCCATTTCCATACCGGGCGAGCCAATGGGCATGCCGGGTACTGACAGGCCGATCACTTGCTGCCGCAAGCTTTCGGGCTCGGCCAACAAGCGTTTGATCTCGCTGGCGGGTACGTGGCCTTCGATGGCAAAGCCAGCAATCAAGCCTGTGTGGCACGAGCCCATATCGTCGGGGATGCGCAGTTTGGTGCGAATCGGAGCGGTTTGCTGCACGTCATTGGCTTTGACGGAAAAACCTTCTTTTTCAAGATGCTCGATCCACATCTTGCAGCAGCCACAGGTGGGCGTTTTCCAGACTTCGATGAAGGCCACTGGGCTCATGCCAGCTGGCGCGGGTGTGGGCACAGGTGAAGATGCTGGCATGTTGTGACCAGCATGTGGATCGGCTTTTGAGCCTGCGCCAGCAACTGCTAACGCAGCATCTTTGCCTTGGCAAGCGGCGAGCAAGCCAGTGCCCGAGAGCAACGCAAGCGATGCTCTTAGGATGCTTCTGCGCGAGTGCAGCGGGTTAGTGTTTGTGACCGGTGTGACCATCGCTTTTTGCTCCTATAACTTTAATCTTGCCCACCATGCCGGCCTGATAGTGGCCTGCAATGAGACATGCGAAATCGAAATCACCGGGTTTGTTGAATGTCCAGATGATTTCACTTTTGGCCTTGGCTTTAACGTGCGCCATATATGGCTCATCGTGCTCCATATTTGGAAATTTCATCATCTGCACAGCATGCGCATCAAGCTCCTTTTTCGTACCAATGACGAATTCATGCATGCCTTGGCCGTTGTTGGCCACCACAAATTTCACAGTCTCGCCTTGCTTGACTTCAATCTTGTCTGGAGAAAAGCGCATGTTGTCCATCATCTTGACTTCAATGGTGCGCTTGACATCTTTGGCTTCCCCTGCAATGCCCCAGTTTTTTTGCTCCTTGTTCACGGAGCCAGTCTTTTTGCTGTGATCTGCATTTCCATGGGAAAAAGCAGGGATCGCCGGCATCAATACTGCGCAGAGCGCTATGGTTTTGAGAGTATTTCTGAATGTCATCATGAAACGCCTGTTGATAAAAGTGATGGCGCCAAAATTTATTGGCTGTAGCCACGAAGTGAGTCATACGAGGTGATCTGCTCGGCATTGAGCAAAGCGGTTTGCTTCAGATGGGTTTGCAGATGCGAATCCCTGATCTGCGCTTGCAGCTCGCCGATGCGGCGCGTGAGCGCGGCGAGTATCTCTGGTGTGATGCTCTTGTTGGCGAAGGCGATATCGAGCTTGCGCTCTGTGTCCACAAGGCCTGCGCCTAAGCGACGCACCTCAGCTTTGTGCTGCTGCATCAGCTCTTCAGTCGCGCGCTGCTGGGCATCCGTTAGGCGCAGTGGTCTGCGCAATTCGAGTACGTGCATGGGCCCGGGATAGCCGTTGAGCTCTGCGGCACGCGCCAAGCCCATGCCTTGGCCATCGAGCCAGCCCTTGGTCTCGCTGGCTGATAACGCTTTGATGCTTCGCGTTTGTTCGCCTGCGTAGGCCGAGCTCTGCGCAGCGCCATGCTGATGCCCAGAATGTTGTGCAAAAGCGCTGATTGCCGGCATAAATATTGCGCAGATTGCTATAAATTTAATAGTTATAAGCATGGTGTTCTTTTAGTTAAAAATTAGTGGCCCACGTGGCCGCCCGATGGCTTGCGGATATTCACAGTCATGGGTTTAGTTTCGGGTGGATTGTTCAAGCTAGGTACAAAGCCGTTGTTGGCTTTTTGTTCCGACAAGAATCTAGCGGGCTCTGGCAAATTGCCTGTCCATTCAAAGGCTTGTGTACCGGGAGGTTGCTTGTACCAACCGGGATCTTTGTAGTCGCCCGGTTTTTGATCCTTTCGCACCTTGACCATGGTGAACATGCCGCCCATCTCCACCGGGCCGTAAGGGCCCGTGCCCGTCATCATGGGCGCGGTGTTCTCTGGCAACTCCATCTCCATCTCGCCCATATCGGCCATGCCGCGCTCGCCCATCACCATGTAATCGGGAATGGCTTGCTGGATTTTTTTGACCAAGCCTTTGTGATCCACGCCAATCATGGTGGGCACATCGTGCCCCATCGCATTCATGGTGTGGTGGCTCTTGTGGCAGTGGAAAGCCCAATCGCCTTCTTCATCGGCCAAGAATTCGATCTGCCTCATTTGACCTACCGCAACATCGGTGGTCACTTCATACCAGCGGGTGGATTTGGGCGTCGGCCCGCCATCCGTGCCAGTGACCAAGAATTCATGGCCGTGCAGATGAATCGGGTGATTCGTCATCGTGAGGTTGCCGATGCGGATACGCACTTTGTCGTTGTATTTCACGTTAAGCGTATCAATGCCTGGGAAGACGCGGCTGTTCCAGCTCCAGATGTTTTGATCCAGCATGGTCATGATTTTTGGCGTCATGCTGCCTGGATCAATGTCGTAGG
Organism: Variovorax sp.; assembly: GCA_031388245.1. Lineage (GTDB taxonomy): Bacteria > Pseudomonadota > Gammaproteobacteria > Burkholderiales > Burkholderiaceae_C > JANMDU01. Next base: position 2,633 of record JANNED010000311.1, read on the forward strand.
AATTGAGTAAAAAGCAAAAGTCGCGCTGCACCTCATCAATCAGCGGATGTTTGGTCTTCGGATGCGTCACCCAAAAGCCCATCATGCCCATGGCCATCTGCGTCATCTCATCGGCATG
>JANNED010000012.1:0-5447 GCA_031388245.1 Variovorax sp.
CAGAGAGAATGCCCAAAGCCGTGCGCGGGCCAACGCCGGAGATTTTGACGAGCTGGCGGAAGGTCTCTCTCTCCTGTGCAGTGGCAAATCCGAAGAGAATTTGCGCATCTTCGCGCACCACGAAATGCGTGAGCAGCGCAATCTTTTCGCCCAGCGCGGGCAGGTTGTAAAACGTGCTCATTGGCACATCGAGCACATACCCCACGCCACCGCAATCAACCAAGATTTGCGGAGGATTTTTTTCTATCAACTGCCCAGCGATGCGGCCTATCATGGTGCGTTGTATCCTTAAAATGCAGCTTTGGACATTATCCTGTGATTCTTAAACACGCCTTCACTCCCGCCAACAATAAACGGCTCGTTAACTTATGCGGGCCGAGCGATGAAAATTTGCGGCGCTTGGAGGAATTTTTGAATGTGAATATCGCGCACAAGCATGAAGACTTTCGTGTGAACGGTGCGAAGAAAGATGCAGAGCGATGCATTGAGCTCTTGCAGGCAGCCTACGAGATGGCAAGCAAGCCGATTTCGCCTGAAATGTGGCAACTCATGGTGTCGGGCAAGGAGCCTACGCTGGATGGCGAGAGTATTTTGCTCAATACCCGCCGTGCAGATTTGCGTGCTCGTTCGCCCAATCAAGCGCAGTATTTAGCCAGCATCGCCGCGCACGACATCAGCTTTGGCATTGGCCCTGCGGGCACTGGCAAAACTTACCTTGCCGTGGCTTGCGCTGTAGATGCGCTGGAGCGAAGCGCCGTGCAGCGCATTGTGCTCACGCGGCCTGCAGTGGAAGCTGGTGAGAAATTAGGCTATTTGCCGGGCGATTTGGCGCAGAAGATTGATCCATATTTGCGGCCTTTGTACGACGCGCTCTACGATTTGATGGGCTTTGAAAAAGTGCAAAAAGCCTTTGAGCGTCAGCAGCTTGAAATTGCACCACTGGCCTTCATGCGCGGGCGCACGTTGAACCACAGTTTTGTGATTTTGGATGAGGCGCAAAACACCACGCCTGAACAGATGAAGATGTTTTTGACGCGCTTGGGCTTCAGCAGCAAAGCGGTGATCACGGGCGATGTGAGCCAGATTGATTTGCCGGCAGGCCAGCCCAGCGGCTTGGTGGATGCTGAGCGTGTGCTCGGTGGCATCCAAGGCATTGCGATAACGCACTTGACCAGCGCCGATGTGGTGCGCCATCCCTTGGTGGCGCGGATTGTGGATGCGTATGATGCGACACAGAAGCGGCGAGTGGCCTAAACGGCCAATGCGATCATTCCTAAATTGATAGCATACTACGCAGTCAATACGCCGGCAAACTGCCACTTTTCATTATAAAAATGATTGATCTTCAGTTTTCAACCGATCTAGGCGCAAGAGATGAGCTTGCCGCGCTCAAACGCTTGCTCAGCAAAGCTCGCGTGCAGCGCTGGGCTGCGCATGCGCTCAGGCATTCGCATCAAGCCGATCAGATCACGATTCGCGTCGTGGGTGAATCAGAAGGGCGCGAGCTCAATCGCAGCTATCGCGGCGAAGCGAAAAATTACGCCACCAATGTGCTCACGTTTGAGTATTCAAGCCAGCCGTTTGTCGCTGCTGACATCGTACTTTGCGCTTCGGTGATTGCGCGTGAGGCCCTGGAGCAGAGCAAGACGCTTGAGGCGCATTGGGCGCATCTCATCATGCATGGCGTGTTGCATGCACAAGGCTACGATCATGAAACGCATGAGACCGATGCGCTCGAGATGGAGGCGCTGGAAGTGTTGCTCATGCAGTCTCTGGGCTATGCGAATCCGTATTGAGACAACGCGACCATGGCACGCCCCAAATCCGCAGATCACCACTTAAAGCGCGACGAAATCCTCGACGCTGCTGCCGCTTGCTTCGCGCAATTGAGTTATCCCGCAGCGAGCATGCAAGAGGTGGCCGCTCGGCTGGGCACGAGCAAGGCGCGGATTTATCATTACTACGAGAGCAAAGAAGCGCTGCTGTTTGATTTGATGGATCGCTACACACAGCGTTTGCTGGCCATCATTGGTGAGACTGAGGGTCAAGCGCAGCGGCGCAAGCTGGATGATCGCGCGGCTTTGCATGCATTGATCGAATCCTTTTTGATTGAGTATGAAAGCTCAGCGCACAAGCATGTGGCCTTGCTTCACGATGCAAAATTTTTAAGCGATGAGGGCGATCCTTCGCAGCGCAAGATCATCGTTCAGCGCCAGCGCGATATCGTGAGTGCTTTCACGCGCTTTTTACGCCGCGCTTATCCGCAGCGCTTCAATGATGCGAACCAAACCGCGCTCACCATGATGCTCATGGGCATGATCAACTGGACGTTTACTTGGCTTCGACCTGATGGCCCCATCAGCTACGCCGATTTCGCGAAGGAAGTGGTGGCGACTCTGGAGCGCGGTTTTCAAGTTTGAAGGGATTTCCCTGCGCGTGCCGATACATCTTCTGGGCATGTATTTTTACATTGCAAATCGCCTCTAAACGATTGAAAACAATCAGGTTTTTTCCTAAAGACTGATTAAAATTTCATTTCTCAAAATCGCTGTAAACACTTGATTTCATTGAAGTTTTTTTACATCAGGGCTTGTCTAAATGCTGAGAATGCTGATACAGTGGTGAAAAGTGCATAAAAGTGGTTTTCAAGGGCATTTTGTCTTTGAGCTCTTTTGTCCTTCAACACTTTTCAACATTTATTTGGCTTAGAGACATGTTTACCGGCGCTTCAGCACTCAGTTTGGATGCCAAAGGCCGCATCGCCGTGCCCACGCGGCATCGGGAGGCGCTGTTGGCTGCGTGCGAAGGCAAGCTGATCGTCACGCGCAATCATGAAGGCGGTTTGATGATGTTTCCCGAAAAAGCTTGGGAGGCGTTCAGCGCGAAGATTGCGCATGTGCCCATGCATTTGCAGTGGGTCAAGCGCTTGTATATCGGCCATGCCCAGCCCTGCGAGATGGATGCAACAGGCCGTGTGTTGATCGCGCCTGAGTTGCGCGCAGCTGCTGAGTTGAGCAATGAAGCTGTGATGCTCGGCATGGTGGATTATTTTGAAATTTGGGATCCGGTGCGGCATGCCGCGAAAGAAGCGCTCGATCTGGCGCGTGCGGGCTCATCGCAGAGCGCTGAAGCTTTCAAAGACTTTGTGTTTTAACGAGGCACCAGGTGGCTACATGGCAACACACCACCGTCTTGTTAAGAGAAGCAGTCGATTCTCTCCTCACTTCACAAGACGGACATTACATCGATGCGACATTCGGGCGCGGTGGCCACACACGCCTGCTGCTTTCTCGCTTGAGCGATCAAGGCAAAGTGACAGCCTTCGACAAAGATCCAGAGGCCATTGCCACGGCGCAAGCCATGAGAGATCAAGATGCACGTCTGGCTGTTGTTCACGACAGCTTTGCAGGCCTTGCCGATTTGCCCAGCCAATCAGCGCAAGGCATCCTGATGGATTTAGGCATCAGCAGCCCACAAATCGACGATCCCGCCCGCGGCTTCTCCTTTCGCAACGATGGCCCACTCGACATGCGCATGGACAGCACGCGCGGCCAAACCGTGGCGCAATGGTTGGAAAAAGCTTCGGAAAAAGAAATCGAGGAAGTGATCAAAGGCTATGGTGAAGAACGCTTTGCTCGCCAGATCGCGAAAGCTATTTTGGCAAAAGTCGCTGCGGGGCAGGCGCCTCAGCGCACTTTGCAATTGGCCGAGCTCATCGCTGGCGTGGTGCGCACGCGCGAGGGCGGCCAGCATCCGGCCACGCGCAGCTTCCAAGCCCTGCGGATTTTCATCAACCGTGAGCTTGACGATTTGCAAATCGCGCTGCAAGAGAGCCTGCGCATTCTCGCGCCTGGAGGGCGGCTCGTGGTGATCGCATTTCACAGTTTGGAAGACCGCATCGTCAAGCAGTTCATTGCGCTGCACGCACGTGAAGTGATTGACAGAAACAATCCAAATTGGATGATTGCCGGCATAAATACTGTGCAGAGTGCTATGAAATTAGAAGCATTGGGGCGCATCAAGCCAAGCGATGAAGAGGTGGCTGCCAACCCACGCGCACGCAGCGCGATCATGCGTGTGGCGCTCAGGACGGCCGCGCCATGCTAAGGCTAAATCTTGTTCTTCTTGTCGGCGTGATCGCCAGCGCGATGTATCTCGTGCAGATTCAATATCAATCGCGCCGCTTGTTTGTGGAGGTGGAAAAAGCGCAAAGCCTTTCGCGCAAGCTGGAGACGGAGCGAGAGCGACTGGAGGTGGACAAGCGCTCACAAGCCACGCCATTGCGCATCGAGAAAATTGCCAAAGAGCAATTGCAAATGCGCACAGCCACGCCGGCGGTGACGCAGTATGTGAAGCGGCCCAAGGAAGAAGCGGCCGCCGCAACAAGGATCGAGCCATGAGCTGGCGCGCCAACCCCTTGAACACGAAAAGCGTGGCTTATTCCGGCAGCGCTAGCCCGCTTCTTGCGAGCAAAACGCCGGTGTGGCGCAGTAAATTCATTGTGGCCGCGATCGCTCTGGCTTTTGTGGGGCTCGCTGGCCGTGCCGCCTATGTGCAAGTGATCAACAATGATTTTTTCATTCGCCAAGGTGAGGTGCGTTTCTCGCGCACGCTGGAGTTGCCAGCCAACCGGGGGCGCATTTTGGATCGCAATGGTTTGATCCTCGCCTCCAGCGTGCCTTCGCCGAGCATTTGGGCAATTCCTGAAGATGTGGAACAAGATCAAGTGAAGCTCGTGCAGCTTGCCAAATTGCTAGAGATGCCATTCGTGGAGCTGAAAGCAAAACTTGCGGAAGACAGTCCTTTCGTTTGGCTCAAACGTCAGGTTGATGAAGGTGTGGCGCAGCAGGTCGCAACGCTGGGCATCAAAGGCATCTACACCCGCAAAGAATACCGCCGCCAATACCCAGAGGGCGAAGCTGCAGCGCATGTGGTGGGCTTCACCAACACCGATGACAAAGGCCAAGAAGGCATAGAGTTGGCATTCAACAACCAACTCGCTGGCAAGAGCGGTACGCGTCGCGTGATCAAAGATCGCTTGGGGCGTGTGGTGGAAGACATCGGCGAGACCGTCGTGCCCACCGATGGCAAAGACATTCAGCTGTCTGTTGACAGCAAAGTGCAATTCTTCGCGTATCAAAAATTGCGCGATGCCGTGACACAACACAAAGCCAAGGCTGGCAGCGTTGTTGTGCTGGATGTGCAAACGGGCGAGGTGTTGGCGCTGGCGAATTACCCCAGCTATGTGCCGGGCAAACGCAGTAATTTGACACCTGCGCAAATGCGCAATCGCGCGTTGACCGATACCTTTGAGCCAGGCTCGACCATGAAACCTTTCATTGCAGCGATGGCGCTGGAGAAAAAATGGGTGACGCCCGATACGCAAATCCAAACCGCGCCTGGCAAGATCACGATTGCCGGTGCAACCATCACCGATGCGCATCCGC
>JANNED010000026.1:0-8602 GCA_031388245.1 Variovorax sp.
TTTGGTTCACTCACCACAAATGTAGCAACCGCCAATTAATTCGGAATCACCACCACTTTCGGCTTTGGGTTTTGGGTGGGGGGGCGCTACAGCTTGTGGAGCGCGATTGGCCTGCCACTGGCGATTGCGATTGGCGCAGCGAACTTCCGCAAATTCCTCTCTGGCGCTGCTGAGATGGATGCGCATTTCGCCAATGCGCCTTTGGAGCACAACCTGCCCGTGCGCCTTGGTTTGCTCGATGTTTGGTATCGCAACTTCCACGGCTTCACGAGCCGCTGCGTTGCGCCGTATCACGCCGCTTTAAAGCGCTTTCCTGCTTACCTTCAACAGCTAGAAATGGAGAGCAATGGCAAGCGCGTCGATAAAAATGGCGAGGCTCTGCCGTATCACACCAGCCCCGTGGTCTGGGGAGAGCCGGGCACGAATGGCCAGCATGCTTTCTTTCAAATGCTGCACCAAGGCACCGAGGTGATTCCGCTCGAATTCATCGTCGTCAAAAAGCCTTCACACAATCTGCCCGGGCACCACATCAAGCTGCTGGCCAATGCCGTGGCGCAATCCCAAGCTTTTTTGCAAGGCAAGGATAGCGAAGACGGCCACCGCCACTTCCCCGGCAACCGCCCCAGCACTTTCCTGCTGCTCGATGCCCTCACACCCGAATCACTCGGTGCATTGATCGCTTTGTACGAGCACCGCGTCTTTGTGAGCGGCGCAGTCTGGGGCATCAACAGCTTCGATCAATTCGGCGTAGAGCTGGGTAAAGTGCTCGCACGCGATGTGGAAGCGCGTTTGCTCTCTGGCAATGTGCAGGGCGTGGATGCATCGACAGCCGCTTTAATTGCCAATTTGCAATGAACATCGTCTTTGATTTTGGTGCTGTGCTCGTCAATTGGCAGCCACGCGAAGTGGTGCGCAAGCATTTTCCTGAAATCGCACCAACCGAAGAGGCCGCCGCGCACCTGGCCAGCAGCTTCTTCGCTCACCCCGATTGGCAAGCGTTTGACGCGGGCCGTGTGAGCCCGCAAGAAATTTCTCGTCTGACTGCTCAGCGCATGTCGCTGAGCGAAGCGGCTGTATTGCAGATGGTCAACGCCATTGAGGACCACATCACGCCAATCACATCTTCCGTGCAAGTGCTAGAGAATTTGCATGCCGAGCGCAGCGCCACCGGCCACAAACTCTACTTCCTCTCCAACATGCCCGCGCCCTACGCACGCGGCCTAGAGCGCCACGCCTTCATGCGCTGCTTTGATGGCGGCATCTGGTCTGCTGATCATGGCTTGATCAAGCCGCAGCCTGAAATCTTCCACAAGTTGGATAGCCTGTATGGCCTGCAAGGCCAGCAAATCCTCTTCATCGACGACCATTCTGCGAACATCGCCGCCGCGCAAATACTAGGTTGGCAAACGATTCATTTGACCGATCCCTCAAAGTTGTCCGAGTTCATGTTTGCCAAGCTCTCAGCTTCCGTGCAATAATAAGAGCTTCGGGTTTTCCCGAAAAGAGAACGAAGCAACATGCCTCGCTCTCAACGTGCATCACCATACATCTTGAGCGCTCAACCCGGCGAATTCATTCGCTGAGAAAACTTAAGCGCTACCGAGCAAAAGCCTCTTCATTAGCAGGCGCCCAAAGCTCAGAACACATGTTGGATGGTTGATGTGATATCAATCCGTCCGAATGTGGTCACAACTTCCCGACCCTTCAGACAAATATGGACTTGCGCGTCCAAGCTTGGCTTGTGCGTGTTATTTACTCATGAACGACTTTACTGAAGAATTTAAATCTATCTCTGCTGAGACTACAGCAGAAAATAACGATACAGCCGGCATGGAATCTACCCCGTTAGCTATTAAAATCATAGCAAATGAGGCGCTTGTTGAAGATGTGGCCGCATCCGAAATGCCAGCCGAACCCACCGGCCCCAACCCTTTCGAGCTGCTTGGCCTCGCGCCATCGCTCGTCAAAGCGATTGCCGATCTGGGCTACACCGCGCCTACCGCTGTGCAAGCGCGCGTGCTTCCATTGGCCATGACCGTGAAAGCCATCGAAGGCGAAACTTCTAAAACAGTCATCAACGATTTGATGGTCTCCAGCCAAACTGGCTCCGGTAAAACTGCCGCCTTTTTGCTTCCCATCTTGCATCGCCTGCAAACAGACCTTCATGATCGTGAGCGCGAAGAAGCCGCCGCTTGGAAGAAAACGCTCGAAGAAGCCGCCGAGCGAGGCGAAGTCGCCCCGAAAAAACCAAAACGCAAAAACCCGATTGACCCACGCAATTTCCGCGCCGCCACCCCGCAAGCGCTGATTTTGTGCCCAACGCGCGAACTGGCCCAGCAAGTGGCCAATGATGCGATTGAGCTGGCTCGCCACATGACGGGCGTTCGCGTGGCCAACGTGATCGGCGGCCTGCCGTATCAAATTCAAATTGCGAAATTGCAAAATGCCGATCTCGTCGTCGCCACGCCAGGCCGCTTGCTCGATTTGCAGCGCAATGGTCAGATCAAATGCGAGGGCGTCAAATGCCTCGTGCTCGATGAAGCCGATCGCATGCTCGATCTGGGCTTCTCCGATGATCTCGCAGCGATTCACCAGCTCACAGAAAAGCGTGAGCAAACCATGATGTTCAGCGCCACATTCGCCGCTCGCATTCAGCAGCTCGCCGCTCGCGTCATGCGCGACAACGGCAAAGCCGCTCAGCGCATCACGATTGACAGCCCGCAAGACAAACACGTCAACATCACACAAAAACTCTTCTGGGCTGACAACTTGGTCCATAAGCGCAAGCTGCTTGACCATTGGATGCGCGAGACTTCTATCGTGCAAGCCATCGTGTTTGCCAACACGCAAATCGAATGCGATTCGCTCGCGCAAGATTTGATCGATGCCGGCTTTGATGCTGCTGCATTGCACGGCGCATTGAGCCAACATCTGCGCAACAAGCGCCTGAAAAGCCTGCGCGATGGCCACATTCAATTCTTGGTGGCCACTGACGTTGCTGCGCGCGGCATTGACGTGCCGAGCATTTCCCATGTGTTCAACTATGGCTTGCCATTGAAAGCCGAAGATTACACCCACCGCATTGGTCGCACAGGCCGCGCGGGCCGCGATGGCATGGCCGTGACGTTTGCTGAGCCACGTGACCGTTTCCGCAGTCGCGATATTGAAGACCACACTCGCCAGCAACTCAAAGCAGATGTGATTCCTGGCCTCGAGCCAACGGATCGCCCGCGCGAACCCAAGAAGCCATTCGGCAAGTTCGGCAGCAGCGATGGCCGTGGCTTTGCAGGTAAGAGCTTTGGCGGTGACCGTGGTGGTGATCGCGGTGGTTTTGCGGGTCGCTCTGGCGGCGGCTTTGGCGGTGATCGCCGTGAAAGTGGCGGCGGCTTCGGCGGACGTCCAAGCGGCGGTTTCAATGACCGCTCTGGCGGCGGATTCGGCGGCGGTGCAGATCGCGGCTTCGGCGGCCGCTCAGGCGGCTTTGGCGGCAACGACCGTGGCGACTACAAAGACCAACGTGGCAGCTTTGCCCCACGCGGTGATGACAATCGCGGCGGTGGCTTCCAAGGCAACGACCGTGGCGGCAACGGCTTCGCAGGCAGCGGCTTCAAGCCACGGCCCCCGAGCTTCGGCGCAGGCGCAGGTGGCAATGGCTTCGGTGGCGACAACAAATTCGCCCCCAAAGAAGGCCGCAGCTTTTCCAAACCAGCCGGTGATTCCAGAAACGACTTTAAGGGCGGCTTCAAAGACGGTTTCAAATCCGCCCCCAAGCCCTTCGCCAAAGCAGGCTTCAAGCCAGCCGGCAAGAGCTTCGCCAGCAAAGCACCGCGCAAGCCGTAAACGATAAACAAGATCGCGCATCGACTAACAGTTTGATGTTCCCTTAAAAAGCTGTCCGCATCTTGTGCTGGGCAGCTTTTTTTATGGGCTGCGCGTTATCCCTCAAAATAGTATGTATGAGTCAAGCCATCCATCAAACCCAAAAAGGCCTAGCAACCGGGAGCAAGTGGTGAAGCCTTTGGATAAGTTCTTCACTGACAATCCGGCATGGCACGAAAAGATCGGTGCAATCCACGCTCTGCTGGAGCGCGTGAAGATCAGCGAGGAGCAATCGGGCGATGTGCTCCAGTTGCGCAAACGCAATCGCATCCTCTCGGTGCATGCCTCTACGGCGATTGAAGGCAACCAGCTCACGGTGAGTCAAGTGACCGATGTCATCAATGGCAAGCCGGTCTGGGGGCCGCCCAAAGACATCAAGGAAGTGCAAAACGCTTGGCATGCTTACAACGAGATGCCCGGCTACGCGCCGTGGGAGGCAAATGATTTGCTGCTGGCGCATTCGCACTTGCTTGCTGCCTTGCCCGGCGAATCGGGGCAGTTCCGTTCAGGCGGCGTGGCCGTGGTGGGCAGTGATGGCACGCTATTGCATCGCGGTGCACCAGCTATGCAAGTGCCTAAGCTTGTGGCTCAACTGCTCGATTGGGGGCAAAACAGCGATGCGCATCCGCTCATCAAAAGCTCTGCCATTCACTACCGGCTGGAATACATCCATCCGTTTCGCGATGGCAATGGAAGGATCGGTCGCTTATGGCAAACGCTGATTCTGTCGCAGTGGAATCCGCTGTTTGCATGGATGCCCATTGAGACGCTGATGCATCACAACCAAGCGCTGTATTACAAAGCTTTGGCCGATTCGCATGCGGGCACGTTGGTAGATTGCCGTCCGTTTATTGATTTCATGCTCGATGCGATTGCCAACTCGCTCTACAAATACATCGATATTGCGACGCAGCCTGTTGATGATGAAGACATCCATGTCGGCGCAGATGTCCCTGTAAATGTCCCCGTAAATACGCTCGCGGAAAAGATTCTGATCATGGTGCGTGCCAATCCCAAAGTGACTGCGCAGAAGATGGCGCTTGGCTTAGCCGTGACAGACAAAACCATCAAACGACATCTCAAAGCGCTGCGCGAGCAAGGCCGAATCCAGCGAGTGGGGTCAGACAAGTCTGGGCACTGGAAATTGTTGGAGGCGCTGTGATGAGCCAAAGTAGGTTTCAAGCCTGCTGGGAAAAGATTCGGCTCAGTCCTAAATTTGCTTGCGCTTGCAAACCCTTTTCCAAGCCAGAAGGTGACTTCAAAGGCGGTTTTAAAGAAGGCTTCAACGCTGGCTCTAAGCCAGCGTTCGCTAAGAAAGGGGCAAGCCTGCTGGTAAATCGTTTGCGCGCAAGGCGGCGCGAAAAGGTTGGCATAGCTTGAATTCTTAGTGGGTACATGCCCACCAAAAACCAAAACCGCTGTTCCTTGGGGAAGAGCGGTTTTTTATGCCAACTTACATCATTGACATTTAAGAGTTAATCGAATCACGCTGCAACGAGAGCCTTTCGATCTTCAGAGACGCCGAGTGATGGCATATCCCAAACATCCACTCGCCTGTTATTTTCTTTCGACACAACCACACTCCTGAGGTGCGAGTCATGTCTAGCCGAATTGGCTCTTTGATCATCTAGCCTTCGGCGCATGATCACAAACTTTACTGATTGAGGCGGCGTTCTTTGCATGTTTCTATCTCCTAGGGAATTTTCTAGCAAAAGCTGATAGTGGCATATAAAGAGAATCTGCTATTGTTGCACAGAAGTCTACATCGTAACGTGTCGTCAGAGCTTTCTGCGCCTGACTTTCGATTTGTATAAATCCACAGTATCGCTCTCGACTTGCAGTCGAGCGCTCACTTAGACATCTAATAGGGAGTACCAGCAAACTTTTGTATTTAGGATCATTTGGGAATTTTTCAAATGTTGTCGAAACGAAGTCCATACTTTTGTGTACTTGGCCATTGTAGTAATAGCTCATATCACGCTCAAGGATTGAACGAAGCGCTGTGTTGTCTTTGGTCAAATGCACATCAGTCACCGCATCCCGGTGCTTTGCATCAGTCCTAGATGCGCTGTCACGCGCCACGACATAAACACCAATTTCATCGTTGTGATTCACTTCAATTCTTGTAAAACTAATGGATACTTGAACTCGAGTACCAGAAACCAGTGATAGCGCCATAACCAGGCAATCTGTAATTTTGCAAAGATCATGTTGTACACGGCGCTTTAAATCATCTGCATCGGTTCTTTCCGAAACTATAAATAAATGTAAATCGCGTATTGTGTGGCAACATCGGTGCAAATGCTCCAAGACCTCGGCATACCTAGCTTTCTCTCCATTGACGTACGATAGCGCTACTGATAAGAAAGACGCAAGTAAAAAGAATAGCAGGACTGCAATTGAGAGCAGGATTTCCTTCGCACTTCCGCCTAGCCAAAATGCAATGGCTGTGAAGACAATTCCACCTAGCGCTAGTAGGATATAACTTTTCTCTATCCAATCCCAAGTGGAGCGTGGCATACGAATTAGCTTATGTACGCTCCTGCTATGCAGCTCGTGAATTTCGTGATGACTACTTTTGCTCAAATTGATTCCTGATGGACATTAATCTGCAAATATGCAACGCATTTTTTAACTTGGCTACACATAATTTTTAGCATTCTGACACATTTATTTCAAATTTATGAAGACTACAGTTCCAATGAACTGCGCCGATATTTCTTTGCCTACTCCCGCACATGCAAAAACTTCGTCAGCAAATCCCTCGGCGCGGCGACTTCGATGGATTTGAGGATTTGGCCGACGTTGCCTCGGTGGTAGGCGCCGTGGGTGATGATTTGGGCGAGCATTTCTTCTCGGGTCATGCGGCCTGCGTCGCCGTCGGTGAATTTGAAAGTGATGCTTTCTTTTAGCTGCTGGTTTGTGATCTGAGTGGCGTATTGCTCGTACCAAGCGTCTGTCTCTGAGGCGGCGAAGTGCAGCTCGCCTAAGCTGGGGGTGGCATCGGTATTGGTGGCGGTGTAGCCGTGGGGCTGGCCGAGCAGGTAGGCGCGGAAGATGCGGTCAACGACGTAGATGTGATCGAGCATCCGGATAGCACTGTGCAATGCGCTGGCGTGCTCGGGCGCGGTGACTGTGGCGAGCTGGTTGAATAGCTCGTTGTTGGCCCACGTCTTTTGGGCGAAGAGGGTGGCTAGGAGGTTCATGGCGCGTGTGGGGGATGATTGTGGAGTGATGAGGCAATGATAATTGCTATATAAATCATAGCATTCTGCGTATATTTTATGCCGGCTAGGTGCTCAAAACACCCTATTTTTACAGCTTAATCGGGTGTCAAATAATTAGCACGGAATTCGTGTTGCACGAAATTCGTGTTAATATGCAGCCTATGAAAAACGTCACGATCACCATGGACGATGAACCGCTCGAATGGGTGCGGGTGCAGGCGGCTAAGGGCAATATCAGCGTTTCTCGCTATCTCGGCCAGATTCTGGAGGAGGAGATGCGCCGCTCGAATGCGTATGAGCAGGCGATGCGCAGCGCATGCAAGTTTGAGAGCTTGGGCAGCAGCGATGGCAGCTACATGCAGCGGGGGCAGATGTATGACCGCCCGTGAAATCTCTTCAGACAAGCCCATTGTGTTTGTGGACTCGAATGTGCTGCTGGCCGCTTTTGACGGCCGCGATGCGGTGCTGCAAACTGCCGCGCGCGAATGGCTGCGCTGGTGCTGGCAAAAGCGTGCGGGGCGCATCAGCACGCAGGTGCTCAATGAGTTGTACGAAGGCGCGGTAAAAGCCTTTGGCCTCACGGAGACCACGGCCGTCACGCCTGCGCATGTGCGCCTGCATGTGCGCCGCCTGCGCGAGTGGCAGCCGCCGCACTTAGATCGCTATGCCATGGATGGCGCTTGGGATCTGCAAGATCGCCATGGCCTCTCCTATTGGAATGCGCTGATCGTCTCATCCGCTTTGCAGCAAAGCTGCACCCATTTGCTCAGCCTAGAGCTATCCGAAGGCATGCTCGATGGCATTCAGATCATTTCCCCTTTGAGCCTTCGCCCCCAAGATTTGGAAACTGCACCATGACCAGCCCCCTGAAATTCATCCGCCAAGATGTGCAATCCATGCACGCCTATGCTGTGCAAGACAGCAAGGGCTTCATCAAGCTGGATGCAATGGAAAATCCGTTTACTTTGCCCGCCGCGCTGCAAGCTCAGCTTGGCGAGCGGCTGGGTAAAGTGGCGATCAATCGCTATCCGGGCACGCGGATCGACGATCTCAAAACCGCTCTGCGAGCATATGCGCAAGTGCCGGAGGGTTACGGCTTGATGCTGGGCAATGGATCAGATGAGCTGATTTCTTTGTTGGCGATGGCTTGCGATACAGCGCCAAGTAGATCGACGGATTACACAACCGCCAAAATCCTCGCGCCGCTGCCCGGTTTCGTGATGTATGCCATGAGTGCGCAGCTTCAGGGCTTGCAGTTCATTGGCGTGGACTTAACGGCGGAATTTGAGCTGGATGAGAAGGCGATGCTGGCCGCGATTGCACAAGAAAAGCCAGCGATCACTTACATCGCGTACCCCAACAATCCTACGGCCAACCTTTGGGATGCAGGCGTCATCCGCAAAATTATTGCGGCTTGCGCAGCCTATGGCGGCATGGTCGTGATGGATGAGGCGTATCAGCCGTTTAGTAGCAAAAGTTGGATGGATGAGATCAAA
>JANNED010000027.1:0-3709 GCA_031388245.1 Variovorax sp.
TCCATCTCGGCGGTGGGGATGTCTTTGACGAGGCCAATCGCGTTGCGCGGTTTGGGCAGATCGGCGCGTTTGTACACCTCTTTGAGCAGGGCGGGGTATTCGGCATCGCTCACGGTGATGGCGGCGGTTTGGGTGGCGCTCAGACTGACGCTCGATGCCGCGCCAGAAGACACGAGGCTGCGGCGCTTCTCGGAGGCGACCAAGGCTTTGAGGCGCTCTTTTTTGTAGCCCTCGCACTCCACTTCTGCGCTGGCTTGGCCGATCACGGTCATTTTGAGGGCGGGTCGATCAATGAGGGCTTTGACGACTTTTTCTAGGCCGGGTTTGGCGCTCTCGGTAATTTGCGCACTGCCGGGCGCAAATGCCACTTGGCTGAGCTCATCGCCGCCGCCGCCAATGGCGCTGGCCAGCAGGGAAAAGGGCGATGTGATGGCTTTGACGACCAAATTGATGATGAGCTTGAACACAATACCGCCCACCGAAAACTGCGGATCGTTCAGCGAGCCGCTGACTGGCAAGTTGATGTCGATGACGCCATTGCGGTCAGCCAGCAGCGCCACGGCCAGCTTCACCGGCAAACTGTTGGGCGCACCCTCCACTTTGTCACCAAACTTGAGCTGGTTGAGCACGATGTTGTTACTTGCGGTGAGCTGGCCATCGGGCTTGACCAGGTATTTCACATCCACGCTGAGCTTGCCGCGCTCGATGCCGTGGCCCGCGTATTTGACGCTATATGGCGAGAGCGGCGCCAGCTCCAAATCGCGCACTTTGCCGGTGATATCCAGCGCCAGCGGCTTGGCCAGCGGGTTGAGCTGACCCAAGATTTCCAGCGCTGCCGTGCCTTCTGCTTTGCCACGCAGCGCCAGATCTGCCATTTGCACCGTGCCGCCCGCAGGCTGTGAAGAGAATGCGCCAAGCTTGCCGGTGAGCTCACTCAAATTGGCCGCGTAATTGGGTTTGATGAAACGATCAGAGAAGAAAACTTTGCCATTGATCAGGCTGATTTGGCCGATGCTGATGATGGGCTCTGGGGAGGTGATGGCAGATGGATTTTGAAGGCTTTTTATGCCAGTAGCCGGCATAGAATCAGCATAGTTTGCTATGGAATGCGTAGCAGCTACCGTGGTGCCTGTAGCCGCTGGATTGCTTTTCACAATGTCAGACAGATTGATGCGGCCTTGCTCGCTCACCAAAATGCGGGCAAAGAAATCGGTGAGTGCGGCTTCGCCCACATCAACTTTCAAAGGCGCGCCGGGTGTCATGTCCACCGCCAATGCTTTGACGCTCAGCGCACGCCAATTGAGCAATTCATCACCCGCCACGCCGCCCGATGATGCGGCCAGCGCCGCGCCGCGCAGAGTGGTTTGCAGCTCCTCTGCGAGCACATCACCGCTGAGTTTGAGCTGCAAGCCTTGGGGCATCTGCGCCAATTGCAGCTTGCCGCTGAAGCCTGCTTCTAGGCGCAGCACATCGATATTCAGCGCATCAGCAAAATACGGCTCAAAAGCATGCACAGGCAAGCGGCTGAGCTTGGCATCAAGCTGCATGGCCAGTGGCGTGAGCGCGAGCTGGCCTTTGAGCTCGATCTGGCCCGGCTCGCCGCTGGCCTTGCCGCCCTCGCCTGCCTGCGCAAGCGTGGCGCTGAGCGAGAGCGGCATGGGCTTGCTGGCGAGTTGATCGCCAGCAAGCTCAAAGCCAGACACCTTGGCCTTGAGTTGACCGATCTCCAGCCGCACCGCTTTGGCCGAGGCGGCAGTGGATGCGTGATCCGTGAAGCGCAGCTGGGGCGCATCCAAACTGATCTCACCGAGCGAGACTTTCCAAGGCTTGGCGGGTGCGCTGTCTTTGGCTGGCATGGCGTTGCGTGCAGCGGGTGCAGCGGGTGCAGCGGGTGCGGCTTTGAGCCAATCTTGCGCCATCCAGCGCCCCTGCTCGCTGCGCTCCACATGGGTTTGCACGCCTGTGGCAGCGAGTTTGGCGAGATGCACCGTTTGCGCAATCAGATCCATCTGCCCGCCTTCCAAGCTGAGCAGCTTCCATTGCGCCAAGCGGGTTTGGCCCTGAGCAAGCTGTGCGTTGGCCACTTGCGCTTTGGGCAGGGTGATTTGCAGGGCTGCTTTTTGGGAATCACGCGCCGCTTGCCAAAGCAGCCCTGCTTGCAGATCGGCTACGCCGGTCAGCGCTGGCGTGATGAAGCTGCCCACATAGGGCGAGAGCTGAGCGAGCAGCAGGCCGCTGAGCTGCGCCGTCGCGCTGACTTTGGCATCGGTGGCCGAGCCGCTGAACGTCAAACTGCCCGGTGCCAGCTGGCTGCTGCCTTCAAAAATGATCGGTTTGTCGGCAGCCAACGGCCAAGCAATGTGCTGGGCATCCATGCTGAAGGATTGCGCCGACAAGAAGGCGCGCGGCTGAGTGGTCTCGTCTGCCCAGCTCACCAAGCCCTCTTTCAAAGTCACACGCTCAATGCTGATCTGCCAAGGGCTGCCTACAGATGAATTTTTAGTGTCTTTTGGGCGATTTGCCGGCATAGAATCTGCATAGTTCGCTTCTTTTTTGATAGCAGATTCTGGCGTGAGCTGCAGATTCAGCTGCCCCGCTGCATTGCGCCGCAGTTGCAATTGCGGTGCTTGCAGCGTGATAGATTCCAGCACCACGATACCAGAGAGCGGCTGCACATCTTTGGCTGCCACGCTCACATTTTTCAAGATCAGCAAGGGCGCTTGCCGAGCATCTTGCACCGCTATATTTTCAGCCTGCAATTGCCCGGTGATGCGCACAGCGGGCTTGGGGTTTTGCTCAAAAGCCAGCCTCAGTTCCGCGCCCAGCACAGCAGAGGTGAGCCTGAAAGGCAGATTTGCGGGCAAATACGGCAGATAGGGCGCGAGATCCAGAGCGCGGATGGCGATCTTTGCATCGGTTTTGCGGGTCTGCACAAAAGGCGTGCTCTCGCCCGTGCTGTCAAAGCGGCTGCCGTTCAATGTAAAGGCCAAGCGTGGCTGGGTTTTCACCTCGCGCTGCGCTGCCAGCGTGCTCAAAAAAGGCAGGCTGAGCTGCAATTCGCTGATCAGATGCTTCTTGCCCAGGGGGCGATCATCCATGCTCAGCGAAATGTCTTTCAGATCAATGTTGTAAATCGCAAACTGGGGCGGTTCGTTGCCAAGCTTCTCGGATTTGGGCTGTGCAGCTATTTTTTCCAAGATGTCGTCAAAATCATACTTGCCGCCACCCAAGTGCGTCACATTGGCACGCACGCCCTCGATCTGCACACTGTCAATCACTGGTGCCAGTCGCAGCAAGCTTTGCAGCTCGACATCCACGTAAGCGCGGCCAATTCTTAATTGCTCAGGCATGGGCTCACCCTGCCCGCCTGCGCCCGCCAGCACCAGATCGCGCAGCTCCAACTCCAATGTCCAAGGTTTGAAATGGACTGCGCCCACAGACAGCTTGCGCCCCAGTTGCTCCGAGACGATTTTCTCTGCCTGCGATTTGAGCAGCGGCGGCACAATGCCCCAAGCCAGCGCCATCAGCACCACCAAGCTGCCCAATGCATAGGCCAGCCAACGCAGCCAGCGGCGCTTGAGCAAAGATTGTGGTGTTGGCAAGTTCATGCCTACATTGTGGCGGCAGCAGCGTCGATTGCGCCTAGGCAAAAACGAGAAAGCCCGGAAAACCAAGGTCTGAAACCAAAGGCTTTACCGGGCTCGGTGGC
>JANNED010000061.1:0-3991 GCA_031388245.1 Variovorax sp.
GATGCCAGCGAGCGTCACGCCGCTCAATGTGACGAGGAAAGTGATGATGGCGGCATCGCGGTGCTTGTCGTCTTGCAAAGCGGTGGCTAGGCCGCCAGCAATTGTGCCTAGCAAGGCGAGACCGGCAATCGCTGCGATCAGCTCTTTAGGAAACGCTGTGAGCAAAGCCGTGACGACGCTGGCAAACAGCCCTATGAAAATATAAATGATGCCGCAGACGGATGAGGCGATGTAGCGTTTGTCGGCATCAGGATGTGCTTCTTTGCCCATGCAAATCGCGGCAGTAATTGCAGAGAGATTGAGCGCAAACGCGCCGAAAGGCGCAAGCAAAAAAGTCGCCACACCTGTCATGCCGATGATCTTGGAGAGCGGCAGCTGGTAGCCAGATGCGCGAATGGCTGCCACACCGGGCAGATTCTGCGAAGCCATGGTCACGATAAAAAGAGGTAGCGCCAAACTTATCGCTGCACTCCATGTGAACTCGGGCATCACAAATATCGGTTTTGCGAAGGAAAAAGTGATGTTTGCCGGCATGGAATCTGCGCGGAACGCTACAAAAATAATAGCGATTGCCAAAGTGAGCACGACGGCATAGCGTGTATTCCAGCGTTTGCCCAGCAGATAGGTCAGCAGCATGAGTGCCACCAACGGCCAATCGGTCTGTGCGGCCACAAAGCCTTGCATGCCAAATCTTGCCAGCACGCCCGCAAGCAGCGCTGATGCGATGGCCATCGGAATGCGATCCATGAGTTTTTCAAACCAACCCGTCACGCCTGCGAGCGTGATCAGCGCAGCGCAAATCATGAAAGCGCCAACCGCTTCGCTCATCGAATAGCCCGCGCCTGATGCGCCAGCCACGCCTGCGACTGCCAACACTGCCGCACCGGGCGTGCTCCAAGCGATCATCACGGGCTTTCTCAAAATCAGCGATGGGATCAGCGTACACAAACCCATGCCCAAGCCTAGAGCCCACATCCATGAAGTGAGCTGCTCGGGCGTGGCTTGAAAGGCAAGCGCTGCAGAGAACACGATGGCTACCGAGCTGGTAAACCCGACAAGCACAGCAACGAAACCAGCTGTAGCCGCTGAGATAGAGAAGTCTTTGAAGAAAGCTCTCAAATTTCTACTTTCGAGCCCAACTCCACCACTGCATTGCTGGGCAAACGCAAGAAATCAGCTGCCGCGCCTGCATTGTGATGCATCTGTGCAAAAAGCTTTTCTCGCCACTGACTCATGCCGCCACCAATGGTCGGCACCACAGTATCGCGTGAGAGGAAATAGCTGGTTTGCATCGGATCAAGCTCGCAGCCTCGGCTGGTAATTTGCTGCAAGGCCTCGGGCACATCAGGATCATTTTTGAAACCGAAATTGAGCGTCACTTGCCAGCAGTCATGCCCCAGCGGATCAATTTGTACGCGCTTGTTGAGGCCGATCCAAGGCACTTCATGACTTTTCACGGTGACAAACAAATTGTGTTGGTGAAGCACTTTGTTGTGCTTTAAATTGTGAAGCAGTGCATTGGGAACGGTTCCTTGCTCGCTGGTGAGGAATACGGCTGTGCCCTCCACACGTACGGGCGGGCTGACAAACACCGCTTCTAAAAAGCCGTGCAAATCAATGCCATCGGCCTTCGACTTCTCATGAAGCAATTTGCGACCTTGCTTCCAAGTCAGCATCAGGGTGAAGATGGCTGCGCCGATCATCAACGGAAACCAGCCGCCGTCGAATAGTTTGAGCATGTTTGATGCCCAAAATGCAAAATCTACGACAAAAAAGACACTGGTTGCTGCAATGCAAAGCCACAGCGGATACTTCCATGCATGGCGGATCACAAAGAAGGTCAATATGGTCGTGATCAACATGTCTGTCGTTACGGCTATACCGTAAGCAGAAGCGAGAGCTCCCGAGGATTTAAACATCACCACGGCCAACACAATCGCCACAAACAGTGCCCAATTGACAAACGGAATATAAATTTGTCCAGTTTCTTTGGTGGAAGTGTGCAGCATGCGCAGACGCGGCAAGAAGCCGAGCTGCACAACCTGCTTGGTCACAGAAAATGCGCCAGAAATCAGTGCCTGCGATGCAATCACAGCGGCCATCGTCGCAAGAATGACCAGCGGAATGAGCATCCAATCCGGTGCCATCATATAAAATGGATTCTTGATGGTTTCGGGTCTGGCCAGCAGCAGCGCACCCTGTCCAAAATAATTAAGCGTGAGTGCGGGCATCACGACAGTGAACCATGCAATGCGAATCGGGCGTTTTCCAAAATGACCCATGTCGGCATACAGCGCTTCAGCGCCCGTGACGCAGAGCACAACGGCACCCAAGATAATGAAGGTTGTGCCCGGGTTGTGCCACATAAACAACAACGCATAGTGTGGGCTCAATGCTTTGAGAATCAGTGGATTTCCCATGATGTGGAAAACGCCCAAGCCCGCTAGGGTCGCAAACCAAACCAAGGTAATCGGTCCAAAAAACTTACCGATGCCTGCTGTGCCGCGTTTCTGCACTAAAAATAAGAAAAACAAGATCACCAGCGAAACCGGGACGACATACTTTTTAAACTGAGGCGAGATCACCTCCAAGCCTTCCACCGCACCGAGTACAGAGATGGCTGGCGTGATCACGCCGTCGCCATAAAACAAACACGTACCGAAAATACCCACGATCAGCAAGACGCGACGCAGTTCAGGCTTATCGCTTACAGCGCGCGAGGCCAACGTCAACATGGCCACCAGACCGCCTTCGCCCTCGTTGTCAGCACGCAACACTAAGGCGACGTACTTGACGGAAACGATCACCGTCAACGTCCAGAAGATCAAAGACAAGATGCCATAAATATTTTCTGGCGAAAATTGTACGTGCCCAGATCCAAAGATCTCCTTCATTGCGTACAGCACACTGGTGCCGATGTCGCCGTACACCACGCCGACAGCTCCAATCACCAGCGCAGTTAAAGAGGTTTTTTGTGAAGACACGAGGAATTTCCTATTCGAGTTTATACCGACTGGCTGAGTTATCTCTGCTGGTCCTCATTTCAAATGAGAGCCGATACTTCTATCAAGTTGCAGATTGAAAGCATTGCAATGCCGAGCTGATTATTTAATTGCATCGGAAATTTCAAAAGTAACAAAATGCGTACAATATCTCGAAATCGAGCTTCTTAAGAAAAAAACATTCAATTTCATGAGTTTATTTCGGTAAACTTATGTTGTTTCAACGTATAGAGTCATCAGTAACAGGTTGTTTTTTGAAGAATTGTAAGAAGAAAGTGTTCAGCTTTCTTAAATCGTCGTTGTTGGGAATTCAATCGACGGGCTCGCTTTTGGGTGGCCTGTTCGTATTGTGCTTTCTGCTCGCGATGCAGTCCCAGGCATTTGCACAGACGCAAGTGACTAACACGGCCACAATCTCTGTACCCTCAGGTGTCACAAATACAGGTGCTGGCTGCAACACAGGTACGTGTACTGCGGCAGATATTGACAATATTTCTGCCAGTCGCCCTACGATTTCCAAAACCTTTACGCCTTCGACGATCAATGCTGGCGGGACGACATTGTTGGTGATTACATTCACCAATACCCATCAACTGGTCTCGGCAACCTTTACTTCCGTATTTGTTGACAGCTACCCAGCCAATATGAGCAACTCAGTTGCGCCTTTGGCTACAACGAGTTGCCTGAGTTCTGTCGTCACTGCCACCCCAAGTGCGGCTGCGCTCAACCTCAGCTCAGGTACCGTGATTCCCCCGGGTGCATCTTGCTCGGTTTCAGTTGTTGTTACCAGTATTCAAAACGGGACCAATACAATTCCGCCCGGCTCATTGAGCACTTCGGTGGGGACCAACACTCTAACTGCTACTGCAATTTTGACCGTCACACCCACGGCCGACCTGAGCATTGACAAGAGCGCCACCGTGACCAGCATCAGTGTGGGCGAGACCGTGACCTTCAGCGTCGTCATCACCAACAACGGCCCCAACGCG
>JANNED010000078.1:0-4418 GCA_031388245.1 Variovorax sp.
GTCTAGCAAATTGGGATATGCACTCTGGCCGGAACTTATGGCGGATTGATTTATTTCACCCGTCTAGTCTAGCAAATTGGGATATGCACTCTGGCCGGAACGCAACGACAACAATCGTGACTTCGCCCGGAAGTCTAGCAAATTGGGATATGCACTCTGGCCGGCATCGATCTCCAGTTGACGGCCAAGGCCGTCAACTGGAGATCGGCGCGGTGCCCGCGCGGTTGATCAAAATAAGCCCGGGCGGGAGCGATTTTTTTCGTTGTTTTGCGCCTTTGGCGATTCTTTGGCGATGCCATATGAATTCCAACTCGTTGCATGCGCGAATGTGATTTGCTTGGAACGCTTTGCTTAGTGACTTGATGGTCTAGCCTGCACGCACATCATCTCTTCTCGCACGAAATACAAGCGAATCGCTTTAGGCAAATTGCTCGCCTCAAAATGACAATTTACTGCATCACGCACAGCGCAGCGCAGCTCTGCCTCGGTATTTGCTTCTGTAAAGATAGATGTCCCTAGAGCGCGGGCCATGTAGCCGCCCTCAGCTAACTCTTCGACAACACATGCGATTTCAAACATTTCAGCTTATTCACAAAATTAAAGCTGGATTTCGCCTTAAAAACCACACTCAATACAAATCAGCCAGCCGCGTGGCAGGCAGGCCGAATGCGGCGCTGGCTTGCGTCCAGTCGGCCTCGTCTTCGCTCTTGATGGCATCCCAATCTATGTCGTCGGGTTGCAGGCCGCAAGCGCCCCAGCCTTCGCTTTTTACAAGATCAGCCAGAGCCCATGCAGGGCGCAGCACGGGAATGCCTGTGGTTTTTTGAGGGCATAGCCCCTGCCGGGCTGCTTTCATCCATCGCTCGGGTTTGCGATGGATTGCAAAGTGCTCAATGGTCATGTGGGGTTCGCCGTCGTCAACGGCAACCGTTGGGACGTTTGGGATTTGCGTGCTCCATCCAAATTGACGCAGTGATTCCAAGCCCATCAGCACCGCCGACGGATGCACCAGCAAAAGTGCGTGCTCCCAATCTGCTGCGTCGGAGCGCAGCAGATTGACAAACACATCGCTGTGCCCGCCCAGAGGCGCCACGAGCTTGCGTTTCTTCCAGAGATAAAGGTAATGTGAAGCCGTTTTGGAGGCCCAATGAAACCGAATAGTCAGCTCAGCGCCACGGAAGACATGGGGCAGCCCTTGCAGCCGCTCAATCGCTGAAATTTGGCTCATCGCTTGCTTGCCTCATCGTAGGAGCCAGATGCTTGGCGAACTTGGCGCATGCATGCCATGCCATCATCCAAGGCTTGAATCGCCGTTGTGATCATGGCCTGGACATCGATGGGATAAATCGATGGAAGCCATTTTTTGAGATCGTTGCCAATAAAGGCTGCCTGCTCGGGCAGATCGCTCAGCCGCTTGAGGGCTTTAATCGTCCAATCGTGCGGCATGTTGCTGGGGTAGGCCTCTAGGCGCAGCGCTAAAGCCTCTGGCGTGCAGTGATGGCTGCTGTCCTGCTCTTTGAGCCAATGCAAATCAAACATATCGCGGGGCTTGAGAAAATCGCGCGCTGCCAATGCAAATACCTTGTGCACATAAATTTCAGCCTGCGTGGCAGTGGGCACGGCCACGCGCATGCCCGCAGCCAAGCCGACAGTGGCTTGCACAGACGAGACTTGCACATCTAAAGGGGTCATCGCACGATCCGGCGTTTTCCAAAGCTCGACCTTGACTTTTACTGCAGGGATCAAATTCTCGCCACCAATCACCACATTGAAGGCATGGGGGTTTCTGCCTGATTTTGTGTGCGTCACGCTCAACACGCCCTCGGCTGGAATCCAGGGCAGGTATTTCAATTGCGACTCGATGTGACTGTTGATGCTGGCCACATCAAGCGACTGTTTGACCAAAAAATCGAGATCTTCGCTATACCTTGGTGAGCCATGCGACAAGTGCAGACTCGTGCCGCCTTGAAAAATTAAATCATGAGGTGCCCAGCGCTGGGCAGACAGCAAAGCCGACAACGTGGCAATGTGCAAGGCTTGGCGAAGCTGGAATTGTTCGACAGCAGTTAATTGTCTTTTGGGCATGGCCATATTTTAGCAAAAACAATAACTTATCTAAAGTTTTTTAGATTTTTACGAACCACAATAAAAAGGACTACTGGCTATTTTTCAACGCCTAATTTGCTATTAATAAATGAGCGCTCCGCGCATATTTCATGCCGGCTATAGCCTTATTTCGCCTTAAAAACCCCTCAAACCACCTCCAACTTCAACGCCACACTCACCCGCAGATGTGGGCAGACGCGGGAGGGTGCTCGGCCCATGTGGATGATGCGGGAGTCGAACAGCAGAGCTGTGTTGGGGCGCGGTTGAGCGCTGTGCACAATGTTGCCGTTGGCGTTGTAGAACAAGGTTTCGCCCTCCCAGTCGAGCTGCCATTCGAGCATGGGGTAGTACAAAAAGGTGTAGCAGCCGGGCCGGCTATCGTCAGTATGCGGCTTGCCGCCTTGGCCAAAGGTGTGGCCGTTGGCATATTGTCGAATCACGCGCAGGCGCTGGCTCACTTCGCTCTCGCAGCGTGGCGCAATGCCTCGCCACAGCGCAGTGGCAGGTGCGCAATCGGTCAAATCCATGTGCCAAAACGGCTGGCCGGGCGACTGCGGATCGGTTTGGCTGCCGTAGCGCCAGCCCGTGCCTAAAAACACTTGCCAAAGCTGCTGATGCAGCTCAGCAGATGCCACTTGCCCAAATACATGGATCAAACTGGGTGCTGCGTTGGATGGGGAGGGAGCGGGTGCGTCGGCCATATCGTGTCTGGGCATATACGGAAGAGGATGAATTATTCCACGCTGCATGCGTGCCCGTAGTATGGGCAAGTCCAACTTCAATGCCTCATGATCCAAATGTCATCATGGCTTCAAATGGCGGCTAAAGGCGCACGGTAATTAATGGTGCGCCAAACATCTCCATCCGCTGTGCGATGGGCCTGAGGAAGCCGATGGATTTCCTCTTGGAGCGCGGCCAGCCACGGTTATCACGCTACAAAATTTTGACGTGCGCCTCGATAGCCTTGAGTGAGGCGTCCACCGGCCCATGGCCATCAGACTCTCCGCGAATTTCTTTACCGCCCACCGTGATCACGATGTTGGCGTGGGGCTGCTGACAAATATTTCAGCCAAAATGCTAGTGCTGCGACACGGATTTACAATCGAATGGTGCGTAAGCCTACTTATTATTTAGAAACCTCTGTGGTTTCCTACCTCACCTCTCGGCAAAGCCGAGATACGGTATTGGCGGCGCGGCAGTTATGCACCAAAGAATGGTGGGCACAAACTCCCCATACAGATATTTGGGTTTCCGCATTGGTGATTGCAGAAATATCGCGCGGAGATACACAAGCCGCAGCTGCTCGCAATCAATTCATCAAGCATCTGTCGCTTGTTGATGCGCATCCAGACGCTGCCGCCCTCGCAGAGCGCTTAATGACTGCCAAAGTCGTGCCAGCCACCGAAGCTGAAGATGCCACGCATATCGCCTTGGCCACCTTAGCAGGCTTTGATTATTTAGTGACTTGGAACTTCTCTCACTTTGTAAGCCCTCAAGCTAAATACCAAGTGTTTAAAGCGCTGGATTCTTGAGGCTACAAACCTGCTTTATTTGCCACGCCCGAAGAGCTATTGGAAGGAATTTCTTCATGAAGCCACTTAAAACCACGCCCTCCGTCATCTTGACCAAGCCCGCAACGCGCAACTCCGCTACAACCACAGCCGCGTCAGCGCACCCCATGCGCACCGACCCCATTCTGCAAGAGCTCTGGGCTATCAAATCAGTCCTGAACAAGGAAGCAAACTACGACGCTGCCACTTTGCTGCGCAGTGCGCAAAACGTGGTGAATGGATTACGAGCAGTGTGAAACTTGTCGTTTCACGCCATTCGCTCGCCCGCTACGTAACGTGCCCGAGAAACCCAAGGGATTTCCTCGTGGAGCGCGGCCAGCCACGGTTATCACGCTGCAAAAGAAGGAAGCTTGGCCCGAGCGGCACAGAGCGCTAAAAGCAAAGTCCTCGGGTTTTTCAGGCACGTCACCTGGCAGGCGAGCGGGTGGAGTGTAGCGCGAAGCGAAGCTTGGCGTACTGACTAAAGACTATTCATTCAATAGCACTCTGCGCAGTATTTATGCCGGCTAACAGCGCAAAACGCTTCAAAGCCGGCAATCAAACTCACCCCTGCGCCGCAATCCGCTCCGCCTTGCTGTGCAGCTTATTCAGCGCTGAGAGATAAGCCTTGGCGGAGGCGACCACGATGTCGGGGTCTGCGCCGACGCCGTTGACAGTGCGGCCGCTGTTTTGCAGCCGCACCGTCACTTCGCCCTGTGATTCGGTCGATCCGCTGATGGCGTTGACCGAATACAGCACCAT
>JANNED010000218.1:0-1993 GCA_031388245.1 Variovorax sp.
AGGAGAGTTGATGGCAACTGACCGAGCCACCGGCAGGAATCTTGAGCCATTCCACCGAGAAGCCATGGGAATTCATGACGGGTGCGAGATGGTCGCGCTCCGCACTCATGCCATGGCCAATCACGGGTGCTATTGATCCGCCACAGTCGGGCAAAGCGCTGTCAAGCAGCGCACGCTGTGACCAATCGAGCTCCGCAAACTTCACCACGCGCTGGCGCATCTGCTCAGGGCTCCAAGTGCGAAGCTGGCTCACTTCTTGCGGGGTCATGTGTTGCAATCGTTTGAAGGAGTCTTCCCACTTGCCGCCCAAGTGCTCATCAATGATTTTGTAGTCTTCGGTGAGATGCACGCCTTGTGCGCGAGCGGCTTCCAACGTGGCTGCGCCCCAGAGAATACCTCCGGTGTCGTCTTGGCCGAGACCTGTAAACATGAATCCTTCGTCGCCATCGGCTGTGCCGTGGCTTTCAAAGCCGCGATAAATCCAAGTAGGAATCGTAGCTATATCGCCCTCTGAGAGCTTGTATTCATACCGCTCAGGATTAAAGCCCCAATGCAGGGAGAAGCTGCCGCGCGTGCAGATAAACACCTCGGCCGTGAAGTGCATATGCGGTGGATTGATCACGCCCGGGCCCATGGCCACGCCGCCGACTTGAAAGCCGTGCTTCTCGCGTAGGCTTACAGGTTGATTCGGATTTTGCGAAACGCCAGGGCCGATTAGCGCGTAATTCTTCTTCGGGCCGCAGCCGGGGATGCGGTAATCGATGAAAGCATCGGTGCTGTACTTCAAGCCGCTGGCAGGAATGAAGCGGGCTTGCAGCTCATCTGCTGTGAAAGAAGTCATCATGAGGTTACTCATTAATTGATAGCAAACGGTGTAGATTCTATGCTGGGTATTAATGTTTTTTATTAAAAATCCACTGTATTAACGCATGGCTCAATACGCTAGGTGCTTCTAGCGGCAAGAAATGCCCGCAACGCGCAATCTCTCGCCATTGCATCCGCGGCTGCGCTTGCAGCATCGCGCGCTGCCAAGCAGATGGGCACAGGAGATCTTTGGCACCGCTGATGGCTAGCAGCTTGCCTTCATAGAGCGCTAAATCAGCCAAGCTACTGGGACGCTCTGCAGCCCAAGCAAATTCTTCAAACGCGCTGCGACGTGGCGTTTTCATTGCCATGTCAAAGACCAACTGTTCATGCAGGCGGCGCTTGGCTTCATGGTGAAAATAGGCCGGTTTAACACGCTTGACCACCATAGCCGGCCCACGGTCTAGCCACATTCGGCGCAAGCTGGCGCTCTTTCTGCGCGAGATTAAGCTCGCAGGTTGCGCGTTGCTGGCGATCAAAGCCAGGCCCTCAATACGCTCAGGAGCTAGCCGCAACAGCTCCAGAGCCATCAACCCGCCGAGCGAGAAGCCAGCCACATGAAAACGCTCAGGCAAGCGAGAAAGCACCTGTGCCAACCAGAGTGGGCGAGCTTTCATGGATTGATAGCTGGCACACACGGTGTTGACTTGGCCGCGCAGTGAGCGCCTTTGGTGTTCAAAAATGCGTTCATCGCACAAGGTACCCGGCAGCATCAGGAGAGTTGGTAACATGTCTTAGAAAACGCAATCACGAAGTGCTGTTAGCCTTTAACGGCACCTTGGGTTAATCCACCGACGATTTGCTTTTGAAAGAAAACCACCAAAATGATGAGCGGAATCGTGATGCTCACCGCGCCCGCCACGCCTTGCATCAACAAAGCTTCGCTCTCGGCTTGAATTGAGTTGGCAATGGCGGCGGGCATCGTCATTTTTTCGGCATTGGTGAGCGCTGAGCTGAGCAAAAAGTCGTTGTAGGCCAATAAGAAGCTGAACAATCCAGTGGTGATCACGCCGGGCCACATCACCGGAATAATCACGCGCCTGAAAGCTTGAAAGCGCGTACAACCATCGACCAAGGCCGCTTCATCTAGCTCATTGGGAATATTCACAAAAAATGAGCGCAGCATCCA
>JANNED010000164.1:0-20279 GCA_031388245.1 Variovorax sp.
GTTGACTTCTTCAGTGAGCCCTAAATAATCCAACATGCGAAAAATATTGGGGCCGAGCTGAATGCCCGCGCCAATTTCGCCAAACTCAGCGGCTTGCTCCAGCACCGTGACGGCATGGCCGCTTCGCGCTAAAACCATCGCTGCGGCCAAACCGCCAATGCCGCCGCCAGCGATCAAGATGGGATGTGATGCAGCAGCAAACGTCATAGTGAAGTCTTGAGGTTAATAAGTCCTCAAATTATATGTATGCTTAGTAATTGCCATGATTCGTGTTTACCCTGATCATAAGCATGCTTACAATCCCAGCTATTGTACAAACCCGTTATGGCCACTTCTTTTGACTTCACCCAAGCGCCCGGCTATTTGATTCGCCGTGCGCACCAAACCTCCATGGCGATCTTTGCCGAGGAGCTGGCGGAGTTTGAGGTCACCTCGCTGCAATTTGCCATTGTTCAAGCACTCATCGATGAGCCTGGTGCGGATCAAATCACGGTTGCGCAGCGCGTGGCGCTGGATGCCGCCACGGCTGGTTCGGTGATTTTGCGGCTGGAAGAGCGCGGCTGGCTGCGCCGCGAGAGCTCGCCTACTGACAAACGCCGCAAGCTGCTTTGGCTCACCAGTGCAGGCCAAACCATGGCGATGGAGATGAAAAAACCTGCTCGAAAAGTGCAGCAGCGCTTGCTTGGCGCGTTGTCTGAATCAGAGCGCGAGCAGTTTGTGGCACTGCTCAAGCGCATCAGTGCGATAGAAAGTTAAAATAGCGCCTTGTTCCACAGCCTCTGGATATTTACCATGAACCGCTGTTTATTTATTTTGCTCAGTGCGATGCTCAGCACTCTCGCAGTGGCGCAAGGCCAACTCTCCACATCGCTGCCGGCCAATGAGACCGTGTTGCAAACGGGTACGCCAGGGCTGCGCAAGTTTCCAGAAAATGCACTGCGCGGAAAAATCAAGGTCGTACAAACGCCTGAAATTCTGATGGATGGCAAGCAAGAGCGCCTTTCACCGGGCTCGCGGATTCGCGATACGCAGCAGCGGCTGGTGATGTCGGCCAGCATCACGAATTTGGAGTTCGTGGTCAATTTCACACGCAATTCAATGGGTGAGATTCAAGAAGTGTGGATTTTGAACGAGCTGGAAGCCAAGCAAAAGATCAAAACCAACACGCCTGTCAACAATTTCAGCTTCGCTTCGGATGAAAGCAACAAAAAGCAAGATGACGGCAAAACGCCGTTTAACCAATTGCCCAGCTTTGAACAAATCGGGCGTGAGCAGCGCGCACTGCAGCCATCTCAGCGCTGATGGTCCAGTCGTGCCGCTGTGCGGCTTCTCCACCAGCATTTTTGAAGCCTTTCAGCCCTTTGCCAGCGCGCTGATGACGCAGTGCGTCATCGAATACATTGTCAATGATCATCATGAGTAAAAAAGTCTTTATCAAAACCTTCGGCTGCCAAATGAACGAGTACGACTCGGACAAAATGGTCGATGTGTTGCATGCCGCCGATGGCTACGAGAAAACCGATAACCTCGATGAAGCGGATCTCGTGTTGTTTAACACCTGCTCGGTGCGCGAGAAGGCGCAAGAAAAAGTGTTTTCTGATTTAGGGCGCGTTCGGCATTTGAAGGCCAAGGGCGTGAAGATTGGTGTGGGTGGCTGCGTGGCAAGCCAAGAGGGGGATGCTATTCTTCGCCGCGCGCCTTACGTCGATGTGGTCTTTGGCCCGCAGACACTTCACCGCCTGCCTGAGCTGCTTGCTACGCAACTCAAAACCAAAAAATCGCAAGTAGACATCAGCTTTCCCGAGATTGAAAAATTCGATCATTTGCCGCCTGCGCGACGCGAAGGCGTGAGCGCATTTGTGAGCATCATGGAAGGGTGTTCCAAATATTGCAGTTATTGCGTCGTGCCCTACACGCGCGGCGAAGAGATCAACCGGCCGCTCGATGATGTGTTGCTTGAAGTCGCGCAGCTCGCAGGCCAGGGCGTGCGCGAGATCAATTTACTGGGGCAAAATGTGAATGCTTACCGAGGCACGATGGGCAATACCGCAGAGATTTGCGACTTTGCCACTCTGCTCGATTACGTCAGCGACATTCCCGGCATCGAGCGCATCCGCTACACCACGAGCCACCCCAACGAATTCACGCCGGCACTCATCGAAGCTTATGCCAAGCTGCCCAAATTAGTGAGCCATTTGCATCTGCCCGCGCAGCATGGCTCGGACGTGATTCTTGCCGCCATGAAGCGCGGCTACACCAGTTTGCAATACAAAAGCATCATCCGAAAAATTCGCGCGATCCGCCCTGATTTGCACCTGTCGACGGACTTGATCATCGGCTTTCCCGGCGAAAGCGATGCGGATCACAGCAAGACGATGAAGCTGATTGAAGACATGCAGTTTGACAACAGCTTCAGCTTTGTCTACAGCCCGCGCCCTGGCACGCCAGCAGCTTCGCTGGCTGACGACACGCCGCATGACATCAAACACGCGCGCTTGATGCAAGTGCAACGCGCGATCAACGACAACACACATGCGCTCTCGGATGCCTTTGTCGGCCAGACAGCGCGCATTTTGGTCGAAGGGCCGTCGCGGCAATCCAAGCCGGATGCGCTAGAACTCATGGGGCGCACGCAATGCAATCGCGTGGTCAACTTTGCGGCTTCTCAGGCTGCGATGACGCGCTTTCCCGGCCAATTGATCGACATCGCCGTCACGCAGCGCATGGGCTTTTCGCTGCGAGGTGAGTTGGCGGTTTTAGAGACGGCTGTTTAAAGCGAAAAGTGCGGAAAAAAGCATCAAAAAACACCAAAAATAGCCTAGGACTGTGATGCTGCGCTGGGATATTTTTTGCCGCGTGATCGACAATTTTGGAGATATTGGCGTGTGCTGGCGGCTCTCGTGTGCGCTGGCAAAGCGTGGGCACACGGTGCGGCTGTGGGCAGACGATGCATCGGCGCTGGCTTGGATGGCGCCCGATGGATGCTCGGGCGTGGAGGTGCGATGCTGGCGGCCTGATCAGCCGATGCCGCACGATGCGCAGCCCGGCGATGTGGTGATCGAAGCCTTCGGTTGTGAGATTGATCACGCGTGGTTCGCTATGAATACTGTAGCAAACTACGAAGATTCTATGCCGGCAAACCCCCTAAAAGGCTTCATAAATCCAGTGTGGATCAATTTGGAATACTTGAGTGCTGAAGACTATGTCGAGCGCAGCCATGGCCTGAGTTCGCCTGTGCTGGTGGGCGCAGCGCAGGGCAGGTGCAAGTGGTTTTTCTATCCCGGCTTCACAGCGCGCACCGGCGGCTTGATGCGTGAATACGATGCTGCTTCAGTCCATGTGGCTCGGCCTGCGCTGCGTCGCATCAGCCTGTTTTGCTACGAGCCGCCTGCGTTGACTGACTTTCTCCAAACATTGGCTGTCGCCTCAGAGCCCACCGAACTGAGGGTGTTGCCCGGGCGCGGCTGGGCGGCATTGCAAGCCGCTGTTCAAAGCAATAAAGAGCGATTGCCGGCATGGAACAAACATAGTTTGCTATTGATTAATGAGCAGATGTGCATGCCTCAAACGCAATACGATGCCCTGCTTGAGCGCTGTGATCTTAATTTTGTACGCGGAGAGGATTCGCTGACGCATGCCATTTGGGCAGGCCGAGCCTTTGTGTGGCAGATTTATCCGCAGGCCGATGGTGCGCATGCGGCCAAGCTCGAGGCCTTTCTGGATTGGCTGCAAGCGCCTCCTGATTTGCGCGAATTTCACCGGGTTTGGAATGGCTTGAGCCAAGCTGCTCTGCCGCCTTTGCAGATCGCCGCTTGGACGGCCTGCACCCAAGCGGCTCGCGCTCGCATCATGGCGCAGCGTGATTTGGTCTCGCAACTGATTGATTTTGTTGAAGAAAAAGCAGCGATGGCGCAGTAGAGCGACAGAGAGGCGGCTTCAAAAGCAGGCAAATCGGGTTAAAATCTGAGGCTTTGCTGCAACACCGCGAGCATTTATTTGCGGCTGACCAGACTAGATTTGGTCAGCCCAGCCACTCCACTGGAAACACACCCATGAAAATCGCCCAAGAAATGCGTGCAGGCAACGTCATCATGCACGGCAAAGACCCGATGGTCATCCTCAAAACCGAATACAGCCGTGGTGGCCGCAACTCAGCCACGGTGCGCATGAAAATCAAAAGCCTGATTGCCAACTTCGGCACGGAAGTCGTCTTCAAAGCCGATGACAAAATCGAGCAAATCATTCTCGACAAAAAAGATTGCACGTATTCCTATTTTGCTGACCCGATGTATGTCTGGATGGACAGCGAATACAACCAATACGAAGTCGAAAACGAGAACATGGGCGATGCGCTGAGCTACCTTGAAGAAGGCATGACGGCGGAAGTGGTGTTCTATGATGGCAAAGCGATTTCCGTGGAATTGCCCACCAGCGTGGAGCGCGAGATCACTTGGACGGAGCCTGCTGTGAAAGGCGATACGTCTGGCAAAGTGCTGAAGCCCGCAAAGCTGGCAACGGGTTTTGAAATCGGCGTGCCCATCTTCGTGGCGCAAGGCGACAAGGTAGAGATCGACACACGGACGGGCGAGTATCGCAAGCGTGTCTAGACATGGCGATTTAGTTACATTTTGCAATATGGCCACACGCCACGTTGTATTTCTGCCAAGGCTCCTCCAGGAGCCTTTTTTGTATGCAAGCGTTGATATGATGCGCAGACAAATTCAACCGCTCACAGCTAGAAATACAAGATGGCGTACAAGTACAGTTTGTTTGTTAACGGCAAGCCACTCGGCCCTTATGAGCGCCGCATGATTGTGGGCATGCGTGTGAAAAACGTTATCACGAGCGATCAGATGATTTGGCGCGATGATGGCTTAGAAATGAACGTCGCACAGTTGATGCATGATCGTGATGAATCGACACCTGCCAGCCTGGCGCATGATCATCTGGCGCTCAGTGTCTTGGGCGCTCCATCGAGCGGCATGTGGCCGCAATTCAGTGTGCGCTATGGTGGCAGCCCCATGAAGCCGGGTGCTTGGGGCTTCTCTGGCAATGGCCAAGTGAGCTACCACGGTGACGAGCTGCGCTTCAAAGGCCAGCGGCGCAACAAAAATCTAGGCATGAGCCGCTATGAAGAAAGCTTGCCATTGGTTGCCATGGCTGGCTCGCAGTGCCTCAATTGTTTTTTGGAAATCAGCTTGCAACCAGGGCTTGCTTTTGGTGAGCGCCATGAAGACACGCTTTTGCGCTTGGAATTTGCTACGCCGCAAGAAGCCACCGAATTGCACGAACTGATGCACTTAAGACCTGGCCAGTTGCCGCCTTCGCTCGCGTATGCCAATACGGCAAGCGGTGAGTTAGGTTGAATGGTTGCGGCGTGCAAAAAGCGACCAAGCTGCACAAGCGATGCTCATGCTGATCCAAGCCGTCCACAAGCTGTGGCTCACGTAATGCGCACCTCGGTAGACCTGTGTAAAACCCATCCATACGCCTGCCGCAGCAATCAGTGCCATCAAGCGCATCGCCCAAGGTTTGGAGACGGCAAGTAGAAATACCGGCACGGCCAAAAAGCCCAAGGCTGTAGACGAATGCCCCGCCGGGAAGCAGCGCCTCGCGCCGCTGTCTAACACGCCCCAGTTCCAGTGGCTCACCCATTGCGCTTTGGCCGCGCCGCCGAATTGCGCCAAATCCCAAGGGCAGCTTGTGGTGTTCATTTTCTTCAAAACCGGAATCAGGCTCACCACGGCGAGAACCGTGATTAGCATCGCCCAGCGCTCGCGTTTGCTCAGCATTGCCCAAGGCCCGCGTGGCTGCAAAGTGAGCGCAAGCAAAACGGCCAATGCAGCCCAGCCGATGACGCGTTGCAACTGATACATGCCCCGCCCCCAGACAGCATGCTCACGCCACGCAAAGCCTTGTACGTCGCCAAACCATGCCGAGACCGTTAAATCCAGCCCACTGGCATCCCATAGCAGGGCGAGCAAAGTGAGTGTTGTCCACCACAGCAGCAGAGTCTTGGTGGCAGCTGTGCTTTGAGACATCGCGCTTAGCTCAGCTTGTAAAACCGCTTGATCTCATCCCAAGCTGTTTGCGCATCATCGACGTAGCTGAACAGCTTCAAATCTTCGTGCGAGATCGCGCCCTCGTCGGCAAGCGCTTCAAAGTTGATCACTTTTTTCCAATACGCTGAACCGTAGAGAAAAATCGGTACCGGCTTGGCCTTACGCGTTTGCACCAAGCACAGCACTTCAAACAACTCATCCAATGTGCCAAAGCCGCCGGGGAAGGCGACCAATGCTTTCGCACGCATCATGAAATGCATTTTTCGCAAAGCAAAGTAATGAAATTTGAAGCTCAGCGCGGGTGGCACAAAGCGATTGGCTTTTTCTTCATGTGGCAAAGCAATCGACAGCCCCACGGATGGTGCGCCTACATCTGCCGCGCCGCGATTGGCCGCTTCCATCACGCCAGGGCCGCCGCCGGTGCAGATGAAGAGCTTGTCTTTGGCAGGGCAATTTTGGCTGTATTGCGCGACCCGTTTGCCAAATTCGCGCGCCTGCGTGTAGTAGGGCGCATTGCGCATCAAGCGCTGGGCTTTGGCCAGTGCTTGTGCATCGTCACCAGTTTGTGCTGCCGCCAAAGCGGCCTGTGCATCTTCCGGGCTGCAAAAGCGTGCGCCGCCGAATACGACGATGGTGTTGTCAATCCCCGCCTCGCTTTGCCCCAGCTCGGGCTTGAGCATTTCCATTTGCATGCGCACGCCGCGCAGCTCGCGGCGCAAAATAAATTCAGGATCTGCAAAAGCCAAGCGATTCGCATCGGGCTGCAAACTGTCAATATGCTGCGAATGTGATTGCAGCACGGCCCATGCATCGGCAAGGCGTTGTTCGGTGAGATTCGTGGTGTTTTCCATGTGTCGTCAGTTTATCGTGTCGAAAGCAATTTGCCCGTTCACCAGCGTCATCTTCACGCGCGCCGGCATCACACTGCCGCCCATGTCGTGCGCAAACGGGGTGTGCTTGCCTTGGCTGCGCAGCGTGTCATGCGACACGCTCCATTCGGCCTGCGGATCGAAGATGCACACATCCGCTGCACCGCCTACATTCATACGGCCTACGCTGCTGGCTAAAGTGCCCAAGCTGCTTGCCAGCACTTGAGCAGGCTTGGATGTGATGCGAGAGAGCGTGTCGGATAAATTGAGCTTGTGCAGCTGCCCCCATTTGAGCGCAAGGCTGAGCAAAAGCTCTAGCCCCGTCGCGCCAGCTTCGGCTTCGCCAAAAGGCAAATTTTTCGCATCGGCCTCCACCGGGTTGTGATCACTCACGAGCGCGTCTAGCGTGCCGTCGAGCAAAGCCGCTTGCAGCGCATCGCGATCACGCTGCTGCCGAAGTACAGGCACCAGCCGTGCGCGGCTGTCGAAATAGCCGATGTCGTTGTCGGTCAAATGCAGCGAGTTGATGCTCACATCCGCTGTCACTGGCAAATCTTCCGCTTTTGCCGCACGGATCAATGCCACACCTGCTGCGCTGCTGATACGGCACACATGCACGCGCGCGCCCGTGCTGCGCATCATCTCAAAAATCGTATGCAGTGCAATCGTCTCGGCGGCGACGGGCACGCCCGATAAACCCAGCCGCGTCGCCAGTGCGCCGCTGGCCGCCACACCCTTGCCCAAATGCAGCTCCTGCGGGCGCAGCCAAGTGGTGTAGCCAAAGGTAGCCGCGTATTGCAAGGCGCGTTGCAAGACTTGCGTGTTCGCCAGCGGCACTTCGGCTTGACCGAAGCCTACGCAGCCGCTGCCAGCGAGCTCGGCCATCTCAGTGAGTGATTCGCCTTGCAATCCTTTGGTGAGCGCACCGATTGGAAAAACGCGCGATTGATGCAATTTTTCAGCGCGGTATTTCAGCATCTCAACCAGGCCTGGCTCATCGAGCACAGGATCGGTATCGGGCGGGCAGACCAAAGATGTCACGCCGCCAGCCACAGCAGCGGCCAACTCCGATTCAAGCATGCCTTCGTGTTCATAGCCCGGCTCGCGCAGGCGGGCACACAAATCCACCAAGCCCGGCGCGACGATCATGCCTTTGGCATTCACCGTGCGCGCAGGTGAAAAATCTGCTGGCGCTTTGCCGATACCCACAATCCGCCCGGCTGCAATCGCCAGATCGCCCACGGCATCCATGCCAGATGCGGGATCCACGATTCGCCCGTTTTGAATCAGTATTTTCATGCCTCATTCCCCGCCACAATGCTCATCACCGCCATGCGCACCGCGATGCCATACGTCACCTGCGGCAAGATCACGCTTTGCTTGCCATCGACCACTTCCGAGGCGATCTCCACGCCCCGATTGATCGGCCCCGGATGCATCACGATGCAATCGGGCTTGGCCAGCAGCAACCTCGAAGGCGTCAGCCCAAAGCTTTTGAAAAACTCTTGGGCAGATGGCAGCAGTGCCCCGCTCATGCGCTCGTTTTGCAAGCGCAGCATGATGATCACATCTGCGCCCTTGACGCCTTCTTCAAGCGAGTGACACACGCGCACGCCCATCTCACGCAAATCGCTAGGAATCAAAGTACGCGGGCCCACGGCTCTGACCTCAGCGCAACCTAACGTTGTGAGCGCATGGATGTCAGAGCGAGCCACGCGCGAGTGAAGCACGTCGCCCACAATCGCCACCGTGAGATTGGAGAAATCGCCCTTGAAATGGCGAATCGTGTACATATCCAGCAATCCCTGCGTCGGATGCGCATGCCGACCATCTCCCGCGTTGATCACATGCACATGCGGTGCAACATGCTGGCTGATCAGATAGGGCGCGCCCGATTCGCTGTGGCGCACAACGAAGATGTCAGCCGCCATTGCAGAGAGATTCGCAATCGTATCGAGCAGAGATTCACCTTTGCTGGCCGATGATTTGGCAATGTCCAGATTGATCACATCAGCGGAGAGCCGTGTCGCTGCAATTTCAAAGGTCGTGCGCGTGCGCGTGGAGTTTTCAAAGAAGAGGTTGAAGACGCTCTTGCCGCGAAGCAGGGGCACTTTTTTCACCTCGCGATCACTCACACTGACGAAATTGGCCGCTGTGTCCAATATTTGCGTGAGGATGGATTTGGGCAAGCCCTCGGTGGAGAGCAGATGCACAAGCTCGCCATTTTTATTGAGCTGGGGATTGCGTTTGTAGAGCATTTATGCGAACTCCTTAGGCATCATCAAGCCTCCTTGATCTCGAAACTGAATAGGCCATCTTCGCTGCGAGCGAGTGCCAAAGATTGTGTGAGCGGTAAATTCACTCGCGCTGCTGCAAAATCTGCGTGCACGGGCAGTTGCCGGCCTCCTCGATCAACGAGCACCGCCAAGCGCACGCGCGAAGGCCGCCCGTAGTCAAACAATTCATTGAGCACCGCGCGGATCGTGCGCCCGGTGTAGAGCACATCGTCAATCAGCACAATATCTTGACCATTCACGTCAAAGGGAAGCTGCGTTTGCACGCTGTGCGCCAAGCCGCGCTTGGAGAAATCATCGCGATGCATGGCAGATGAGATCACTCCAGCTTTGCCTTGAAGATTTAAATCGCTTTGCAACCGCTCAGCCAGCCACACGCCGCCTGATGCGATGCCGATCAGCTTCGTCTCGGGCTCTGTCAAATTTTTTACGCCTCTTAAGAGCTCTTGGTAGAGCGTGGGCGCATCCAAGGAAAAGGCACTCATTCTTCGATCTCACTAAAAAATTGTTCCAAAATGATGACCGCAGCCTCAGCGTCTAAATCTTTTGCGCCACGCGAAGCCGCTTCAACACTGCTGTAGCGCTCATCGACTTCATGCACAGGCAGATTGAATCGGCCATGAAGTTGCCGCGCGAATTTCTGGCAACGCTCGGTCATCTCGTGCGCTGCGCCATCAGGATGGGTTGGAATGCCCACCACGAGTGCATCGGGCCGCCATTCGCTGAGTATCTTTTTTATAGCATCAAAGCGAGCATCTGTGCCGGCAATATGCAGAGTTTGCAAACGGCTTGCGGTGGCTGTGAGCCGCGTACCGGATGCCACGCCGGTGCGCTTCAAACCGAAATCAAAAGCTATAAAGGATTGCTGCTGCTGGGGAATAGATCGTAGGAGCCGGCTAGCCACGATCATGCGCGCCCCACATCACGAGAAATCATCCATTCTTGCAGGCCAAGCAAGCTCAATGCTTTGCTATAACGCTCTGCGACTGGCGTGTCAAAAATCACTTCTGAGCT
Source organism: Variovorax sp. (assembly GCA_031388245.1). Classification (GTDB taxonomy): domain Bacteria; phylum Pseudomonadota; class Gammaproteobacteria; order Burkholderiales; family Burkholderiaceae_C; genus JANMDU01. The sequence continues at coordinate 10,240 of JANNED010000164.1, forward strand.
GGCTTTCACATGCAGCCAAGTGTTCTCCGCCAATTCTGATTCAAGCTGGCCTTTGGCCCAGCCTGCATGCCCTAGAGAGATGAGCACTCTGCGCGGCCCGCCGCCACTGGAGAGCGCATCCAATACGTCCTTCGAAGTAGTGAGCTCTAGGCCATCAGAGATCGTGAGTGAGGAGGCGTAAAACGTGCTCTCGGGAGCTTCTTCGCTCACTGCTTCATGCAAGGCTTCGAGCAATTGCTGTTCCAAACTCATTGCCGCTTTAACCTTAGCTTTGAGCGCAACCTCTTCTTCAGACTCAGGCACAGAAAGCGGCACATCTTTCATGTCTGCAAAAGTGACTGCCGTGGCCACTTGCTTTTCATGCAACACAAAGCCGCGCTCAATGTGCAGCGGCCCGCCGCCAAACACTGGCGCGGCGTGCAAATCTTTGCGATCCAGCGGCAAATCGACTTTCGCAAACAATTTTGGCATGGTCAGGTCGGTCGGCTTGTTGATCACGATGCCGAGAGCGCCGCGCTCGGTGTGTTCACACAAATACACCACCGATTTCGCAAACGTCTCATCTTCCATGCCGGGCATGGCGATCAGAAAATGCGCCGTCAGATCAAAAACGGTTTGGTCTGGGGCGTGTGCTGACATGATGAGATTTTAACTGCTCGCCAGGTGTGTTTGTTCAATCACGCGGTCATCGCCCAGCACGATGAGGGCGAAGAGGAGCTCAGACAGCGAAGCGGCGCGGGCAGTGCGACGAGCAAGCAAGGGCGTGGCTTGCGGGTTCAAGACGACAAAATCTGCGTCGCAGCCTGATTGCAAATTGCCCACGATGCCTTGCAGCCCAAGCGCCTGCGCTGCACCTGCGGTGTGCAGCCACCAAAGATGCTCTGGCGAAAGCGTCACAGCCTGCTTAGCTACACCATTACTGCGCGAGCTGCTGCGGGCGACATAGTGCGCGGCGAGCATGGTTTTGAAGGGTGAGAGTGATGTACCGCCGCCCACATCGCTGGCCAGACCATGCGCCGTGCCTTGAGCCTGCGCCGCTGAAAAATCAAAATGACCGCTACCAAGAAATAAATTGCTCGTGGGGCACACAGCAGCGGACGCAGATCGCGCTTTCATCAAAGCGCGATCTGCGTCGTCAAAATGGATGCAATGGGCATAAACACTTTTGTTGCGCACGAGGCCAAAGCTGTCATACACGGCAAGGTAGCTGGCGTGACGCGGATACAGCTCTTTCACCCAAGCGATTTCATCTTGGTTTTCACTCACATGCGATTGAATCCACACCTCGGGATACTTGGCCGCCAACTCACCCATGCCGCGCATCTGAGCATCCGAGCAAGTGGGCGCGAAACGCGGCGTGATGGCGTAGCCGAGTTGGCCGCGAGCGCCTTTGCCGTGCCAGCGCTGGATGAGCGATTCGGTGTCAATCAGCGATTGCTCCGTCTCATCGCGCACACCCTCCGGGCAGTTGCGATCTTGTAGGCATTTGCCGGTGATGATGCGCAAGCCAGCGGTGTTTGCTGCTTGCATCATTGCGTCGACCGAAGCCACATGCGAGGTGGCGAAAGTCAGCGCCGTTGTCACGCCATTGCGGAGTAACTCCGCTATAAAAAACGTAGCGCTTTGCGCAGCATATTCGCCGGCAATATACCGTTTTTCTTCTGGAAAGGTGTAATGCTCCAGCCAAGGCAGCAAGCCATCGGCGGGCGAGCCGATCACGTCGATCTGCGGGTAATGCACATGCATGTCCACAAAGCCCGGCGCGATGATGCGGCCGGGGAAATGCTGTGTGGGCAGGTGCGCAAACTGCTTTTTGAGCTGCGAATAATCTCCCGCTGCGGCTACTTTGCCCGTCGAATCCATCACCAGCAAACCATCGGTATCGAACACAGCGTGGCCTGCGTCATCAAAACGCAGCAGGCTGGCGCGATAAGCTTTTAAAGGGAAAGCGGCGGCGATATTCACCCCACTATTTTGCAATCTTTCCAAGCACGCCTGATACGAGAGCGTTCATAGACAGTATTTGCCCATCCGTCAGAGCCGCACCGCGCGGGATCAGAATGCCGCCTTCGTTGTCCAAGACATCTTGCGCAGCCGCAGCAAAAGGAATCAACCTGCCTTCGCCAATGGCTTTTTGCGCTGCGTTGATCTCATTGATCACGGCTTGGGGAACATGCCTGCCAAAACTATCGACTCGAATCATCCCCTCGCGCACGCCGCCCCAAAAGCTGGCGCTTTTCCATGAGCCATCGAGCGCCGCTCTGACCTGCTTGGTGTAATAAGCGCCCCACTGGTGCGTCACCGCTGCAATCTGTGCATCAGGCGCGACCTTGCGCATATCCGAGTGATAAGCCACAGCCATTTTCCCGCGCTCCTGCGCAGCAATCATCACAGCGTTGGAGCCGGTGTGAAACGCGAGCACATCCGCATCTTGGTTCATGAGCGTCATGGCCGCATCTCGTTCTTTCGGCGGGTCAAACCAAGCGTTGAGCCACAGCACTTTGACCTGCGCTTTTGGATTCACCGATCGCATGCCTAAAGCGAAAGCGTTGATGCCCTGCAACACCTCAGGGATCGGAAAGCCCGCCACATAGCCCGCCAGATTCGTCTTCGTCATGCGCCCGGCTGCGATGCCAGCGAGATAGCGGCCTTCGTAGTAGCGCGCATTCGCCGCTGCCACATTGGGCGCGGTTTTGTAGCCCGTGATCGATTCAAAGCGCACATCGGGAAAGTCGCGAGCCACGCGCAATGTGGGCTCCATGTAGCCAAAGCTCGGCGTAAAAATAATTTTGTTGCCTTGCGCTGCCAAATCGCGAATCACTCGCTCCGCATCCGCGCCCTCGGGCACATTTTCAACATAAGTGGTTTTGACTTTGTCGCCAAGTGCAGCCTCAACAGCCTTGCGCCCCTCATCGTGCTGACGCACCCAGCCGGCATCGGTAAGCGGCGCAACATAAACCCAAGCTGCCTTGAGAGGCTCTTGGGCTTTGCTGGGCGATGAAGTGGTTTGCGCGAACGCAGAAGAAGCGAAAAAAGAAAAACTGATCGCCACAGAGCTCACGCCGGCGGCAACGAGGTTTTTATACATGGTAGTCCTCTACATGGCTGCGGGGTTGAACAAATTTGACGTTGCGCAGCACAACAGTCTGTATTTTATCTCTATTTTCAGAGTCTTTTTGGCATATGGCCGGCGTATTTGTTGCGTGGAGTGCTATTGAATTTATAGTAATTTCTTGCTTGCTGCTTCGCTCTGAGGCTTGTACCTGCGGCCTACCTTTGGGCAGTTAGCTTGTAAATCTTTTTGAAAATACAGGCGATGGAGGCATTGGCTTGCTGAAGGCTGCCACCGCGCGCCTTTCAAAAAATTTCCAATCCAACCACCCAAAGGTCTCCGCTGGAGAGATTGTTGGCTGTCCTTTTTCCAGTAAGCGCTGCGCCACAGTATTAAAGCTACCCTTGAGATTGCCACGAGACAAATACGGCGATCTTGGGTTGGCGGCACAATGCAAGTGTTTGTAGTTTGCAAGTTCTGGAATGGCATTGATCCACAGAGCGTCAGAGCGCATCACGACAATTTCAGCTTTCCGCTCCATTGCTTTTCGAACCAGATTGAAACTGTAATTTTGGGAAGGTAGCAGAGAGCGAGATTTCTTAAATTTCGTCGAGTGGTAAGGCATGAACTGAACGCAAGCTAATTTACGAGCTACGGCATCAAACCCTACTTCTTCAACAAGCTCGCGCGTTCGCGTTTTCCACCACCGACTACCTGACGTATCACCATTCGGTTGTAGATGTAAAAAGGGATAGGGAGCTAATCGATGCTCAAGACTCAGTCGTGCCAGTCTACAGAATTCTGGCTTAGCATGTGTTTCAGCATCCTCAGGGCTCAGGCTAGGATTCAAAGTTAGCACTAAGACCAACGCGGATAAAGAGCCAAAAAAGGTTCGGGCAATAGCGTGACATCGAATTTGTGATGGTCTTTAGATTCGAGATTGAATGCTTCAATCAGTACGACGTCAGAGCTCAGCGCGTAAGGAGGCTTATCTGGAAGAGCGACCCAAGGATTTTTCATGCTTGTGCAGTATTCATTTTGGGTTTTACGCGTGCAATTTAAAACATCATAGTTAAGTTGGAGGCAAAGCGTTTAGGCACACAAAAAAAGTCCCAATGGTAGGCCGCAGGTGCAAAAGGTGGAGCGAAACGCACAGTGCGCCAGAACCCTTCGACAAGCTCAGGGTGAAAGGTACGGTACTACTAATTCAATAGCACTCCGTGCAATAAATACGCCGGCGAATTGCTCAAACAGCCTTACAAATAACCAATCCAGCCGCCCCAACAACGGTTTTGATGCCATCGAGCTGCGAGCGCAGCGCATCGTCAACTGCGGGGAGTTTGAGCAACTGGCCTTTGCGCTCGGGCGTCTCTTGGACGACTTTGCCGGTGCGGATGCCGCGTTTGCTGAGGTTAGCCATCGCATCATTGGCTTGCGATGGCGTGGCATACGCACCCAGCGAGAGGCCGGGCTCGAGTGTGGGGTTTTTGAGGGTTTCAAAAGGAATGTTGAGATCGCGCAATTCGGTTTTCTTTTTTGCCAGCGCCTCTGCATTGGCGTATTTGCCCATGTAAACGATCCACCGAGCGCGCTCGGTGGCATCTTCTAAGCTCCAAGCGCCTGTTGGCAAGCTGGCTGCGGCTGTGCGCACGGCGCTCGCTTTGGCAGCGTCGAGCAGTGCGCTTTGCAGGCATTCGGGTGCTTTCGCGGGCGCAGCAGAGGCAAGCGCTTCGATGCGTTTTGCCTCCGTCACATTCAGCAGGCGAATCGCCTCGGGTTTGATCTGAGCTTGCAGGCGCTGCGGTTCGGTTTGCTGAGCTGGCGCCAAGCCAAGGCTGGCCAGCTGGCCAGATCTCCAAGCAAAGTAAGCGCCGTTCGCCAGAGCCAGCAGTAAAACGAGGAATCTCAGCATCGCATGAAAAAATAAAAATTTAGGCCGTGCGTTGCGGTCGCACGCTCACCTCTTGGCTTGCCACGCGCTGCACGCCTTGTGAAGTATGCACCAACAAAGCCCCGCTGCCGTCCACGCCTTGTGCCCGGCCATGGCGGCCATCGCTCAGGGTGATATCGAGGCCATGCAGGCCATCTCGCGCGGCAAAGCGGCTGGAGAAGGCCGCAAAGCCTGCGCGCTCGAATTCGAGCAAATCCCCCAGCAAGGGCAGAAAAAGCCGCTCCAAGGCCGTTTGCGGGTTGCTCGAAGGGCTGATTTCTTGCAGCCAAGCAGGTGGAGTCGATAGATTGGCGTCAAAAGCGCGTGTCTTGATGTTGATGCCGATGCCGATCACCGCAAAGCGTTCTTGCTGTTTTGCGTCATGCACAGAGGCTGTTTCGATCAAAATCCCAGCCAATTTGCGGTCTTGCCACCACAGATCGTTCGGCCATTTGAGTGCAATAGGCTCATCATTGGGCGGGCTCAAGCTCTGCGCCACGCTCACGCCCACCGCCAAACTCAGGCCTTCCCAGCTCGCTGGTGAGAAATTCATGCCAAAAGAAAAAGTGAGCGAATCGCCCTCGTTTGATTGCCAAGCACGCCCCATGCGCCCGCGTCCGGCTGTCTGCTGCTCGGCCACGAGCAAGCTTGGCTCCGTGCGGCCAGCGCGTGCGCGGCGCATGAGTTCGGAATTGGTGGAGTCGATCTCGGGCAGAATTTCAACACTGAAAGCCGCCAGCGATGGCAAACCCAGCGCCATCACTTGGCTCCAGATGTTTTCTGCCGGCCAAACCCTTGCCATGCTTATTTCTTCGCCAGCATCGTGCCCCGGCATGTCTTCGCGCCGCACAGGCATTGGTATTGCGCCTTGAGCTTCTTCGTATAAGGCTCGTCAATCACCAAGCCGTAGTCATAAAACAGCTCTTCGCCTTTTTTCAAATCACGCAGTGCCTTGATCCAGACGCGTTGGTTGACTTCGTCTTCATCGGCCTCGCAATTGGGCTTGCAAGCATGGTTGATCCAACGCGAGTCGTTGCCATTGTCGTTGCCATCAATGCAGCGGCCATCGGCGAGCGAGAAGTAAAAAGTGTGGTTCGGCTGACTCGGGTCATGCGGATGGCGGCGCAAAGCTTCTTTCCAACTGATGATGCGGCCTTGGTATTCGATGAGCATTTGCCCCGCAGGGATATCGCGCAGCGCATACATGCCATTGCCATGAATGCCCGAGGCACGCACCTCGATCAAGCGCTCGGTCAGCTGAGGCGGCTGGACATACGAAGAAGATTTTTTTGCGGGCATGAAAAGTAATTCGGCAAACGGCCAAAAAATTTGTTATCTTGGAATTGTGCGTGTGCGCGTGTGCGTGTGCGCTCGTAGGCGTGCGCACGCACATGTGCGCGTGCGAGGAACTGATTATATGAAGACTCTGATCATTGCTGAAAAACCATCTGTCGCGCAAGACATCGTGCGCGCGCTCACGCCTACGGCAGGCAAGTTTGAAAAGCACGACGAATACTTTGAGAGCGACGGCTACGTGGTCAGCTCCGCCGTGGGGCACTTGGTAGAAATCCAAGCGCCGGAGGAGTTTGACGTGAAGCGCGGCAAATGGAGCTTTGCGAATTTGCCGGTGATCCCGCCACATTTTGATTTGAAGCCAGTGGATAAGACCAAGACGCGCTTGAATGCCGTCGTCAAACTCGCCAAGCGCAAAGACGTGAACGCGCTGATCAATGCCTGCGACGCCGGGCGCGAAGGCGAGCTGATCTTTCGATTGATCGAGCAATATGCAGGCTCTGACAAGGGCGGCAAACACACGCCGCTTGGCAAACCTGTGACGCGCCTTTGGCTGCAAAGCATGACACCGCAGGCGATTCGCGATGGCTTTGATGTGCTCCGCTCAGACAAAGACATGCGCCCGCTGGCCGATGCTGCACGCAGCCGGTCGGAGGCCGATTGGCTGGTCGGCATCAACGGCACGCGCGCGATGACGGCGTTCAACTCGCGCGATGGCGGATTCTTCTTGACGACAGTCGGCCGTGTGCAAACGCCGACGCTTGCCGTGGTGGTGGAGCGCGAGGAGCAAATCCGCAAACACATCGCCCGCGAGTATTGGGAAATTCACGCGAGTTTCTTGGCAGAGGCCGGTGAATACCCTGCCAAATGGTTTGATCCGAAATTCAAAAAAGGCGAAGATGCGGACCATCGCGCTGATCGCATTTGGGATGAGAAAACCGCCCGCGCGATTGCCGATGCCGTACGCAGCAAAGCGGCTAGCGTTTCAGAAGAATCCAAGCCCTCAACGCAAGCCTCTCCCGGCTTATTTGATCTCACCAGCTTGCAGCGCGAGGCCAATGGCAAATTTGGCTTCTCAGCGAAGACGACTTTGCAGCTCGCGCAATCTTTGTATGAACGTCATAAAGCATTGACGTATCCACGAACCGATTCACGCTACTTGCCAGAAGACTATTTACCGGTGGTTAAAAAGACGTTTGAAATGCTCGCCGACGGTGGCCACAAGCATCTGGAGCAATATGCCACGCTCGCACTGAATAACAATTACATCAAGCCATCCAAGAAGATCTTTGACAACACCAAAGTTTCTGATCACTTCGCTATCATTCCCACGCTGCAATCGCCCTCGAACTTGAGCGAGGCTGAATTTAAGCTGTACACGCTCGTCGTGCGCCGCTTCATGGCGGTGTTTTATCCCAGCGCGGAATACCAAATCACCACGCGGATCACCACCGCACTGAATCACAATTTCAAGAGTGAAGGCAAAGTGCTGGTCAAGCCCGGTTGGCTTGCCATTTACGGCAAAGAAGCTGATGACGAGATAGAGAAAAAAGAGGGCGAAAACTCCAAGACATTGATCGCTGTCAAACCCGGCGAAATGGTGCGCAACGAAGCGGTAGAAGCCAAAGGCCTCAAGACGCGCCCACCCGCGCGCTATTCCGAAGCCACGCTTCTGGGGGCGATGGAAGGCGCTGGCCGTTTTGTGGAAGACGACGAACTGCGCGAAGCTTTGGGCGAAAAAGGCCTCGGCACGCCCGCCACCCGAGCCGCCACGATTGAAGGCTTGCTCAACGAGAAATACATGCTGCGCGAAGGCCGCGAGATGATTCCCACGGCCAAAGCCTTCCAGTTGATGACGCTTTTACGAGGTCTTGGCGTGGAAGAGCTCTCCAAGCCTGAGCTCACCGGCGAATGGGAGTCCAAGCTCGCCCTGATGGAGAAAGGCAAGCTCTCCAGAGCCGAGTTCATGGCCGATATCGCCGCCATGACAGAAAAGATCGTGCGCAAAGCCAAAGAATACGACCGTGACACCGTGCCGGGCGACTACGCCACACTCAAAGCGCCTTGCCCCAATTGCGGCGGTATTGTGAAAGAAAACTATCGGCGCTACACCTGTACCGGCGCGGTAGATGCCACAGAAGGTTGTGGTTTCAGCTTTGGTAAATCGCCAGCGGGCCGCACATTTGAGCCCGCAGAAGTCGAAGAATTCATCACCAACAAGCACATTGGCCCGCTAGAGGGCTTCCGCTCGAAAGCCGGTTGGCCTTTTGCGGCTGAGATGGTGATCAAATTCAGCGAAGAAGATAAAAATTGGAAACTTGAATTCGATTTCGGCGATGAAGCGCGTGCTGCTCAAACCGGTGAAATCGTTGATTTATCTGCTGAGATTTCGCTCGGCGCATGCCTCAAATGCAAAGCCCCCGTCAAAGCCTTTGGCAAAAGCTACGTCTGCGAAAAATCGGTGCCCACCCATGAGCAGCCCACACCGGGCTGCGATTTCAAGAGTGGCCAAATCATTTTGCAGCAACCTGTCGAGCGCGAGCAGATGACGAAATTGTTGGAAACCGGCAAAACCGATTTGCTCGATAAATTCGTCAGCATGCGCACCCGCCGCGCTTTCAAAGCCTTCCTTGCTTGGGATGCTGAGGCCGGCAAAGTGAATTTCGCGTTTGAGCCCCGAGAGAGCAAATTCCCACCGCGCAAAACAGCGGCTGGAAAAACGCCCTTTGCAAAGAAGGTAGCCGGCAAGGCAGTTGCAGCAAAGACGCCAACTGCAAAAAAAGCAGCAGCGAAGAAAGCGCCCGCAGCCAAGAAAGTAGCTGCGAAATCAGCGGTGCCAAAAGCCAAAGCAGCGCCAAGAGCCGGTACGTTGAAACCCAGTGCAGCGCTAGCCGCCGTGATCGGCGACGGTTTATACGGCCGAGGCGAAGTCACCAAAAAACTCTGGGACTACATCAAGGCCAACAACCTGCAAGACACATTAGACAAGCGCACCATCAACGCCGACGCCAAACTCAAACCCGTCTTCGGCAAAGACTCGGTGACGATGTTTGAAATTGCTGGCCTGATTGGGAAGCATCTGAGCTGATTTTTAAAGCGTTTAAGTCTTCTACCAGACATAAATACTGCGCAGAGTGCTATTGAATTGATAGTAATCTGCCTTCAGTTTTTGCGGCGCGCGCCCGCCATCTTCTGAGTCGCTGATGCTTCTGTATTCAACCGTTCCACACCACCCGCTCACACTGGCACGGTGGCCGCGATCTGGCTGGTCGGTTAGCACCGCGCGCAGCAAGATGGCAGGCGCTCCGAGATGGTTTGCACCAACACCGTAGCTGGCGCGCGCATTCTGTAGCCAGCGCGAATGGCCGCACCGCCCAACCAGATCACGCCCACCGCACCTTGCGGCGGGTTGGCGGTTCTTCTACAAACCCAGATTCAGTAATTTTCTCAAGGGAGTGCAGAAAACTAAGAGCACCAAAACATTGATGACAGCGGTCGCCCAAAAAACTTGTCTGAACTCCTGCTTGGTGGACTTGTGTCGCAGAACTTGCTGCGCCAAAAGCGCACCGGGCCAGCCCCCAAAAAGGGAAAGGGCATGCAGTGCTTGCTCTGATATACGCCAAGATCCGTTAGCAGCGGCAGACTTGTCGAAAGCGTAGATAAGAAAAGTGAATAGACTGAGCACGGCATATGCTGCTGCAATCCAAATGGGAGGCTGCCAAACTATGGCGACCACCGCGTAGAGGATTAAAAAAAGTGGTAGAA
>JANNED010000178.1:0-6206 GCA_031388245.1 Variovorax sp.
AGCGTGTCTACCACGCGCAAGCTTTGCAGGTTGTGCTCAAAGCCGCCCAGCGCGTCCAGGTGGTCTTGCATGCAGTCGTTCAGCGCGTCTTGGCCGGCGTGGCCAAAAGGCGTGTGGCCCAGGTCGTGGGCCAGTGCAATCGCCTCGACCAAATCTTCGTCCAGATGCAGCGCGCGGGCAATCGACCGGCCCAGCTGGGCTACTTCCAGCGAATGCGTCATGCGGGTGCGAAACAAATCACCTTCATGGTTCAAAAACACCTGCGTTTTATAAACCAAGCGCCGAAACGCGGTGGAATGCACGATGCGATCCCGATCCCTTTGAAACTCACTGCGATGCTCATTGGCCGCGCCAGAGGGCTTCTCAGCAAAGCGGCGCGTGCGCATGTTGCTCGATTGCGTGGCGTAGGGCTTTAAATGGTGCATTTTTGAAGCAAATTTGGCAGTTAGCCGGGATGGAATATGCGCGGAGTACTATCGAATTGATAGTATCTATGTGGTTACGTAGCCATGCACTGCACAATCACCTCGCGCACCATCGCATCCGGCGCAATGCGCAGAGTAGCGCGGCCAGGCGGGTCAATGGTGATGAAGCGAATCTCGCCAGCTTCGGCTTTCTTATCTACTCGCATGAGTTGCAGGTAGCGCGCGGCGACATCAGCGCAGCCTTCAAGCGGCAGCGCAGGCGCGCGCGTAGGCAAGCCAGCGCGCTCAATCAGCTTTGTAAGCCGCTGCACAAAAGCCGCGTCCACCAAACCCAGCTTGTGCGACAGCACAGCCGCCATCACCATCCCGCAGCCCACGCCCTCGCCATGCAGCCAAGCGCCATAGCCCAAGCCCGCTTCAATCGCGTGGCCAAAGGTGTGGCCGAAATTGAGTATCGCGCGAATGCCGCCTTCCTTCTCATCTTGCCCCACCACATCGGCCTTGATCTCGCAGCTGCGCTTGACCGCATGCGCCAGCAGCGCCGCATTGCCTGCCCCCTTGTTGTCTTTGAGACCATCAATATTCGCCTCAATCCAATCAAAAAACGCCATGTCAGCAATCGGCCCGTATTTGATCACCTCAGCCAGCCCTGCAGACATTTCCCGCGCAGGCAAAGTTTTGAGCACATCCAAATCGCACACCACCAGAGTCGGCTGATAAAACGCGCCAATCATGTTTTTGCCCAGCGGGTGGTTGATCGCCGTCTTCCCGCCCACGCTTGAATCCACCTGCGCCAGCAGCGTGGTGGGCACCTGCACAAACGGCACCCCCCGCATATAGCAAGCCGCCGCAAACCCCGTCATATCCCCCACCACCCCGCCGCCCAAGGCAAACAGCGTCGCCTTGCGGTCTGCGCCACTGCTGAGCAACTGGTCGAAAATCTTATTGAGCGTTTCCCAAGTTTTGAACTCCTCGCCATCGGGCAGCGCAAGCGTGTGCACCTGCGGGTAGCGCGCCTGCAAGGCAGCAGCGAGTTGCTGCGCATACAGCGGCGCGACCGTGTTGTTCGTCACAATCAATGCGCTGCTGGCTTTGGGCAGCTTGGCATAAGTGCTCGGGTCGCCCAGCAAGCCAGAGCCTATCTGAATCGGATAAGAGCGGCCTTCAAGGCTGACGGGGACAGTGTGGAGGAGTTGCGGGGCTACGGTCATGGCGCTATTGTCGCAAACCTGCGCCTTGGCCTTGTATTCACATTGCAAAGTTTGACGGCTCCACCTTCAAGCAACCCGCTCACCTGCCACGTGACGTGCCCGAAAACCCCGAAGGCTTTCCTTGCGGCACTCTTACCCGCTAGCTCCGAGCTGCGATTTTTTGTAGTGTTCTAAGCTTGACTGGCAGCGCTCGACGAGGCAAGCCCCCAGCTTTTTCAGACCCATCACGAAGCGGGTAGAGGTAGTTGGTGCGTCGTTGCGTTTTATCGAGAGAATTTAAAGCGAAAACAGCAAGTAGCCGGCTTATATATTGCGCAGAGTGCTATCAAAATCATACTATCGCTCATCGCCTTCACGCGGCCTCTGGCCACCGCTTCTCGCCATGTTGCGATCAAAAGCAGCAAAATGAGCGCTTGCGATGCGGCTCCGAAAAAAATCCTCAACCTCCAAAGTAGCCAACTTTTACGCTGCAACCATAGCCACAAACTGATTCACGCTCGTGCCATCGCGCTTGCTCACGCGCTCAATGCCCGCCTTGAGTGAGCGCGGCAGGCCTAACGGATAGGTTGCAACATCACGCTTGACAAGCTCCCTAACCAAAACATGCACAAATAGCTCAAGCCAGAGCCTGCAACACCGCCTTGGGGTTGCGGTCAATCACGTTGAGGAGCACCAGCGATGCACCGCTGGGTGAGCGGTCGCCGCGCTCCCAATGGCGCAGGGTCGCCACGGAAAAGCCAAAGCGAGCTGCAAACTGCTCTTGCGTGAGGCTCAGGCGTTGTCGCAGGTGCGATACGTCCACTGCCTGCGGTTGATAGGTTTTAACGCCCGCAGGCTTTTTGCCGCGCGTTTGCGCGTGTGTGATGGCCTCAGTGAGGCCCTGTTTGATGCTGTCGAAAGCGTTAGCCATAAAAAATCTCCTTCACTCCTCTAACCAAATTTGAACCAACACATCCACCAAATCTGCCAATGCATTACGCTGCGCTTTGCTCAAGTTGGCGCGTTCATTCTTAGCAAAAAGCGTGAGCAAATACAGCGGCATTTGCTCGCTGTGCATGTAGTAAATCACCCGCACCCCGCCTGACTTGCCAGAATCTCCGCGACCCCAGCGCAGCTTGCGAATGCCGCCAGTGCCTTCCATCAAATCACCCGCCTTCGGATGCGCGGCAAGGTAATTGATGATGTCAATGCGCTCACCAAGGCTGAGCAGCTTGTCTGCCCTGCGAATGTATTCCGGCAACTCAGCGGTGGCTATCATACGTTGAATTGTAATCCAATGGATTATTTGATTTGATGGATTGTTTGGTTTGCCAAGACTTACTGGCCGCCCGCTCGACGAGGAAACCCCTCAGGTTTTTCAGACCCCTCACGCAGCGGGTAGAGGTAGTTGGTGCGTCGTTGCGTTTTATCGAGAGAATTTAAAGAAAAAATAGCAGGTAGCCGGCATAAATACTGCGTGGAGTGCTATCAAAATAATACTATCGCTCATCACCCTCGCGTGGCGACTGCCCACCGCTTCTGGCCATGATGCGATCAAAAGCGGCTAAATCAGCGCTCGCGATGTGGCTGCGAAAGAAATCCTCAGCCTCCAAAGTCGCCAGCTTCTCCGCAGCAGCCATCGCCACAAACTGATTCACGCTCGTGCCATCGCGCTTGCTCACACGCTCAATGCCCGCCTTGAGTGAGCGTGGCAGGCGCAGGAGATAGGACGCAACATCACTCATGACAAACCCATTAATAATTAGGCGGCTTGTTTCAGCTTAGGAAGCACGTCCTCGGCAATTTCTAAGTCCGCGCTAAAAAACATCACCTCACTACCTACGTAGCGACGTTGTGCGGTGTAATTCAATCCGTAGGTCAACGACTGACTTAGCTGGTACATAGTGCAAATCTCTTCTGTGTTGTCGTAAGAAACAACCCATGGATACTTGAATTTTTTCCTTTGAATTGTCCTAGCAATAGCTACGTGATCATCATGCTCGTAATAATTTCGATAAAGACCCTTGCCCTTAACATAGTAGGGGGGATCTAGGTAAATCAAAGACTCTTTCGGAAGAAACTCCGAGCAGCGATTCAGAAGCTGCAAAGAATCCTCGCAATAGACCGAAATGTCCTCAGATCGCTTTGCTATTGCCTCTATGCGTGAAGCCACGACTTCTTTTTTAAACCTGGCATCCAACTTGTAATCGCCATCCTGATTTTTCCCTCCGATAACGCCAGCCTTTAGGATTCCTGATCGGTTAGTCCGATTCATAAACAAGGTTGCGAAGCCCTTTTCTACTAGACTTGCAGGCCGCTCTTCACGCAGAACAGAGCGCCACTTAAACCATTCGTTGATATTAATTGGTGTCGAATCAAGTAGCCGCAAAAGCGAGCCGGAATGCTGGGTTACAGACATCCAAAACGCGTAAACAGCGGGGTCAGCGTCGTTGATGTGAATATGACTGGCATTGCCTTGAAAAAGTAAATCGAGTGCAACCCCAGCTCCACCTGCATAAGGCTCCAAATAATGACCACCAGCTATGCCATTGTCTGCCATTACTTGCGCAATGAATGGGGCGAATGGCGCTTTCCCGCCCGGGTAGCGCAAGGGGCTATACAGGCGGTTAGAGAACATCGTCAACTTTCTTCAGATTAACTTTTAACACGGTCAGCTTAGAAGTATCAACGGTATATCCGTCTCTCATTACCCCGTGGATAGTATTCTTGAAGTTCGCCAAGAATTCGTTGGTGGCTACTGCATTGCTTTCTATCCAATACTTCCATGGATTGTATGACTTAGCGGAAGAGGATACCAATTGCTGGAAATTTTCGCTCTTGTAAAACTGCTTGAAAATATCTCTTGGCTTTGTTTCACCGCGATATGCAGCCAAACGTTTTTTTATATCTGTAGTACTTCCATTGATCGCGAAAGCATCGATTAATTCACGAAATGAGTTTGTAAAAAAATCTCGCGTGAACTGTATTTCATTGGTCCAAAATTCGTGATCGGCAGCAAGGTTGTACAAGTACTCAAAAATTAATTGATCTGGAGGTAATCCTCCAGGCAAGAGAATTACCGTCTTAAAGATTTTCCCCTTGACATATTTCGCGGCATCCGAATCTAGGCAAACGATACTTTTTTCTGCAAATTCAGGTACTTTGCTCTTAATTAAGTTTACGTAATTAGTGCAACCAAGGGTTACCTCCGACATTGGAGATGTGAACTTCTTTATCGGTTGTCTGCTCATCAAGGCTGCGAAAAAATCTATGGCTTCTTTATCTTCAAAATAGATATTGACCTTGGGTAATGAGTTCCCAGAAGCTGCCGCGATAGTATTAGTGTTAATGTCAGCATTTATTTGAGCCCAAGACCAATCTTGCATCACTTGGACAGTGCCATATGTGTTGCTCAAATAAACCGTCCTGAATCTTCTGCTGTGTGGGTGCTGGCTTTGCTCAAACGCATATTCGATCAACCCCGGTGAGTGAGATGTCATGATCACTTGGAGATCGAGCTTCTTGCATTCGCGATTCAGCATCTTCAGCAAATTCAACTGAGCTGTCGGAAACAAACCGGCATCAGCTTCGTCAATTAATAATAAGCCTCCTTTGTAATCGGAATATTCTTCTTTTAACTTTCTGAAAGACATCAACGCAAGGGCTATCTGTCCAGCATTATCCTCACCTGCGGAAACGGATTCATGATCATAGTTCTCGCTGTGTGCAACTGCAGAACTGATCGTGCCGTCTGTACTAGTCGCATAAGACGAACTGCGATTTAAAAGCTCATTGGTTAAACTTATAAATTCCTGTTTGTGCTTTTTTAAGTAATCGAAGTCACTAACGTCATACTTTCTAGCGGCAATCGGGTAGAGACGCTTTAAGCTCAGAAAGATGACAGGATGCGTGAAGTTCCTGCTTAGGTTGGAACTTCCAACAGCTGTGCTGTTGTTTCTGACCACTGGCCGTGGAAGTGTGCTGCCTTTCTCAGATAGTCGCTTCATAAGCTCCAACTTGGCTGTGGCTGGCTGATCAGAGTACCCATCTTGCAATTCGATGTTGACCTTCATAGATCCTGGTATATCGAATTTGTCCGAGATTCTAAAATGTTCGCTGTATTGGGACTTGAACGAATCACCAGCAATTTGCCGAAATGGTAAATTCCTGTTTGTAGAGTAATCTTTTTCGAAACTGAAAATTTGTGCGGCAATGCCGAGTATTGATGATTTGGATGTGCCGTTTTTCCCGCACACAACTGTTATGTGATCACCAAATTCGATTTGTACATTTTGCAATGCACGAAAATTCTCTATAACTAGTTTCTTAAGCTGCGTTTTTGGCATGTGCTTATGCTCCAATTTTGTGTGTTGCCATGTGAAATTGTGCCTCTTTTTGTGTTTACTCATGAAACGACACGCCAACTATCTCAATCCGCTGTGGGATGGGTCTGAAAAAACGAAGCCTTTCCTAGTCGAGCGCGGCCAGCCGGGATTAAAACGCTACAAAAGATCGCAGCTCGGATCAAGCGGGTGGAGTGCTTGAAGGAAAGCCCTCGGCTTTTTCGGGCACGTCACGTGGCAGGCGAGCG
>JANNED010000184.1:0-26177 GCA_031388245.1 Variovorax sp.
CTGTGTGCGAGCCGCGCATGCCCAGCTTGTCGAGCTTTTGCGCGGTGGAGAAGCCCTTCATGCCTTTTTCGACGATGAAGGCGGTGATGCCGCGCGCATTCAGCTCGGGCTCTGTCTTTGCATAGACAATCATCGTATCGGCATCGGGGCCATTGGTGATCCACATTTTGCTGCCGTTGAGCAAGTAATAGCTGCCTTTGTCTTCCGCTTTTAATTTCATGCTGATCACGTCAGACCCCGCGCCCGGCTCGCTCATGGCCAGCGCCCCCACATGCTCGCCGGAGATCAGCTTAGGCAAGTATTTCGAGCGTTGCTCTGGCGTGCCGTTGCGGCGAATTTGGTTGACGCATAGATTGGAATGTGCGCCATAAGATAAGCCAATCGATGCCGAGGCACGCGAAATTTCTTCCATCGCGATCATGTGGGCCAAATAGCCCATGCCTGCGCCGCCATACTCTTCTTCTACCGTGATGCCAAGCACACCGAGCTCGCCCATTTTGCGCCAAAGGTGCATGGGGAATTGGTCGTTTTTATCCACATCATGCGCCAGCGGTGCGATCTCCGCTTGCGCAAATTCGCGCACGGCATCACGCAGCGCATCAATATCTTCTCCAAGTTGGAAATTTAGCCCGGGTAGGTTGCTCATCTCAATACCTTTTTTCAACAAATATCATGGTGGCTTGCATAAAGCCGCAGCTTTTACGCTCGCCGTTTTTCACATCAAAAATCTCAGCTTTGCAAACCGCCAAGGTGCGCCCTGCTCTGAGCACTTCGCCCACGCAATGCACGCGCTCGCCTGTGGCCGCCGCCGCAAAATTAATTTTGTATTCCACGCTGGTGACTTCCATGCCTTCGGGCGCAACAGTCAGCGCCGCATAGCCACAAGAAATATCTGCGAGCGCGCCCAATGCACCGCCATGGAACGCGCCTTGCTGCTGCGTCACCTTTTCGCTCATGGGAAGCGCAAATTCCACTTTGCCTTGTTCAACACTGACCAGAGAGCAGCCCAGCGCCTGCATCATGCCTTGCCGCTGAAAACTTGACTCGATTCGTTTGTGCATGGCGTTCATTTTGCTTTTTCACTTTTCATCAGCAGCGCTTTGGCTTCTTTCTCATGCGCCTTGATCTCATCAAGCTGCACTTGCAGCTCAGCAAGCTGCTCTTCCATTTCGCTGCGATGTGCGCTGAACACAGCGAGAAATTTTTTGAGCTGCGGCACGGTATCGCGCGGGCTCTCATACATATCGATGATCTCTTTCGCCTCGGTGAGCGAAAAGCCCAACCGTTTGGCGCGCAGTGTGAGCTTCAAGCGGGTGCGATCCTTGGCGCTGTACACGCGCGCCCTGCCGCCCGCGCCGGCTCGCTCAGGGGAGAGCAGCCCCAAATCTTCGTAGAAGCGAATAGCGCGTGTGGTCAAATCAAATTCACGGGCAAAATCGCTGATCGAGTAGGTCGTCATGGGCAAAGGATTCATTCAGGCAGTTGCTAAAGTGACATCGACAATCGGTTTTTTTGCCTTAAGCTCTACGATTGACGTTTACGTTAACGTCAACTATACAAGAAATCTATGAACGCACTAGAAGCATTGCTGACTTACCCGTTGGACAACGCCGCCAGCGAGACCTTGCCGCCAGCCGGCGGCACATTGCAGATTGTTCCCGGCGTGAAATGGATTCGCATGGCGCTGCCCTTTGCGCTGAATCACATCAATCTATGGCTGCTGCGCGATTGCATCGACGGACGTGATGGCTGGACAGTGGTGGATTGTTGCATCGACCGTGCAGAGAGTCGCGAGCAATGGCAGCAAATATTTGCGAATGAGCTGGAAGGCCTGCCCATCCTTCGCGTGATCGTCACACACATGCATCCTGACCACATTGGCCTAGCGCATTGGCTGTGCGAGCACTGGAGCACGCCCGAGCACACCTGCCGTTTGTGGATCAGCGCCACAGATTTCAACGCCGCCCGAATGGCCTGCCAAGTGGCGGCTGGGCATGGCGTCGATGCTGCAGCCGCTTTTGTGGCATCTCATGGCATGCGCAACCCAGTGTATTTGCAGCAAATCCGTGAGCGCACAGGCTACTACGCACACATGGTGCCGCGTGTGCCTTCCAGCTATGTACGCATCATGGATGGTATGCGCATCAAAATCGGTGAGCACGATTGGCATTGCATCGCAGGCTATGGCCACGCTCCCGAGCACATGGCCTTGCATTGTCCTGCGCTTGAGTTACTTGTCAGCGGCGACATGATCTTGCCGCGCATCTCCACCAATGTGAGCGTGTATGACTTGGAGCCCGAAGCGAATTCATTGCAGCTTTTCCTCGATTCCATTGCGAAAATGAATGCGCTGCCCGAGGCCACATTGGTTTTACCAAGCCACGGCAAACCCTTCACTGGCTTGCACGAGCGCATCAAGCAGCTGCAAGCGCACCATGCAGAGCGCTTGGCAGAAGTGATTGAAGCTTGCACAAACGCCCCACAAACCGCCCACGATATCGTGGCGATCATGTTCAAGCGCGAGCTTGATCTGCATCAGCTCACTTTCGCCCAAGGCGAGGCGCTGGCGCATTTGCATTTGCTGATGTTTGAAGGCCGCTTGCATCGCCAAAAGCAAGATGGCGTGTATCGCTTCAGCACGGCCTAGATTGCTGCGCATCTCGCTCTGTCATCGGTTTCTCTTCATACATCATTCCACCCGCTCATGCGCACGTTGTTAGCCCTGCTCAAACTCACCCGCTGTAGCCTGCATCTGCTGCATGGCATGTGGACGATTCTTACGCGCTTCTCAAAAGCCACGCATGAGCAGCGCTCACAGCACGTGGCCGACTGGTCAAAGCGCTTTCTGCAATTGCTTGGCGTGGCCGTCAAAGTCCATGGCCAGCCCCTTCAAAGTGGCCCGCTTCTGGTGGTGATCAACCATGTCTCTTGGCTGGATATTTTGGTGATGCTCTCCGCGCAGCCCGTGTGCTTCGTCTCTAAATCCGAAGTGCGATATTGGCCAGTCATCGGCTGGCTCGCTACAAATGTCGGCACGCTTTATATCGAACGCGCTTCCCGCCGCGATGCGCTGCGCGTGGTGCATCAAGTGGCAAACATGCTGCGAGATGGTCGACTGATTGCAATCTTCCCCGAAGGCACCACCAGCAATGGCAAGCAGCTTCTGCCTTTTCATGGCAATCTCTTGCAAGCTGCCATTTCAGCTGGCAGCCCCGTGCAGCCCGTCGCGCTGCGTTTTTTGGAGGCCAGCGGCGAACTCAGCATGAGCCCTGTCTACATTGATGACGATACGCTGCTGTCGTCTGTTTGGAAAATGATGTGCGCACGCCCCATCACAGCACAGCTCGATTTCATGCCAGCGACTCCTACAGCTGGGCTAGAGCGTCGGGCCTTAGCCTCACAATTACAAGAAACCATCGCTGCTTGCTTGATCCACTGATCAGACAGCGAACCAAGCAGCGCCAACAAAACAACAACTTGGCATCGCTTTTCACACAGTTGTCAAAAAAACATCACAGGCTTGTCTTGTGGAGGTTGGAAACTCTCTTTTCTGATTCGCCATCCCCGCACCACGGCTCCACAAGACACACCCTGCAACCATGAATCCACGCTTCTTTACCCCAGCCCTCGCATTTCTGTCTGCAGCCATTGTTTGCCTGCCCAACGCCAAAGCACAGACCGAATTCCCCGCCACCTTGGCTGGCCACGCCATCCTGAGTGCCCCTAGTTTTATCGCAGCACCTGCTGACGCGCCTGCAGATCTGCGCATGAGTGGTAAATTCACGACCGGCTCGCGTGTAGAGCGGCTCGACAGCGTTGAAGGCCGCTCCGCCAATCGCCCCACGGGCATTTCATTGCCCTTCGCGGGCCAGCCCCTGCAAGGCCATTCGGGCATCAAGCGCATGAGCGATGGCAGCTATTGGGTGTTGACTGATAACGGCTTTGGCTCCAAGGCCAATTCCCCGGATGCGATGCTTTACTTGAACCGCTACAACATCGACTGGAAGAGCGGAGAGCTCAATCGCTTGCAAACAGTTTTTCTGCACGATCCTGATAAAAAAGTGCCCTTTCGCATCGTGCATGAAGGCACACCCAAACGCTATTTGACAGGCAGCGATTTTGATCTGGAGAGCTTCCAATTCGCAGGTGGAGCGCTGTGGATCGGTGATGAGTTTGGGCCTTGGCTCATCAAAGCAGATATGAGCGGCAAAGTGCTGGCGGTGTTTGAAACTTTGGTCGATGGCAAGCCTGCTCGTTCGCCAGATCACCCTGCCATCACCACGCCAGCTGCACCAAACCTAGCCTTAGACTTCACCGTGCGCCGCTCGCGCGGCTTTGAAGGCATGGCCTCATCGCCAGATGGCAAAAAACTCTACGCCATGCTAGAGGGTGCAATGTGGGATGCCGGCACCAAAGATCTGGAAAAGCTAGATGGCCGCGAATATCTGCGCGTGCTCGAATTCGATGTGCAGACTGAGAAATGGACAGGTCGCCATTGGAAATATGTGCTGGAGGCCAATGGCCTCGCCATCGGCGATTTCAACATGATCGACGCAACAACGGCTCTCGTGATCGAGCGCGACAACGGCGAAGGCACACCTGACAAAGCCTGCCCAACCGTTGGCGGTGCCATCCAACGCGCGGAAAACTGCTTTCATGATCTGCCCAAAATCAAGCGCGTCTACAAAATCGAAATGACGGAAGCAAACGTCAACAACCCCGTGCGAAAAATCGGCTACATTGATCTGCTTGTCATCAACGATCCACAAAATTTAGCTCGCAAACCCAAACAAAACGGCAAGCTAGCCTTTCCCTTCTTCACGATTGAAAATGTGGATATCGTCGATGCGGAGCACATCATCGTGGGCAACGACAACAATTTACCCTTCTCTTCGAGCCGCAATCCGAATGAAGCCGATGACAATGAGTTTGTGTTGCTGCGCGTGCCCCAGCTTTTGCAGGCAAGGTGATCTGGTGCGACCGGGTCACGCTTGACGACTTGG
Organism: Variovorax sp.; assembly: GCA_031388245.1. Taxonomy (GTDB): domain Bacteria; phylum Pseudomonadota; class Gammaproteobacteria; order Burkholderiales; family Burkholderiaceae_C; genus JANMDU01. The sequence continues at coordinate 5,004 of JANNED010000184.1, forward strand.
CCACATTCACGGTTCGCCGTATTTGCGCACTGGCTTGTGTGCTGACTGACTGCGCTGTTGTTCACGCAACATATACAAATACAAGCTCTCAACCTTTTCTCGCGCCCAAGGCGTTTTGCGTAAAAATTTAAGGCTTGAGCTCACACTCGGATCGATGGTGAAGCAGCGAATCTGGATGCGCTGCGCTAAGCCTAGCCAGCCGTAATGCGCCTCAAGCGCCGTCACAAGAGCCTCTAGCGTGAGGCCATGCAGAGGATTGCGGGGCTGGCTTTTGGTGCCTTCAGTGGTCATCCCTGCATTTTCGCTGATGGGAAGACTGCGGCGTATGCTCTTAAAATCAGAGCCTTGCCCATTTTCAAGGATTTCACGTGGACATCACCTTGCTGATCAAAGCCGCCATCATGGGCATCGTGGAGGGGTTGACTGAATTTTTGCCGATTTCATCGACTGGGCATTTGATCCTAGCGGGCAGCTTGCTCGGCTTCACCGATGAGAAGGCCAAGGTGTTTGATATTGCGATTCAAACTGGGGCAATTTTTGCAGTGATCTTGGTGTATTGGCAGAAAATTCGCGAGACAATGCTCGCTCTGCCCACTGACAAGAAAGCACAGCAATTTGCATTCAATGTGTTGGTTGCCTTTGTGCCTGCTGTCGTGCTCGGGCTGTTGTTTGGCAAGGCGATCAAGGCTAATCTGTTCACGCCCGTCGTGGTGGCCAGCACCTTTATCATCGGTGGCTTCATCATTCTCTGGGCAGAAAAACGGCAACAAACCGCCGTGCGCGTGGAGACGGTTGACGACATGAGCGCGCTGGATGCACTCAAGGTTGGTCTTGCTCAATGCCTAGCCCTCATCCCTGGCACCAGCCGCAGCGGCGCTACCATCATCGGCGGCATGCTGCTGGGTCTCTCACGCAAGGCAGCGACAGATTTTTCATTTTTCCTCGCCATGCCCACACTGATCGGCGCGGGCATCTACAGCCTCTACAAAGAGCGTGCTGTGCTCTCTATGGCCGATATTCCGATGTTCGCTGTCGGTCTTGTCTTCAGCTTTTTGAGCGCATGGCTCTGCGTGCGCTGGCTGCTGCGCTATATCTCCACGAATAATTTTGTGCTGTTTGCCTGGTATCGCATCGTGTTTGGCGTGGTGGTGCTCGTGACGGCATACACGGGCTGGGTGAAGTGGGCGGCGTGAAGTCCGTCAACGGTCATTCGCCTTGGCGAATGAGCGTGGCGCCGATGATGGACTGGACGGATCGGCATTGCCGCTATTTCCACCGCCTGCTCACGAAAAACACTCTGCTCTACACCGAAATGGTCACGACGGGTGCTTTGCTGCATGGTGATGTGCCGCGCCATTTGGATTTCAACGAACAAGAGCATCCCGTCGCGTTGCAACTCGGCGGCAGCGAGCCGGCTGATTTGGCCAAGGCGGCAAAATTAGGCGAGCAATGGGGTTACGACGAAATCAATTTGAATTGCGGCTGCCCGAGCGAGCGCGTCCAGCGCGGGGCGTTTGGCGCATGCTTGATGAATGAGGCTGCGCTGGTGGCTGATGGCGTGAAGGCCATGCTGGATGCTGTGAGCATTCCCGTCACGGTGAAGCACCGCATTGGCATCGACAAAACCGAGCGCTACGAATTTGTGCGTGATTTTGTGGGCACGCTGTCTGAGGCGGGCTGCAAGGTGTTTCTTGTGCATGCACGCAATGCTTGGCTCAAAGGCTTGTCGCCGAAAGAAAACCGCGACATACCGCCGCTGCGCTATGAGATGGTCTATAGATTAAAAAAAGATTTTCCGCAGCTCACGATTTGTATCAATGGCGGCATCACGACGACTGAACAGGTGAATGAACATCTCAAGCATGTCGATGGCGTGATGGTAGGCCGCGAGGCGTATCACAACCCCTATTGGTTGGCGAGCTGGGACGATGCGTTTTATGGCGATTCTTCTTCGCAAACGCCGCGTGCTGTGGCGTCTCGCGAAGAGATCGAAGCGCAAATGTGCGATTACATGGTGCGCCGATCTGAGCAGTTTGGCACAGCATGGCACAGCGTCGCGCGCCACATGCTCGGCCTGCGCCACGGCGAAAAGGGCTCACGCGCTTGGCGGCAGGTCTGGAGCGATCACAGGCTTAAAGGTGAAAATGCACATCGCATCAGCGAGCAAGCGCGAAGCCGGCTTCTCCCACCTCAATAGTCGCGTTTTTTCTGACTCTTGCGACTCTTTTGCATCGGGCCAACGGCTTTTCGCATCAGCATCAGCAGCAACAGGCTGATCACTGCGCCGGCCACAGCCAAGGCGAGTGATGAGATGTGAAAGCTTTCTGCGATTTTGGCACCGCTGATTTGCTCTGCAACAAAATCCCCGCCGATGAACGCGCCAAACATGGCCACCACAATATTTTCAATCTGCGCACTGCGAGCAGGCGCCTCCATCAAGCGGGTGCTGAGCCAGCCCGCCAAAGCGCCAATCGCGCACCAGATATAAACGTTGATACATTTCCCCAAAGCCTCAAGTTGAGACGCTCTGATATTGACAGGCTTTACCCAAATGTCCTAACAATCTATTTTATGTATCAATATGTGTGTGGATTTACAGTGAAGATTTAGACTCATTTAAGCCGATTCCCGGCATAAATAAAGAATAGTATGCTATTTAATTCATAGCATTCAAGCTCGTCTTGCTTGCTCCACATCTTGCAATTGCGTGACACCAGCGAGCACTTTGGCCAAATGCGCTGCATCGTGAATTTCCACCGTGAGGGTGATCCAGCACGTTGCCTTCACCACATGCTGCTTCACACTGCGCACAGGCGTTTTCTCCTTTGAAAAAACCTCCATCACGTCGCGCAGCAAGCCGCTTCGCTCTCCTCCAATCACCAGCACATCCACCAGATAGCTGGCTTCCGATTTAGGAGCGCCCCAGGCCACGTCGACCAAGCGCTCCCCCTCTTTTTCCAACAAACTGCGCAGCGTTGAGCAGCCAGCGCGATGAATGCTCACGCCTTTACCGCGCGTCACATAGCCCGCAATGGCATCGGGCGGCGCGGGCTTGCAGCATTTGGCCAATTGCGTGAGCAAACTGTCCACCCCTACCACCAGCACACTGCCTGAAGCTTTTTTGGTGCTGATCTTTTCAGCCACACGCTGTGTGCGCAAAAGCACCTGCTCGTCATCGCTCACCGGCTCCGCTGCGACAGGCCGCAGATATTGCTCCATCGTGCGCACAGACAATTCATCTTTGCCCACCACTTCAAACAGACTCTCCGCCGTTTTGAACCCCAGCTGCGCAGCCAAATCATCGAGCTTGAGCGCTGTTTTGCCTTCACGCTGCAGAAGTTTTTCAACCAACTCGCGTCCGCGTGCGATCGTCTCTTCCGATTGCAAGGCATTGAACCAAGCGCGCACCTTGGCCTTGGCTCGTGGGCTGGCCAAAAAGGGCAGCGCAGGGTTGAGCCAATCGCGCGAAGGACCGCCCTCTTTCGCAGCATGGATTTCAATGGTCTGGCCATGTGCTAAAGGCGTGTTGAGCGTGACTTGTTGGCCGTTCACGCGCGCACCACGACAACGATGGCCTAAGTTGGTATGCACCGCATAGGCAAAATCCACTGGCGTTGCGCCATGTGGCAAATCAACGATAGCGGCCTCGGGTGTCAGCACATAAATGCGATCATCCAGAACATGAGCTGGCTGCCCGTTGGCTGGCAAGTCGCCCGATACATCTTGCTGCCAAGCCAAGAGCTGGCGCAGTACTGCAATTTTTGCATCATAGGTGCCCGTGGCGCTCACGCCGGCATAGCCCTTCAACCCCGCCTCTTTGTAGGCCCAATGCGCTGCCACGCCGGTTTCAGCGTGTTGGTGCATCGCATCCGTGCGGATTTGAATTTCGAGCGGGCGCTTGAATTCATCGTGCACCACGGTATGCAAGCTCTGGTAGCCGTTGGATTTTGGCTTGGCAATGTAATCATCAAACTCCCCTGTGATGGCCTCATACCGCTCATGCACACGCGACAGCACGGCATAACAGGCGGCAGTGTCGGGCACGATCACGCGCATTGCTTGCACATCCAGCACTTGCGAAAAATCCAAATTTTTGCCACGCATCTTCCGCGCAATACTGTAAATATGCTTTGGCCTGCCCTGCACTTGTGCAGCAATGCCTTGTGCTGTCAAATCTTGCTGCAAATCTTCGCGCAATCGGATCATGCCGGCCTCGCGCTCGACTCGCTTGTCTAGCAGTAGCTTGGCGATGGATTGATAGGTGTCAGGTTCCAAGAAACGGAAAGCCAAATCCTCCATTTCCCATTTGATTTGCCAAATGCCTAAGCGATTGGCCAATGGCGCAAACACATGCAAAGCCTCCATGGCTACTGTATGGGGCGCTTCGGATTTGATCGCAGCGTAATAACGCAAAGTTTGCAAACGCGATGCCAAACGCAACATCACCACACGCAGATCGCGTGAGAAAGCCAGCAGCATTTTTCGGATGTTTTCCGTCTGACTCGCTGCCCCTGGGCTGAGCTGCATGCGCAACGAAGCTGAGCGCGCCAGCCTTTGCACTTGCACCAGACGTGTGGTCTCAACGGCCAGCGTGGCATAGCTTGCGCCAAAGGCTTTGGTGATGACATCCTGCGGCTTGTTCAGATGATCGCAGGCATAGACCAAATAACTTGCTGCTTGCATGGCTTCCGAGCCGCCGATGCCATGCAAAATCGCGGCCACAGCTTCTGCATGAGCGAAGGTGTTCTCGCCGGTATCCAGCGACTCGCTCGCAATCAAGGGCTCTGCAAACGCGATAGCTCGCTCTAACGCCCTACCTCGCAACGCATCCAGCGCCAAATCATCGGCAGCAAAAGACTCACCGGCTACCGCCACCACGGCAAGCTGAAGCTGTGCATCTGCAATGCTGGTATTGCTCTGCGAATGCTTCATGCGCCAAAGAGAAAATCTTCCACCGCTTGCAGCTGATCACGCTGCACCAAGGTGGGCGCATGCCCTACATTTTCAAACTGCACCAGCTTGGCTTTTGGCCCGCGCTTTTGCATCAGCGCAGCCGTCTCCGCACTGATCAAATCCGATTGCGCACCGCGAATCAGCAAGGTCTCCGATGAAATCGCGTCATACAGCTGCCACAGCATGGCTTCTCCTTGAGCTGCCACCTCTGGCGTTGTCGCACGCACGGGCACGGCAATCGCTGGGTCGTAATGCAATTTGAAGCGCGTGCCCTTGCCGGACATGTCTGGCCGAATCATCGGCTTGCACAGCTCGCGCCATTGCTCAGGGCTATGCGGGCCAAAGCTGGTGGATATCTCCCACATGTAGTCCATCGCTGCTTGTTCACTGTCAAAGCGTTTGTCTGCGCCCAAATAGCTGCTGATGCGCTGCAAAGCAGCCCATTGCACCACTGGCCCGATGTCATTGAGAATGAGTTTGCGTGGCTTGAGTGCGCCAAGCTGAGGCATGAGCGCAGTTTGCGCGGCAACAGCAATGCCAATCAAGCCGCCCATGCTGGTGCCGATCCAATCGATGGTTTGCGCACCCTGGCCTTTGAGTGCCATCAACAGCGTCAACAAATCCGCCGCATACTGCGGCACTTGATACAGTGCAGGATCAGGAAGCCAATCGCTCATGCCGCGCCCGGCAACATCCACACTCACCACGCGGCAGCGTTGGCCATCTGGTCCAATCAGTTTCTGTGCCAGCACATCAAAATCCAAGCCTTGGCGTGCAAGAGCATGCACACACAGCACCACATGCGAATGGTGCCCTGAGCCCCAGCTCCAATAAGCCATGCGATGCGTGCCAGGGCTTGCGCCAGCATGATCGCATTCAATACGTTGAAGATCAGCATTTATCATGACTGCATCCTAGCTGAGTTTTGCGCTCAATGAAGGTGCATTTTGATTTTTACAGCCTCGCTGCAACTGCCCCTTTGCAGCGCAGAATTTGCTTCGTACAGTTTGAAAATTGAGTCATGTGCAGCCAAGGCGTGCAAGCACGGTGAGCTCCAACAAGAACAACGGGTGGTAGGGGTGATTTATTCTGGGATATACAGCTACAGCGGAAGTGATGAGGCAGCAATTGGAGAGGATAAGACAGGAGGAGCGCCAGCCGAAGGCCAATGCGGGGGACATTCGCAAAGTGAGGTAGCTCAAGCGCAGACGTGCTGTAGAAATATTGGGGTGAGCACAAGCAAGCGCTCAAGAACGAGCTAGAACATCAGCCAACGCCACCCCCGTATGTGTCTTCTTGCGCACCAGCTCTTCCGGCGTACACATCGCCACAATCTTGCCGCCCTCGTTGCCGCCCTCTGGCCCGAGATCAATGATCCAATCGGCCTCGGCGATGACATCCAAATCGTGCTCAATCACGATGACGCTGTGGCCGCCGTTGACGAGGCGGTGCAAGACGTGGATGAGTTTTTCGACGTCTTGCATGTGCAGACCCACGGTGGGTTCATCCAACACATACAGCGTGTGCGGGGCTTTGTTGCCGCGCTTGCCGACCTCATCGCGCACTTTGGACAGCTCGGTGACGAGTTTGATACGTTGTGCCTCGCCGCCGCTGAGTGTGGGCGATGGTTGGCCGAGCGTGAGATAGCCCAGCCCCACATCTTTGAGCAGTTGCAAGGGATGTCCAATGCTGGGCATGGTGGCGAAGAATTCAACGGCTTCGTCCACCTCCATTGTGAGCACATCGCCGATGCTTTTGCCGCGCCAGCTCACAGCCAGCGTTTCGGGATTAAACCGCGCACCATGGCAAACCTCGCAGGGCACTTTCACATCGGGCAGGAAGCTCATCTCAATAGTTCGCATGCCTTGGCCCTCGCAGCCGGGGCAGCGGCCCTCGCCGGTGTTGAAGCTAAAGCGCCCGGGGGCGTAGCCGCGCGCTTTGGCCTCAAGCGTTTCAGCAAAGAGCTTGCGAATGGCATCCCAAAAGCCAATATAAGTAGCAGGGCAAGAGCGCGGTGTTTTACCAATCGGGGTTTGATCGACTTCAAGCACGCGATCCAGCTGCGCCCAAGCATCGATGCCGTCGCAATTTTTCCAAGCTTTGAAATCAGGCGCTTCACGCTTCATGCCGCGCGCTGTGACGGCGGCATACACGTTGGCCAGCAACACGTCTCTTGCAAAGGTGGATTTACCAGAGCCTGATACGCCGGTGATCGCGACCAAGCGCTTCAGCGGCACATCGCAGCTCACGTTTTTCAAATTGTGCAGCGTGGCGTTTTTGACCGTGAGCTTGAATTCACCATCAATCTTGCGGCGCGGATGCAGCGGATGCACCATAGCATCGCGCAAGTAACGCCCCGTGGCCGATTCAGGCACAGCCATGATGTCGGCCACCGAGCCCTGTGCGACCACTTGGCCGCCGCGCTTGCCAGCGCTGGGCCCAATGTCAATAATGTGCTCGGCGCGGCGGATCGTGTCCACGTCGTGCTCTACCACCACGAGCGGGTTGCCCTTCTCGCTGAGCTTGTGCAGCGCGTTGAGCAAGATTTGATTGTCACGCGCATGCAAGCCAATGGTGGGCTCATCGAGCACGTAGCAGACGCCTTGCAAATTGCTGCCCAACTGCGCAGCCAAGCGAATGCGCTGCGCCTCGCCGCCCGAGAGTGTGGGCGCGCCGCGATCCAGCGTGAGGTAGCCCAAACCCACTTCTTCTAAAAACTCCAAGCGGCCTTTGATCTCGGAAATCAAATCACGGCCAATATCGGCTTCTCGGCCTGAGAGCTTGAGGCTTTCTATCCACAAGCGAACATCGCGCACAGACAAGCGCGCTACATCTGTGATGCCAGATTTGCTGAACTTCACAAAACGCGCTTGCTTGTTCAATCGCGTGCCACCGCAGCTTGCGCAATCTTGATCGCTCACATCTTCGACTTCAACTTCGGCAAAGCTTTGCTCGCGGCCTCGGTTGTCGTCATCACGCACGGAATCATCAAGTGCTTTGCGCTGCTCGCGTGTGAGCTGTTTGCCTGTGCCCACGCAATCGGGGCACCAGCCGTGTTTGCTGTTGTAGGAAAACAGGCGCGGATCCAGCTCGGGGTAGCTCGTGGCGCAGACAGGGCAGGCGCGCTTGGTGGAAAACACTTGCATCTCGCCGATCTTGGCAGTCGATGCTTTCAACTCCATAGCAGTCTTCAAGCCATCGAGCGAAGTCATCACATGCACCACGCCTTTGCCATGTTCCAGCGCTGTTTCCAGAGCAGATCTCAGCGCCGCTTCATTCTCTGGCTTCATCACCAAATCAGCCACCGGCAGCTCCACCGTGTGCTCTTTGAATCGATCAATACGCGGGAAACCGGTGGTGGGCAGAAACTCGCCATCGATGCGAAGATGTGTGTAGCCACGCGGGCGCGCCCAATCGGCCAGCTCGGTGTAGACGCCTTTGCGCGAGATCACCAGTGGTGCGAGGATGCCGATGTGGCGGCCTTTATAAACCGTCATGAGCTGGGCAGCTATGCGATCTGCCGTTTGTGGCTGCACAGCGGCATCATCGTGCACGCAATGCTGCGTGCCGAGCTTCACGTATAGAAGGCGCAAAAAGTGCCACACCTCCGTCGTCGTGCCCACGGTGGATTTGCGGCCACCGCGCGAGAGGCGCTGCTCAATCGCCACCGTGGGCGGAATGCCAAACACCGCGTCCACCTCTGGCCGCCCTGCGGGCTGCACGATGCTGCGCGCATAAGCATTCAAGCTTTCCAGATAGCGGCGCTGACCTTCGTTGAACAGAATGTCGAAAGCGAGCGTGGACTTGCCTGAGCCTGAAACGCCCGAGACAACCGTGAATTTGCCGCGCGGAATATTGACCGACAAGCCTTTCAGGTTGTGCTCACGCGCATTGACGATTTGAATGCAGTTATCGCTCTGTCTTGAAGCCTTTTTGGCATCTTGCCGGCTTTTATATTGCGCAGAATGCTCATAATTTAATAGCAGAGCAGATTTTTCATGCACTGTCATGCCGTTTAAACCCAGCGCTGAATCGTATTCGCGCAGAGCTTGCGCGGTGAACGAAGTCGCGTGGTACTTCACATCTTCTGGCATGCCAAATGCCACCACAGCGCCACCTGCATCGCCGCCTTCAGGCCCCAAATCAATCAACCAATCGCTAGAGCGAATCACATCCAAATTGTGCTCAATCACCAGCACGGAATGCCCTGCATCGAGCAGCTTGCGCATCGCACGCATGAGTTTGCTGATGTCTTCAAAATGCAGGCCCGTCGTGGGCTCATCAAAAAGGAAGAGCGTGCCCTTGGTGGCAAGGCGTTGCTTAGATTTCGCCGCATCGCGCGCTGCCTCAGCCAAGAAGCCAGCTAGTTTTAAGCGTTGGGATTCGCCGCCGGAGAGCGTGGGCACACTCTGGCCCAGCTTCACATACTCCAAGCCCACATCCATGATCGGCTGAATGGCTCGGATCACATCGCGGTCATTCGCAAACAGCTTGGCCGCCTCGCTCACGGTGAGCTCCAGCACATCAAAGGGATTCAAGCTGCGCCTTTGACCCCCATACTCACGCTCAACTTTGATTTCCAAAATCTCAGGCCGGTAGCGCTTGCCATCGCAATCAGGGCAACGCAAATACACATCCGATAAAAATTGCATCTCCACATGCTCAAAGCCTGATCCACCGCAAGCAGGGCAGCGGCCATCGCCGCTGTTGAAGCTGAATTTGCTGGCGGTGTAGTTGCGTTGTTTGGAGATCGGTAAAGCGGCGAAGATCTCGCGCACAGCATCCCAAGCGCCTACGTAGCTGGCGGGGTTGGAGCGCGCTGTTTTGCCAATCGGTGATTGATCAACAAACACGACATCGCTGAGCTGCTCTGCCCCAAGCAAGCGATCATGTGCGCCAGGTGTCTCGGTGGCTTTACCAAAATAGCGCATGAGCGCGGGCGCGAGCACGTCTTGAATCAAGGTGGATTTGCCCGAACCGGATACGCCTGTGATGCACACGAGGCGCTGCAAAGGCAGCTCAATGCTCACATGCTTTAAGTTGTGCTGCGTCGCGCCTTCCAAGATCAGGCGCGGCGTGTTGCCGCTCACGAGGCGCTTCAAGCCCATGCTGATTTGCTTGCGTGCGCCGAGGTATGCGCCGGTGAGCGTGTCTGCATCGCGCAGCTGGGCGGGCGTGCCATCAAACACCATAGAGCCACCGCGCTCCCCGGGGCCCGGGCCCATATCAATCACTCGGTCTGCGGCCAGCATCACTGCCGGATCATGCTCGACCACGACCAATGTGTTGCCCGCATCGCGCAGGCGCAGCATGGCTTGGGTGATGCGATCCATATCGCGCGGATGCAGGCCGATGCTGGGCTCATCGAGCACGAAGAGCGTGTTGACCAGCGATGTGCCTAAAGCCGTCGTTAAGTTAATGCGCTGCACCTCGCCGCCAGAGAGTGTGCGGCTCTGGCGATCCAGCGTGAGATAACCAATGCCCACATCACACAAATATTTCAAGCGCGTGCAAATCTCTTCAAGAAGCATGGCTAACGCACGGGCATCAGCGCTTGCAGGATCGAGGCCAGAATCCGCTCGCACGGCATCGAAGAAAGCACACAATTTATCCAGCGGCATGAGCATCAAGTCATGCAAACTGAGGCCGGGCAAAGTTTCCAATTGCTCGCGCGACCATTTCACGCCCGCTGGCAAGAAGCGCTTGGCTGGCGGCATCGCACTGTCTGCTTGGTTCTTCGTGCCCACACGCCAAAGCAGCGCATCGCCTCGCAGGCGTGCGCCATCGCAGGTGTGGCATTTTGTGTAGCTACGGTATTTGCTGAGCAAGACGCGGATATGCATCTTGTACGATTTCGTCTCAAGATAAGCAAAGAAGCGCCGCACGCCGTACCAAACCTTGCCCCACTGGCCTTCTTTGTACGCGGGGTTGCCTTGAATCACCCATTGCTGCTGCTCGGGCGTGAGCTTGCTCCAAGCGGTGTCGCGCGGAATGCCAGCTGCTTCGGCATGGCGCATCAAATCATCTTGGCATTCCCCCCAAGCAGGCGTTTGAAACACCTTCACCGCACCAGCTCGCAGGGTAAGCCGCGCATCTGGCATCACTAAGCCATAATCCACGCCGATCACGCGACCGAAGCCTTTGCAGGTGGGACACGCGCCATGCGGTGAGTTGAAGGAAAACAAACTTGGCGTGGGCTGCGTGTAGCGCAAATCACTTTCAGGGCAATGCAGGCCGGTGGAGAATTTCCATATCTCTTGAGCGCCCCCATCATCCACATTTTCGCCCGCATACACACTCATGCGCCCGCTGCCGCGTTTCAAAGCCAGCTCAATGGCCTCCATCACGCGCACTTTCTCAGCGCTTTCGATTTTGAAACGATCAGCAACAACATCGAGCACTTTGCGCGTGGCATCTGCCACTTTGATTTCGCGCTCGGCTTGCACACGCGTGAAGCCACTGGCAGAGAGCCATTGCGCGACTTCTTCTGCTGTGGTGTTGGCCGGCAGCTCAACCGGAAAAGTCACGACAAGGCGGGGATCGGATGTAAAGTTTGAGGCCTTGGCACGTGCAACAATTTGGGCATAAATCGTGTCCCCATTGTCATGCAACACGGGCAGCGCCGTTTGCCGATCATACAAATTAGCCAGTCGCGCGAAGAGCAATTTCAAATGATCATTGAGCTCTGTCATCGTGCCCACAGTAGAGCGCGATGAGCGCACGGGATTGGTCTGATCAATCGCAATCGCAGCGGGCACGCCCTCTACTTTATCGACCTGCGGCTTGTCCATGCGATCCATGAATTGGCGGGCATACGCTGAGAAGGTTTCTACATAGCGGCGCTGGCCTTCGGCAAACAGCGTGTCAAACACCAAGCTCGATTTGCCCGAGCCGCTTTGCCCGGTGACGACTGTCAACTCACCCGTTTTGAAATCGACATTGAGATTTTTTAAATTATGTTGCCGCGCACCAGTGATGCGGATACTGCCCTGAGTCATGAGCTGTCTTTCTGACGTTTGCATTGTTAGCAGGAGATACCGCTGCAAGCCCAAATATTGTAGAGAGTTCAGGCCAGCGAATCCGCCACAAGGTCTTTGACGTATCCCAAGACACACGCTAACATGGACACCGATGAACTATCTCAATTCCCGACTCTACGATGGCATCAAAAAAGTGGGTTTTCGCAAATGGTATGAACGAGAATTGCTCTCTAGCCATGCGCACATGGTGCTTGCCTTTCTTTGCATCATTGGGATGATGGCAGCTTTTGAGGCGTTTCGCGGTGGCACACTTGGCGATAAGTTATTTGATGCTGCGGCGATTGTGGCCTGCGGCGGCATTGGCATCTGGGCGCTAAGGCGCTATTTGTATTTGCTCTTGAACGCAGAAGTGATTGCCAATCAGGCCAATTGCCCAGATTGCAAAGTCTATGGCCTGTTTACTGCGCTTTCTGAAGACAAAGCCAACGGCCATACCCAGGTGCGCTGCCGAAAATGCGCACACGAATGGTTGATAGAAGTCAACTGATGCATCGAGTCGCCGATGATCCGAACTACGTCGGCTTGCCAAAAATCATGGCGTGAAGTGGCTGGTATTTCGCATCGCCTGCAACGCGGCGAATATCTGGTGCTATTTTTTGCAGCTTTTCAAGATTATCAACACCTGTCAATGCCATATTCAGGCCAAAGCCTTTAAAACCCAGACTTGAGCATAAAGTGATGGCTGCATTGAGCGCTGCCGCGAGGTCAGCATCTTCTGCGCCGCTGGCCGCAGAAGTTGGCAATGTTTGCACAGAATCAGCATTCTGACCCAAGCTTTCTGATGCAAGGCTGCTGCCTGAAATGTCATTCATCGTCACCAAATCGAGCGCGACCAAATCTTCAATGTCCTGCAAGCTCACACCAACAGCAGCCGTCATTTTCACGATCTCATCTGCGCTGCGTTGGCCATCACACAAGATCAGCGCCGAACGCTGCTGCGCACTCAGGCTTACGGAGCGATCTTTCATCACTTGCATACCCAACACCGTTTTACTGACAGTCACGCCATGCTCCTTGCAGCAGCAGTTGCTCGCTTACTCGTGTAATGTTGGATCATCTTACACGTGTTGGCTGATTCGTGGAGACTGTGCTGGATGGCGCGATTCATAAAAAAACCCGGCACAACTTTCGTCATGCCGGGCTGATGGACTTTCAAAGCCCTTGAGGTCTATGAAAGCTCAGTGCATCAAGCTGCCTTGATATTGGGATAGCGCACGTGCTCGATCAGCTCCTGCACTTTCGCATTAGGCGCAGGTGTGAGCAAGCTCACAATGATCAGCACAGCGAAGCCCACAGGCACGCCAAACACGCCCGCAGAGATGGGCAAAATGCCAAACCACAGATCCACTGGACTGGTCACGCCGAAGATGCTGCGCATCCAGGCATGGTTTTGGATCATGTAATAGGCTGTGACTGCCAAGCCAGAGATCATGCCAAGTATGGCACCCATGCTTGAAGCACGCTTCCAGAAAATTCCCAACACGAGTGCCGGGAAGAAAGAGGCAGCAGCAAACGAGAATGCAGCAGACACCAAGAACAAAATATCCGTCTGCTTGGTCACATACACGTTGTACGCCGTGTAGGCAGCAGCGAGAGCCACCACCAAGAGCAATATTTTCGACAGCGTCACGCGGCGAGCCGTGGAAGCATTGGGGTCAATCGTCTTGTAGTACACATCGTGTGACAGTGCGTTGGCAATCGTCAACAGCAAGCCATCAGCAGTTGACAGTGCAGCAGCCAAGCCGCCGGCGGCCACCATGCCCGAGATCACATAGGGCAAACCACCAATTTCTGGGGTTGCCAGCACGATGATGTCGCCACCAATGCGCATTTCGCCAAGTTGCATGATGCCATCTTTGTTGATATCAACGACGGACAGCAAGCTCGGATCCACTTTGCTCCATGCCGCAATCCAAGCCGGGAGCTTGTCAAACGGCGTGCCAACCAGCACGTTGAAAATCTCGTATTTCACGAGCACAGCCAAAGCGGGCGCTGTGAAATAGAGCAAGAAGATGAAAAACAGCGACCAAGTCACTGATTCACGCGCTTCTTTCACGCTTGGCGTGGTGTAGTAGCGCATCAGAATGTGTGGCAAAGCCGCAGTGCCGACCATCAAGCAGAAGATCAGTGCCAAGAAATTGCGACGCGATTCCTCGAAGGTCTTCACAGCTTTGGCATCGCCATCTGGATTGCCAGCATATTGCTGACCATGCTGTGGCATGCCTGCCAACGGACGTGCGCGTGCATTGTTAGACGCTTGCGCAGCTGTCCAAGCTTTCTTGGCAGCTTCTGCATCCTTTGGCAAAGCAGCCAGCGCTTTTTCGGCCGCTGTGATCTCAGCGGCAGGGCCATTTGCAGCTTTCAAATCAGCCACTTTTTTCTCGGCAGCCGCCTTGTCGGCAGCCAGAGCAGCAGGCACATCTTTGAGCTTAGCGCCCAAATCATCTGCATTTTTCTTGAAGATCGCAATCACTTCCAATTCTTTCGGATCGGACATCAATTGCTTTTCTTTGGCTGTGACTTTTTCAAGTTGTGAGCCATAGATGAGCTGAGGAATAGGTACACCGGTTTGCTTCACAGACAACCAAATCACGGGGATCAGGTAGGCAATGATCAAGATGATGTATTGCGCCACTTGTGTCCATGTGACAGCGCGCATACCGCCCAAGAATGAGCAGACCAAGATACCGCCCAAACCCAAGAAGATACCCACTTCAAACGCCACACCCGTCAACCGTGTGGTGATCAGGCCCACACCATAAATCTGCGCCACGACATAGACGAAGGAGCAGAGAATAGCTGCAAACACACCGACCAAGCGTGCGGCGTTGCCGCCATAGCGCTCGCCCAGAAAATCTGGGATGGTGAACTGGCCGAATTTGCGCATATAAGGCGCAAGGAACAACGCGACCAAGCAATAGCCGCCTGTCCAGCCCATGATGAAGGCCAAGCCGCTGTAGCCAGTCAGATACAACGTACCGGCCATACCGATGAACGATGCGGCAGACATCCAATCAGCGCCTGTGGCCATGCCGTTATAAATCGCTGGGACACGACGACCCGCAACATAGTATTCATCCGCATCGCTGGTGCGGCTCATGATGCCGATACCGGCATACAGGCCAATGGTGGCGAGCAAGAAGATGAAACCGATCCAGTTACGGGGCAGACCCATTTGCTCTAATACTGCCAGCACGATCACGAAGGCGACGAAGCCACCGGTGTACCAAGCATAAACTTTGTTGAGTTGCTGCTTGAAAGCAGCATTGGCAGATGAGCGTACGCTACCGCCGGTTGAAGGAGACATTCCAGCCATGTTCTTACTCCTCTTCGGCAACGCCGAATTCATGGTCCAAGTTGTTCATGTATCTGGCATAAAACCAGATGATGGCAACATAAATCGCGAGTGAACCTTGCGCTCCCATGTAAAAGCTGAATGGCCAGCCAAAGAAGTTGAAGTTCAAATCGCGGGCGAAGTAGCTGACCACATAAGTCACAACGAACCAAATCGCCAGCAAAATTGCTGTGACTCGCAGGTTCTTTGACCAATAGGCCTGATGCTTTGCTGATACTTGCATTGCATAGTCTCCTTATCGTTAAACAATGAAAAGCTGCTGCGGCATTTGCATGCCGATTGCATCAACAGCCTGTGCTGCTTTTCAGCAGCGCGGGAAGCCCCTCAACTGGCGGGCGAGACGGACAGGCCCGTTTCGCGTTCCAACTGAGCAGCTACCTTGGGCTCAAACCCTTTGAGATGACGGATGATTTTCCGCGCCTCATCGGGTTGTTGCCGATCCACGTGTACGCGAGCCAGCTGATACCAGCCATACGGACTCATGGGTTGCAATTTTGTGTTTTGCTTGAGCGCTTTGATCGCTTCATCAAAGCGTTGCAGGCGAATCAATACCAGGCCGAGGCCATACCAAGCGCGGTCTATGTCTGGGCGAAGCGCCACAGCTTTGCTAAACGATGCGCAGGCATCTTCAAACTGGCCTTTTTCTTCTTGCAAGAAACCAAGGTTGAACCAATGCATGCCGACCTGTGGATGCGTTTGCGTCAAGCGCTCTAGCATGGCAAATGCCTGCGCTTTGCGTTCTGTGATGGTAAGCAAGTAAGCCATGCTGGCTTGCGGGTAATCATCATCTGGCTGCATGCGAGCCATGCGCTCAAAAACAGATTGCGCACTGTCAAACTGCTCCGCACGCAACAACAAGCGTGCCCAGATGCGCAAAGCTTTGTATCGAATCACATCCATTACTTGCATAGCGCCATCCCAATTTGTGTGCAGATGCGCACCTTTTCAATCAAGCTGATGATCCACACAAAGCCAAGCAATAAAAACGCAACAAAGGGCACATGGCGATCAATGATGGCCTTGGGCGTGATGAATCGCGCGGCGCTTACAAATGGCTTGGTCATCGCTTCGAGGGCTTTGTAGAAAAAATTAGCTTCTCTTTTGTCGCCAGCAAGCAGACCAAGCAACCAGCGCCCAGCCAACCCGAGCAAGGCAACCTCGCACAACAGTTTGACTATGCTCACCAACAACAACATGTGCCGCCTCTACGTATTTTTACTATATGAAGTGTCAAGATCACGCCTGACGAGTTTCTTACAGCATTGTGCAGTTTTCCTCATTTTGAGCCAAAAATACGGTGAAACCCTATGCGCAACTTCCCTAGCCAAACCGGGAAAGGATCAACTCGGTGATCTTTTGCGCACCACGCCCGTGGGCAGATTGCCAGCAAGTTGCCAGCTTGGCTTGGTAAACCATTCGTCGCCGCTCACGTAAGCACGCAGCATGGGCAAGGCATCCAGCCCCCAGAAAAGCTGGCCATCCACTTCAAACGTGGGCACACCAAAAACGCCTTGAGCGATTGCCACGTCTGTGTTTGCTTTGAGCTCTGCTTTGACGACGGCCTCATGCACTGCACGCCCAGGCTTGAGCTGCTCGGTCAAGGCGATCAGGCGCTCGGCATCACCAGCTTCCTCGCCGCCTTGCCAAACATGCCGGAACAGGGTCTGCGCTGCATAGCGATTGCACGCGCCTTCATGGCCGCAAGCCACTGCCAAACGCAGCAATCCGAGCGGATTGAACGGATGGCTGGCGGGCATGTGCAAAGGCGTGCCCTGTAGCTTGGCCAGCCAATTGATCTGTCGATATGTCCAGCTACGCTTGGGGGCGATTTCAGCTGGCCCGAGCTGCCCAAAATGCTGCAAGATCGCGCCGAAGAGCACGGGTTTGTAAGTCACGCTGTGGCTGATGCCTTGCAACGCTTGGGGCAGCGCTTCAAAAGCAAGATAAGCAAACGGCGAGATCACATCGAAATGGAAAGTGATGTGTTTCATATGCGCTCCTGCTTGCAAAGCAGCGCCAGCGCTTGATTGAGCTCAGCCTCTGGGAAAGCAGCACGCGCATGGCGTTGCGGCAAGGTTTGCCACACCGCTTGCTGATACGCAACACTGCCCTGCCCCCAAGCCATGATTTCGTCAATCGTGCGATAGCAGCCGCGACACCATCCAGTGGCGGCGTCCATCTGGCAGACGGAAATGCAAGGAGAAGATGTAGACATCGTTTTATGATCAAAAATGGAGGTTTGCCGGCATTCTGTATGCATAGTATGCTACAAAATTCATAGCAATTTTACAAATCATCCGGCTCGCTTGTTGAGCAAAGCGGTTGCTGCGCGGGAGTTTGGCTTTCGCCCCAAGGCACTGCTGATGAATTGACCCGCATCGATCAGTTGATTCAGGTCAATGCCTGTCTCGATCCCCATGCCGTGCAGCATGTACACCACATCTTCCGTGGCCACATTGCCCGTTGCCCCCTTGGCATACGGGCAGCCGCCCAAGCCAGCAATCGACGATTGGAAATTGAAAACACCCATTTGCAACACGGCCAGTGTGTTGGCCAAGGCCTGACCATAGGTGTCGTGAAAGTGGCCCGAGACTTCTGCCAACTCAAAGTGCATGAGCGTAGCTTCAAATGCGCGCTGTACTTGGCTGTTCGTGCCCACACCTATCGTGTCGGCCACATCAACCCGCTCCACGCCGATGCTTTTCATGAGCCCCGCCAAATATCCGACCCGTGATGGCGCGATAGAGCCTTCATACGGGCAACCTACCGTGCAGCTCATCGCGCCGCGCACGGCGATACCACGCGCTTTAGCAGCCTCTACGACTGGCGCGAAGCGTTCTATGCTCTGCGCTACACTGCAATTGATATTTTTTTGGCTGAAAGCTTCACTTGCCGCACCAAAGACAACGATTTCATCGGGCTTGATCTGTTGATTGGCCATCGCTGCCTCAAAACCCTTGAGATTCGGCGTGAGCACCGAGTAACGTACACCGGCTTGGCGCTCAATGCCCGCCATAACCTGAGCGTTATCAGCCATCTGAGGCACCCATTTCGGGCTCACATAACTCGTCACCTCGATTTCTTTCAAGCCAGCAGATTGCAGGCGATGGACGAGCTCGATCTTCACCGCAGCATCGATTTGCTGCTTTTCGTTTTGCAGGCCATCGCGTGGGCCAACATCCATGATGTGGACTTTGCTAGGAAATTTCATGGCTCACCCGCCTCAAGTGGCCAGTCGGATCAGTTCAGCGCCGTCGCTGATCTGATCGCCCGCAGCATAAAGAATTTCCGAGATCACACCATCTTTCGGTGCTGCAATCGTGTGCTCCATCTTCATCGCCTCCATCACAGCCAGCGTTTGCCCAGCTTTCACGGCATCGCCCGCTTTCACGGTGATCGAGACGAGCTTGCCAGGCATGGGCGCGGTCAGGCGGCCAGCAAGCGCACTCGCCTCAGCGATTTGGATGAAGGGATCAATCACTATTATTTTAGTAGCACCGTGTGCTGTAAACACGTCGGCAATCTGGCCTTTTTCATGTGGGAACGCATACACGGAAGCTTGGAAACGCTGATCACCGAAGCTGAGCTTCACGTCAAGCCCAAGATGCTCACAGACAAGTAAGCCTTGCTGCGCAGTCTCGCCCTGCGTGATCTTGAGGAGCAACGCGCCATCGTGCCAATAGGAAAGCTCAGCACTGACGGCTTGGGTCTGCCACTCAAACGCAAAGCGACGCGTGGTGATGCCAAAAGGCTGCCAACCATCACGTTTGCTGAACGGATCATTCTTTTGGCTCGCGCGCTCTGCTATCAAAACATGAGCTATCCAAGCAGACACTACGCCGGCCAATGGCAATTTTTCTTGATGAAACAGAGATTTTTCTTCTCTTTGAATCAGTGCAGTGTCTAATTTCGCATGTGCAAACGAATCACTTGCCACCACATGCCGCAGGAATTGCACATTGGTTGATAAGCCGACAATTTGCGTCTCAGACAAAGCGCGATCCATCTTGGCCAGCGCTTCTTCGCGCGTAGCGCCATGCACGATGAGCTTGGCGATCATGGAATCGTAGTAAGGCGAAATCGCATCGCCTTCGCGCACGCCGTCGTCGATGCGTGTATCGCTTCTCTCGAATGCAGAGTGTGCAGGTTTGCGATACACATTCAAAGATCCAGTCGCAGGCAGGAAGTTGTTATCCGGGTTCTCAGCGCAAATGCGCGCTTCAATCGCGTGGCCATAAATGCGCAAATCACTTT
Organism: Variovorax sp.; assembly: GCA_031388245.1. GTDB lineage: Bacteria > Pseudomonadota > Gammaproteobacteria > Burkholderiales > Burkholderiaceae_C > JANMDU01. The sequence goes on from JANNED010000184.1 coordinate 24,606, forward strand.
GCTGTAGTGGGAGTTTTTCACCAGAAGCAACACGCAATTGCCACTCCACCAAATCCAGCCCTGTGATCGCCTCTGTGACCGGATGCTCCACCTGCAAGCGCGTGTTCATCTCCATGAAGTAGAAGGTTGCCCCCACGCTTTGCGCTTTCGCGTCGCCGCTGCCCCCCGAGGGGGCCCTCGCACCTAGGGGCGGCCCGTCGTCGCTCGACTTCATTTTCTCAAGTGAATCGTAGCCACCAAGTTGCTCCACAATGAATTCCACCGTGCCTGCGCCGGTGTAATTCACCGCCCGCGCTGCATCCACAGCCGCTTTGCCCATGGCCTCGCGCATGCTTTGTGGCAGCCCGGGCGCAGGCGCTTCTTCCAGCACCTTTTGATGCCGCCGCTGCACTGAGCAATCGCGCTCAAACAAATACACATAATTCCCATGCGCATCGCCAAACACCTGAATCTCAATATGGCGCGGCTTTTGCACATATTTTTCAATCAGCACTTCATCGTTGCCAAAGCTGTTAATCGCTTCGCGTTTGCAGGAAGCCAGCGCCGCTGCGAAATCTTCTGATTTCTCCACGATGCGCATGCCCTTGCCGCCGCCTCCAGCGCTGGCCTTGATCAGCGCGGGGTAGCCTATTGCGTCTGCTTCCTTTTGCAGCAGCGCTTCATCTTGATTCTTGCCGTGATATCCCGGCACGAGCGGCACGCCTGCTTTTTCCATCAGTTGCTTAGACTCTGCCTTCAAGCCCATCGCCTTGATCGCCGAGGGCGGCGGGCCAATGAACACCAGCCCCGCATCCGCGCAGGCTTGCGCAAACTCCTCGTTCTCACTCAAAAATCCATAGCCTGGATGCACGGCCTGCGCGCCTGTCGCCTTGGCAGCTTTCAGAATCGCTTGCCAGCGCAGATAACTCTCACGCGGTGAATTGCCCTCACCCTCGCCGATGTAGACCGCTTCATCGCAGGCAGCTACATGCTTGGCATGCGCATCGGCTTTGGAATACACCGCCACGGTTTGGATGGCCATTTTGCGGGCAGTAGCGGCTACGCGGCAGGCGATTTCGCCACGGTTGGCAATCAGTATTTTTTTAAACATAATTTAAGCCACCTGCGGCGACCCCGAAAAAAACGTTGACACTTTGCGCACCACCGCGCGTAAGAATTTCCACAGCACCACAATCAGCATCACTGAGAGCACGAGCACGATGAGCAGCGTGATGCCAAAAATCAACGGGTGATTCGTGGCCAGCCAGAGCATGAACATCACCAGCCCTTCTTCGGCAAAGCTCACAATGATGTTAGAGAACGGCTCTGGCGAAGTGTTCACCGCCGCGCGCGTGGTGGCTTTGGCGGCATGCGAGGTGGCAGCCAATGTGCCGCCAATCAGCGCAACCACCGTGCCCATGGTGGCGCTATCTGCGCCAAACACGCCGCCGGCCAACGCAGCGCCAGCAGGCACGCGAATCACCGTGTGCACCACATCCCAAAGGGAATCAAGACCAGGGATTTTGTCTGCAAAAAACTCGACAAACAGCATGAAGCCGCTGGCCGTGAGCAGCGCGGGGTTTTGCAATATTT
>JANNED010000217.1:0-20838 GCA_031388245.1 Variovorax sp.
TCTCTGTTGCTCTGATCCTCAGCTTATGCCTTGCGGTTTTCACTGGAGAGCCGTTAGCTCCTGCGCTGTCCTGTGCAGTCCGGACGTTCCTCCAGTGCTTGGTTTCCCAAATTGCACCAGCGACGGCCTAGCAGGCTTCACTCTTTGATTTTACTTTGCTTGGTTTTTGGAAGATTTCGCTTTGCATACAGGCCCAAGCCGCGCAAACCAAGCTCAAAGCATCATTTACAAGAAAAACCACCACATAGCCGGCATAAAACCTGCGCAGAGTGCTATTAAATTAGGAGTTAGTCAAAGCGCATTATTTGAGCAACAAAACCATCCCCGTCCCCACCACAGCAATGCCGGCGCCCACCCAAGCACCCCAAGCCGGCCGGCGGCCATAGACCAACCACAGCAGCGGCAGCAACATCACCGGCGTCACCGAAGAAAACACACCGACCAAATTGGCCTGCCCGCTACGCAAAGCCGCCAAAATCAAAGTCATGCCCAAGGCCATCGCAACCACCGCGCTGGCAAACGTATTCCACAGCACAGATGCATTCAACGGGTTTTGCAGCTGCGCCAACCGCATGCCGCCCGCCCACAGTAGCGCATGCGCCAAAAATGCGGCACTCACGCGCACCGCCGAGGCAGTCACCGCATCCAAACCCGTGCCCATCAAAGGCTTGAGCATCAAAGTAGCCACGGCTTGCCCGAGCGCTGCAATCAAGCCCAGAGCAATGCCCATGCGCAGCCTCCCGCGCGTCTGCTCCCAATCATGATTCTCATCGGCGCGCCGCCCCCAAACAATCGCCACCATCACGCCACCGACCAGCAGCATGCTGCCCAGCAAGGCCCAACCCCACAGCGCCTCGCCGAGAAAAATGCCCGCCAAAGCCACGGAAAATATTGCGTGCGTGGCAAACAACACACCGCAGCGTCTCGGGCCCAAGCGGTTCATACAAGCAAACAATGCCGTATCGCCCACAAAAATGCCCACAATCCCTGAAGCAATCAGCAGCAGCAAGGCATCGGTATTTAAACTGTGCCACTGCCCGCTAAATAAACACAAAGCCCACAGCACAGTGAGCGCAAAAAACAAGCGCCAACGCGTGAAGGCAAACGCACCCATGTGGCTTGATGCCTTGGCAGAAAAAATACTGCCAATGGCCCAGCACGCAGCGGCCAAAAGCGCTAGGGCTTCAGAGGGCATTGTTGGCCTGGTCGCTGATGCTTCGCGGTAGTTTATGAAGCATTTTTAAGGAATTTGAGCAGTTAGCAGGCGTATTTACTGCGTGAAGCGCTATCAAATGAGGAGTTATCAGCACACCACTGCCTTCATTCCTTGCATCTCCAAAGCTGCAATCACATCCGCCACATGCTCGTGCCCACGCGCTTGGATGACGAGTTCGATGTCCACATTCTGCGCGGCTTGCAAGGTAAACGCGCGTTGATGCTGCACCTCGTTCACATTCGCGCCAGCTTCGGCCACGGTGGCGGCAATCTTCGCTAATGATCCTGGCACATCTCTCGCGCCCACGCGAATCCGCGCCAGCCGCCCGCTTTTGACCATACCGCGCTCGATGATGGAGGCCAGCAGCAAGGGATCAAGATTGCCACCGCAAAGCACCAAGCCCACTTTTTTGCCGGCAAAACGACCTTTGTGTTTGAGCAATGCTGCCAAGCCTGCCGCGCCTGCGCCTTCAACCAGTGTTTTCTCAATCTCCAGCAGCATCACGATGGCCTGCTCAATCTCGCTTTCATCCACCAGCACAATGTCTTTCACATAGTTGCTGATGATCTCCCGCGTGATCACGCCCGGCGTGGGCACGGCAATGCCCTCGGCAATCGTGCTCGGGCCCTGCGGCAGCTTGGTGCCTTTGATCGCGTTGTACATCGCGGGGAAGCGCTCTGTTTGCACGCCGATCAATTCAATGGCTGGTTTGATCGATTTCGCTGCCACAGCCATGCCGCCCATCAGCCCGCCGCCGCCGATCGCAACGATAAGAACATCCAGCTCAGGCACAGCGTGCAGCATCTCCAACGCCACCGTGCCTTGGCCGGCCACGATCTGCGCATCATCATACGGATGCACCAAAGTAAGTGATTGCTCCTGTGCTAGTGCTATCGCATGGCTGCGCGCCTCATCTAGCGTATCGCCATGCAAGATCACCTCCGCACCCAAGCGCCGCGTGTTTTCAACTTTCACACCCGGCGTGAATTGCGGCATCACGATCACAGCACGCAGCCCTAAGCGGCGAGCGTGATAAGCCACGCCTTGGGCATGGTTGCCAGCGCTCATCGCCACCACACCTTTGACTTGCTCAGGCAACTGCGAGAGTTTGTTGCACGCGCCACGTTCTTTGAAGCTGGAGGTAAATTGCAAGTTCTCAAATTTCAAGAAAACTTGCGCACCTGTGATGTGCGAGAGCGTTTTGCTCTCCACGCAGGGCGTGTTCAGCACATGGGGCGCAATACGCTGGGCGGCGGTTTGGATGTCTGCGAAAGTGATCATCTCTACATTGTGGCGCGAGAGACCTCGCAAGCACCGCTAATGTGTGGTGAATTTCACACATTGGTGGCACGCGGGTTTTCGCTCAGTGTCTTCCCAAAGTTTCAGAACTGCGTTATGGTTTGCAACAGGGACATCTTTCCCCCTGCACATTAGAGGCTCTTCAATGACCAAACGTGTTGCAAATGTTTTGCCCGCAGCTCTGGCTGATGGTTTGCTCGCCTCCCCCGGGCTGAAAAGCGCGCCCGTGCTGGAGATGATGTGCTCGCAATTCGTGCTCACGCTGGCCGCCAAGCAAGGTGCGAAATTCAATGTACGCCGCGATTTAAACAGCCTGCTCTCGCTGACGGGCCGCCACATCGTCTGGCCGGTGCATGTGATAGAGCGTGTGCGCGAATTTTTGAATCGCCGCTGCACAGGCAATGAATTTTGGAAGGGCCATGAAGCCCTTTCGCATGCCGAATTCATCGAACGCCACGGCACATGGCGCGGCCCGTATGAAGAAGGCACCGTGTTTTTCTATCTGGATGAATACGCCAAAGACGCGCCGAAAGATTTGCTCTCCGTACTCTCCGTGACCAGCGATTGGCTTAATCACGCGCTCAAAAAACACAGCACCTTGGTCGAAAAAAACATCGACGCACTGGCTGGCTTGCTGCAGCTCAACCGCGCCGAGCGCGCCTTGCTTCTCTACGGCACACTGGCTCGCTACCAGCGCGATCTGCGCAGCTTGCTGGTGGAATTCAAGGTGAGCAACGCGCCCGAAGCTTATGCGGCAATAGCTGAAGTCGCAGGCGTGAAAGCGGGCGAAGTGGCAGATGCATTGCGAGCCGGCTCCAGGCTGGAGCGCATTGGTCTGGTGGAGAATTTGATTTCGGAGCACAACATCACAGACTTGGCTGATTTGATGAAAGTCAGCGAGAAGCTGCCACCCGTCTTGATGCGCGAATACCGCGATCAAAGCGAGCTGATGGCCGTGTTCACGCGGCCTGCCGTCAAGAGCGAGCTCAACGCCACAGATTTTCACTTCGCGCAAGACGATATGGATGTGCTGGTGAATCTGCTGCGCAACGCCATGGAGCGCAAAGAGCCTGGCGTAAATGTGCTCCTCTATGGCCCGCCCGGCACGGGCAAAACAGAGCTGGCCAAAGTGGTGGCGCAAAGCGCTGGGCTGGATTTGTTTGAGGTGGAATATGCGGATCGTGATGGCAATTCACTGAGCGGGCGAGATCGCTATCGCTCGCTGCAAATTGCGCAGGTGTTTTTGAAAGGCGCAAACCAAGCTGCATTGCTCTTTGATGAAGTGGAGGATGTGTTTCCGCCGATCAGCATGGATGCGGCGCAGCTGATGGCGCGGCAGGAGCAAATCGCCGCGCCACAAAACAGCTCCAGCGTCAACGGCAAAGCGTGGGTGAATCAAATCTTGGAGCAAAACGCTGTGCCCACGATTTGGGTGACGAATCGGATTGAACAGATTGATCCTGCATTCCGCCGGCGATTTGCCTATCATCTTGAGCTCAAAAGCCCGCCGCCCGGCGCGCGCGAGCAATTGGTGCGCAAAACGCTTTCTGGAGTTGCCGTAAGTGATGCCTTCGTCTCCAAACTCACCGAACGAAAAGGTCTCACGCCTGCACAGATCCGCACGGCAGTTCGCTTTGCGGGTCTGGCCAAGACAAGCGATGAGACTTCAATTTTTGAAGGCCTGATTGAGCGACAACTCAAGCACGCTGACTTGGCTTTAGGCAACGCCTTGCACGGGAGCAAAGACCGCAAACAAGTCACCACCTATGACTTGCAGATGCTCAATGTAGAAACTCGCTTTGACATCCCGCGCATCGTGGAAGCTTTGAAAGCACGCGGCCACGGCACGCTGTGCTTCTACGGCGCGCCCGGCACCGGCAAGACGGCGCTCGGCGAGCACATCAGCAAAGCGCTGGCCAAACCGCTGATCGTCAAACGCGCCAGCGATTTGATGAGCAAATTCGTCGGCGAGACGGAGCAAAACATGGCAAAAATGTTTGCTGAGGCAGAGAGTGAAAAAGCCGTGCTCTTGCTCGATGAGGCTGATAGTTTTTTGCAAGATCGGCGCGGCGCGCAGCGCAGCTATGAAGTCACCGAAGTCAATGAGATGCTCCAGCAAATGGAGCATTTCCAAGGCATCTTTGTCTGCACGACGAATTTGCTCGACCGCATTGATCAAGCCGCTCTGCGCCGCTTTACCTTCAAAATCAAATTCAAACCTCTGACAGCGGCTCAGCGCGAGCTGATGTTCGTCACGGAAGCTCTCAGCGGCGATGCATCGCTCTTCAGCGACGCGTTGAAAATGCGATTGCTCAAACTGGAGCAACTCTGCCCGGGCGATTTCGCCGCCGTCAAACGCCAATGCGACATCTTGGCCGCTGAGTTTTCAGCCGATGAATTCTTAGAGCAATTGGAAGCTGAGCACAAAATCAAGCCTGAGGTGCGCGAGGTGCGCCATGTGGGCTTCATTCAATAAATCTGCTTGATTTTTAAGGAAAAGCAGCGCTTTGCCGGCATAGAATCTGCATCATATGCTATTAAATATATAGCATCGGTGCATTGGCCTGATAATGCGGGGATGCAACGCCTTTCACCGATACAACTTTGGCTTCTCGTTGGCCTCACGCTCGTTTGGGGCATCAACTGGCCGATCATGAAGCTGGGTGTGGGCTCAGGCTTTCCGCCGCTCACATTTCGCGCACTCTCGATGTGGATTGGCATTCCTGTGCTCGCTATCGGCCTGATGGTGCTCAAAGTGCCATTCAACATTCCGCGTGGTAATGGGGATCAGCCGCTCAAGTTTTGGCGTGAGCTTCTCATCCTTGCCGTGTTCAACATGTTCATCTGGCACGGCTGCATCATCGTCGCCGTCACCTTGCTCTCCAGTGGCCGTGCGGCGATTCTCGGCTACACGATGCCGATTTTCAGTGCCATCATCGGTGCATGGTTTTTTGCAGACAAGCTCTCCGCACGCGGCTGGCTCGGTGTGGGCTCTGCTGCAGCCGGTGTGTTGCTGCTTCTCACGCATGAATTCGGCAAGCTTGCAGGAGCACCGCTGGGCGTTTTGCTGGCATTGATCGCCGCCAGCACATGGGCACTCGGCACGCAGCTCTTGCGCCGCACGAAGATGCCCGTGGCCACGCTCACCATTTCGTTTTGGATGACTGTACTCACCGCCATCGTGATGACGCTGATTGCCATCGCTACCGAGCAGCAGCGCTGGCGCATGCTCAGCCCCACAGAGTGGTTCTCCATCCTCTACAACGCCATCCTCATTTTCGGCTTCGCGCACGCCACTTGGTTCTATCTGGCTCGCAGCCTGCCGCCCATCGCCTCCACACTCAGCGTGATGCTGATCCCCATCTTGGGTGTTTTCAGCGGCGCCGTGTGGCTCGGCGAAAAACTCTTTTGGCAAGATTGGGCATCGGTGGCCTTGATGGTGGTGGCGATTGGCAGCGTTTTATGGCCGCGCAAACCCAGCTTGGCTTAGGGGTTGGACGGCTTCTCAAAGGCACGCCCAAGCGTTATGATGAATGCTATTGATTAAGTAGCATACTGTGTACGTTCCATGCCGGCAAGGTGCATCAAACACCTTGAAATTCATTAGGAGGCAACCATGATCCTCGTTGCGGGTTCAGCCAATCTTGATTTCGTCGTTCGTGCAGGCCAGATTCCGGTGCCGGGGCAGACGGTCTTGGGAAAAGATTTTCAAACCTTTCCCGGCGGCAAAGGTGCGAATCAAGCTGTGGCTTGCGCACGCGCGGGCGGCACGCCGACTGCGATGCTGTGCGCTCTGGGCGATGATGATTTTGCCAAACCGTTGCTGGCATCGCTGGCCAAAGCTGGCGTGCAGTTGCACACCGTGCGCAGCCAGCTGCCCACAGGCACCGCCTTTGTTTGCGTGAATGATGCGGGCGAGAATGCGATCACTGTGGTGCCTGGCGCGAATGCAGATTTACAGCCGATGCACTGGCCTTCACATTTGCATATCTCACATTTGCTGATGCAACTTGAAACACCCTTACCCACCGTGCTGGCTTTTGCTCAAGCGGCGCGAGCGCAAGGCACCAAAGTTGTGCTCAATGCAGCGCCTGCGTGCGAATTGCCTGAAGCATTGCTGCGCTGTGTCGATATATTGATTGTCAATGAAGGCGAGCTGGCAACATTGGCAGGCAGCGGCGGCGATGTGCTCGCGCAATTACAACGCTTGGCCAAGCAGTATCATTTGCACGATGTGATCGTCACACTCGGGGCACAGGGCTGTTTGGCGCTGCATGCAGGTCATGTCGTGCAACAAAAGGCTTACTCTATTGATGTGGTGGACACCACTGCCGCTGGCGACACTTTTTGTGGCGCGTTCGTTGCAGCCTTAGCGCGTGGTGCGGCGATGCAACAGTGCCTCCAAGAAGCCAGCGCCGCATCTGCTCTGGCTTGCACAAAGCTGGGCGCACAAAGCAGCATTCCATGGCGCGAGGATGTGTTGGCGCTGATGAACAACGTGCACTGATACCTTGCAGATACAAATGATTTCTCATGACTGATTCTTCAACACACTTATCTCAGCATCGCGTCATTTTCGACACCGACCCCGGCGTGGACGATGCCATGGCGCTTTGTTTTGCCATGGCACATCCACGCATTGAACTGGTGGGCATCACCACTGTTTTTGGCAATGTGCTGGCACGGCAGGCCACCACCAATGCGCTGTATCTCACGCAGTTGGCTGGCCGCCACATCCCAATTGCGCAAGGCGCAAGCCAGCCCTTGCTCAAACACGCCGAAACACCACCCGATTTCATTCACGGTGCCGACGGCTTGGGCAATGTGCCAAGCCGGTATGCAGCACTCAACACACAAGCCGATTCGCGCCATGCAGCGCAATTCATTGTCGATTGTGCTCGCGCCGAGCCCGGTCAAATCACGCTCGTGCCCGTCGGTCCGCTCACCAATATCGCCTCTGCCCTCGCGCTAGAGCCCAAGCTACCGCAGCTTGTTAAAAGCATCTGTCTGATGGGGGGCGCCGTGCACGTTGGCGGCAATGTTTCACCGGTGGCTGAGGCCAATATTTGGAACGATCCCCATGCTGCCGATGCAGTGTTCGCTGCTGGCTTTGATCTGACAATGGTGGGCTTGGATGTGACCTACAAAGTCGTGATTCCTGTCGCAATGTTTGAGAGGATGGCAGCGCATCACAAGCATCCTTTGACCGATACCTTGTTGCATGCGGTGCGCTTTTACGCAGAGTTTTATGCCACGCGCTACCCTGATCTGAAAACCCATCCCGGCTGCTTTGGCCATGATGTGCTTGCTTTCATCGCGCTCTTGCAGCCCGAACTCTTTGGATTCACGCCAGGGCGCTTGCGCTGCGCAACCGATGGTATCGCGCAGGGGCAAACTATTTTGCATACGCGCTTAGACATTGATTTTCCGCAAGCGGGCTTTGGCACAGAAGTACCCGTGTCGCAGGCGGCCACAGCCGTCGATGTGCCCGCTGTGCTCAAGGTCTTTGAAGATACACTGATGTCTGATTGGTTATCCGCCTGAGCCTCCTATGAATCCCGTTCTTCCAATTGTTGATTTCAAAGCGACTGACGCACCCCGCGCCTTCTGTGAAAGCCTGCACCGCACGGGCTTTGGCGTGCTGAAAAATCACCCCCTTTCCAGCGAATTGGTTCATGGCATCTATGCTGAATGGCTGGCCTTCTTCCAATCGGGTGATGCAAAAAAATATGCTTGGGATCCTGTGAAACTTGATGGCCATTTTTCCACCGCTGTGAGCGAGACGGCCAAGGGCAACAGCATTCGCGATTTCAAAGAATTCTTTCATCTCTTCCCCTGGGGGCGTTATCCCGTTGAGGTGAGCGATGCCGCCCAGCGGTACTACGACTTGGGCAAAGATCTCGCGGCAACTTTGCTCAAATGGGTGGAAGACCATTCACCGCCTGAAATTCGCGCCCGATACAGCGTTCCGCTGGCCAGCATGATCGACGATTGCAACGAGACATTACTGCGCGTCTTGCACTATCCGCCATTGACTGATACACACAACAATGGCGCCATCCGTGCCGCCGCTCACACCGATATCAATTTGCTCACCATCCTGCCCGCAGCCACCGAGCCTGGCCTACAGGTCATGGGCACAGACGGCGTCTGGATCGATGCGCCATCAGATTTTGGTTTGCTGATCGTCAACATCGGCGATATGCTGGAGGAAGCCAGTGGCCACTACTATCCGAGCACCCAGCATCGCGTGCTCAACCCTGTGGGCGAAGGCGCAATGCGAAGCCGCGTGTCATTGCCTCTGTTTTTGCATCCTCGGCGAGAGATCCGTTTATCGGATCGATACACGGTGGGCAGCTATTTTGAAGAGCGCATGCAAGAGCTTCGGCGCAAGGGATAAACCCAAGATCTTGCGGCATTGCCATCAAACTGGCAATGCCGTGGTCGATTTCACACTATCGAGCATAAAACTCGTCTTGCAATCTTGCACACTGGGATGCTTGAGCAAGGTATCCATCACAAAGCGTGAGTAAGCGGCCATGTCTTTGACGACAACTTTGAGCAAATAATCCATCTCGCCGGTCAGCGCGGCGCATTCGGTGACTTCAGGCCAAATTTGCACTGCCGCACGAAAGAGATCCATCGGGTTGCGTTTGTGGCTTTCGGTGTGTTTTTCTAGGCGCACATTGATGTAAGCCACAAGGCCAAGACCAATGCGGGTGGGCTTGACGAGCGCCACATAGCGATCAATGATGCCGGCTTCTTCCAAGCGTTTCACGCGACGCAACACAGCACTGGGCGAGAGGGCGACTTCGCCGGCGATCACATCATACGTGGCTCGGCCATCGCTTTGCAACATGCGTAATATGGCTGAATCAAGCTTGTCAAGTGCTTCCATTGAGTGTATTTTGCATGAAAACTGCGAATTGATGATGCTTTGTGACGAATGTTGCAGGAAAAATGAGCACCGGGCGAACTACAGTTCTTTTTGTGTTCAAAGAAACCTCCGACAACCAACGAAAGCAATCCATGAAACCAACTTGGGACAACCCCATGGGCACTGCCGGATTCGAGTTCATTGAATACGCTGCGCCCGATCCGAAAGAGATGGGCGCTTTGTTTGAGCGCATGGGCTTCAAGCCGATTGCTCGCCATCGTCACAAAGCAGTCACCTTGTATCGCCAAGGCGGCATCAACTTCATCATCAATGCCGAGCCCGATTCGTTTGCGCAACGCTTTGCCCGCCTGCACGGACCGAGCATTTGCGCGATTGCGTTTCGTGTGGATGATGCAAGGTTTGCGCATCAGCGTGCCATTTCATTGGGTGCTTGGAGCTATGCGGCCATGGCGGGCCCGGGCGAGCTGAATATCCCGGCCATCAAAGGCATTGGCGACAGCGTGATTTACTTTGTGGACAAATGGCGCGGCAAAAATGGCGCGAAAGAAGGCGATCTGGGTAACATCAGTTTCTTTGATGTGGATTTTGAGCCGCTGCCCAATATCACTGCTGCTGATCTCAACCCGCCCGGCCACGGCCTGACCTATATCGACCACCTCACCCATAACGTGCACCGTGGCCGCATGAACGAGTGGGCGGAGTTTTACGAGCGCCTGTTTAATTTCCGCGAGGTGCGCTACTTTGACATTGAAGGCCAAGCCACTGGCGTGAAAAGCAAAGCCATGACCAGCCCTTGTGGGCAGATTCGCATTCCGATCAACGAAGAAGGCAACGAGAAGGCAGGCCAAATTCAAGAATACTTGGATCGCTATCGCGGCGAAGGCATTCAACATATTGCAATGGGCTCGACCAATCTTTATGACACCGTCGATGCACTTCATATGGCTGGCGTGAAACTCTTGCAAACCAGCGAGACGTATTACGAGCTTTTGCCAAAGCGTATTCCCGGCCATGGCGAAGATATGGATGGCCTCAAAGCGCGCAACATTTTGGTCGATGGCACACCTGAAGAATTGCTGCTGCAAATCTTCAGCGAAAACCAGCTCGGCCCCATCTTCTTCGAGTTCATTCAGCGCAAAGGCAATGAAGGGTTTGGCGAAGGCAACTTTAAAGCTTTATTTGAGACGATGGAGCTCGATCAAATGCGCCGAGGTGCGCTGAAAGCTTGAAGCGATGGCCAATCTACTTGGGATGAAACCCGTCATCTACGGCCAATCGGATCGCCCGCCACGTGGCGACTACTCGCGTGCGCAGGAGGATTACACCTGCGATCAAAATTTTGCGGCTTACACGGCTGAAGATCACAGCACTTGGCGCAAGCTCTATGCCCGGCAAGTCTCGCTGCTGCCCGGCTTGGCTGCGCAGCGCTTCATCGACTTGCTGCCGCAGCTGGATGCTGCGCAGAGCATCCCGCGTTTTGAAACCATCAATGCGCGGCTGATGCCAGCCACGGGCTGGCAGCTGGTGGGCGTGCCGGGGCTGATTCCTGAAGTACCGTTTTTCACACTGCTGGCCAATAGAAAATTCCCAGTCACCGATTGGATTCGCACACCGCAAGAGATGGATTATGTCGTTGAGCCCGATATTTTTCACGATCTGTTTGGCCATGTGCCGCTGCTGTTTGATCGCTCGTATGCCGACCATATTCAAGCCTATGGCCAAGGCGCACTGAAAGCGCATGCACTGGAGCGCAACGATGCAAGCTGTCAAGCCGCTGTTGAACATTTGGCCAGGCTGTATTGGTACACGGTTGAATTTGGTTTGCTGCGTGAAGGCGACCAATGGCGTGCTTATGGCGCAGGTATTTTAAGCAGCCCCGGCGAGCTTAAGCACAGCGTGTGCTCTGCTGAGCCGAAGCGCTTGCCACTTCGCAACGCGCAAGATTTGCTGCGCTGCATGGCATCGCGCTACAAGATCGACGCTTATCAATCGCAGTATTTTGTGATTGATCATTTTCAGGCACTGCTTGCACTGACTGCACCGGATTTCACACCCTATTACCGCGCTCTTGCGTTGCCCGCTTGAGCCCTTCGGGCATCACAGAGCGGGCCACTTCGCATCACGTCACAGCTTTGCGCTGTTGGTATGCAGGCTCTTGCCAAACTTGGCTCTGCATCACACTGCACAACATCTGCACGCAACGCACCACATCGGTATGGCTGACATACAGCGGCGCAAAGCCAAAGCGCAAGATATCTGGCGAGCGGAAATCGCCAATCACACCACGATCAATCAGCGCTTGCATGATGGCATAACCCTGTGTGTGCGTGAAGCTCACTTGGCTGCCGCGCTGCGCTGCATCACGCGGCGTGGCAAGGCCAAATCCAAGCGGTGCAACATGCGTATCGTAGAGCGCGATGAAGAGCTGTGTGAGCGATAGGCTCTTGGCGCGAATCGCTTGCATGCTCACACCTTCGTAGATTTTCAAAGACGCTTCTAAAGCGATCATCGACAACACACTTGTGGTGCCCACCAGCATACGGCGCATGCCTTGCGCGGGTGCATAGGCTTGATCAAAAGTAAACGGGCTGGCATGGCCAAACCAGCCTTGCAAGGGCTGCTGCACGCTGGCTTGCAAGTCTTCGCGCACATAGACAAACGCTGGCGCACCCGGCCCGCCATTCAAGTATTTGTAGCCGCAACCGACAGCGTAATCTACATTGCATGCGTCCAGATGCACCGGCACTGCGCCCGCACTGTGCGCCAAATCCCAAATCATGCGTGCGCCCTGCTGTTGCACGAGTTGCGTGATGCGCTGCATATCCAGCATGCGCCCCGTTTTGTAATGCACTTGCGTGAGCGACACAAAGCACAACTGCTCTCCAGCTTGCACTATTTTTTCTTCAATGTTGTCTTGATTGGCCAGCATGATCTGCTTGCCAAACAAAGCTGCTGCGCCTTCGCCGATGTAGCCATCGGTCGGGAAGTTGCCTTCTTCGCAAATGATGATCTTGCGAGAGGCAAGCGCCTGCGCGGCAGCGCTCATCACTTTGAAGAGATTGATGCTGGTGGAATCGCAGGCGATCACTTCATGGGTTTTCGCGCCGATCAGCTGCGCAATGTGCGCTCCCACACGCACGGTCGCCTCATACCAGCCCGCATCATTCCAAGAGCGGATCAATCCCTCGCCCCACTCCTGCTGCACGGCTTGCAGCATGCTAGCGCCCATGCTGCGCGGCAAAGCACCCAGTGAATTGCCATCCAGATAAATCACACCCTGCGGCAAATGAAAGAGCTCACGTTTCGCAACCAACGGGTCTTGCGCATCGAGCACACTCGCTTGTTGGAAAGCCGATTCAAAATCATTCATAACAAACGTTCCTATGCAGCGCACGCTCAAAGAGCCGTTCTGAGTGACCACAGCTCAGGAAAAAAGCGATGTTCGGTCACATGGCGCAGCCAGCCCACGCCGGCTGAGCCACCCGTGCCACTCTTGTGACCAATGATGCGGGATACAGAAGTGAAATGCCGCCAGCGGTATTGGCTGATGTGATCATCCAGCGTGACCAATGCTTCCCCGAGTTCGTAGAGCTGATTGTCCGTTTTGGCTTGGCGGTAAATCTCAAGCCATGCCGCCTCCACCGAAGCATTCGCCTCGTAAGGCTCAGACCAATCTCGTTGCAGCGCTTTGGCATCCAGTGCATACCCGCGCCGCGCGAGCATGGCGATGATGCGGTCATACAGGGAAGGCGCTTCAAGAGCTTCTTTCATCTTTGGCCACACATGTGCAATATTGCTGTGCGCACGTGCCAAGCGCGAGCTTTTGTTGCCCAAAATAAATTCCACATGTCGATACATGAAAGACAGCTGGCCGGAAGCAGCCCCCAGTGAATCGCGAAATTCATTGAAACCATCCGCCGTGATGGTCGAGAGCACATCCCATGAATGCGCGATGTAAGTGGTGATCGCACGAGCGCGGCTGATCATGCGAATCGCTTCAATCACTTCATCTTGATCAATCTGATGCCGGGCGTTGTAAAGCTCGAAATGCAAGGCATTAAACAGCAGCTCCTTGACCTGCCCCATCACGAGAAAGCAGGTTTCGTCATAGGCTGCGCTGCGCGGCTGCTGCAAGGTGTGCAGCAAATCAATGAATTGGTAATCCACATAGGGGTTGCTCGTGCCACCAAACTCCACCTGCGGCTGCCCTTCGGTTTGCTGGGATGCATAGGCTCGCGTTTGATCAGTGGTGATGCCAATATCGCGCGCTGTGTTTGAACAACGGACTCCGCTGGGATCAACGAGATTGGGAAATTGAGGGGTAACTCTGGCCATGCTCAGAAGTGTACGCACATGCGGCAGGCATTGTCTTGCTTTTTATCTTTCGTTTGCGCAAAATTTCAGATTAAATGATCTAATTTCAGTTTAAATAAAGGAATTTTATGCCTCAAATTACGAGTATTGACGAATTGGATGTGCGAATTTTGAAGGCTTTACAGAATGAAGCACGGCTGTCCACCGCGCAATTGGGCGAGCAACTTGCGCTGTCGCAATCGCCCACGTGGCGGCGCTTGAAACGGCTCGAAGATGAGGGTGTGATCAGCGGCTACCGCGCCGTGCTGGATCGCCGTAAGTTGGGGCTTTCAGTGCTCGCTATGGTGCATGTCGGCATGGACAGCCACGATGATCAATCCGCGCGAAAATTTGAAGAAGCGATTGGGCTTCTCCCCGAAGTGGTTTGGTGTCACGGCATGTCGGGTACAGAAGATTTCATGCTGATGGTGGTGGCACGCGATCTGGATCATTTCTCCACTTTGCTGATGAACAAGCTGAGAAAATTACCAGCTGTGAAATCTCTTCGCAGTAGTTTTTCTTTGAAAGCAGTCAAGGATCATGTGGCCATCCAGTTGCCTGTGTGAAAATATTCACTATGTATTTCATAGCAAACAATACACTACGCATGCCGGCAATCAGTGATTCTTACTTAGGAAGCTGGTCTAAAACCGCTTGCCCAAGCTTTCCCACAGACAACGGCGCAGAACCTTCGGCTTTGTTGTTGATCGTGACAAATGCCTTTTGACCGCCTCGCAGCGTGCCAGCAATCACGCGAGCGAGTTGCGCACGTGTCGAAAAATCTTCATCAATAAGTTTGTCAAACGGCTCATAACCAGATTTTGCAGCCTCATAGCCAAAGCGGCCATGTCTGGCATGCAAACTCCAGCGACACACCAGTGGGCCGGGCCAGAGCTTTCGCAGGATCGGCAACTGCTCTTCAATCGGCGGCATCTTGGCATGCAGCCCGAGGCAATATGCAGCGCCCGTGTCTTTCAGCATGGCAATCATTTGAGCTTGCCATGGCGTATTGACGAATTCGGGATTGCGCAATTCCACAGCAAGAATTGCATCAGGCGCTACCAACTTCATAGCACTCTGCGCAGACAATATGCCGGCGAGTTGCTCAAAAAGCCTCGGCACACTGCCTTGTGTCAGCATCGAGGCAGGCAGCGGGCTCATTTGCAACACGAGTGCGCCAAGTGTGTTGCCCAGCCCTTCCAACACCGGCTTCAAGCAAATTTCATGAAACAGCGCAGCATCTAAGAAATGCGGATTCGCATGCAAACCGCGCCCCACATTCTCTCCGCTCGTGTTGCGAATCAGCGCATCGCTGATCATGCTGGGCACTTTCACAACGAATCGAAAATCATCATCCACTAGCGCAGCCAGTTGTGCATAGTGCTGCGCCGTCATCGGGCGATAAAACGCACGATCTAAACTGACTGTGCGCAGCAGAGGATGCTGACTGTAAGCCGTTAAACCTTCTTTGGAGAGCTTGGCCTCGGCATACGGCTGATCCCAAACCAAGCCAGCCCAACCCGGAAAAGCCCATGACGATGTGCCCATGCGCAGCGCATTGGGCTGCGCATTGTGCAGCGCCCTTGCCAAGGCTTGATGCTCAGCAGACGCTTGCGCAGGCAGCACGCGACGCGTGGCCACCCGCGCTGTATTTGGCGCTATGTTTGGCATTTTCTTTGGCGTGGGCTCGCCGCTGTCTTCAAACAATGCAATCGTCATGACGATGTCATCCCAAACGCGGCTTGGATTGCAAATACTGCACGAAAGTGCGCGCTGCAGCGGAGAGCGGATAATCTTTTCGCCAAGCCACTTGCCACTGGCGCTGCAACGGAAATCCACTGACTTTCAGCTCAACCAGACCCGAATGCGAAGCACGGCCCGCAAACGCTAAGCGCGACATCACGCTTAGCCCTAAGCCGCAGGCCACGGCATGCTTGAGCGCCTCATTGCTGCCCAAGCTCATAGCAATGCGCGGCTCAAAATTTTGAGCCAAAAAATGCTGCAATGCCACGGTGCGCGTGCCGCTGCCGCTCTCGCGCATGAGCCAGCGCTCAGCCTGCAATTGCGCCAAAGTGCTGCGCTTGCCCGCACGCGGATGATCAAGCGATGCAATCACCACCAAAGGATTGGCCAGAAAGGGCAGCGCATCCAGCGGCAGATGAGCGGGCGGCAGCATCATCACGGCCAAATCATCACTGTGCTTTTCCAAGCGCTCCACCACACGGTCTCGGTTTTCTACTGCCAAATCAATGTCCACCCCCGGATGCGCCGCCGCGAAGGGCCCGAGCAAATCAGGCACAAAATACTCCGCGGTGGTCACAGCCGCAATTTTGAGCCGCCCGCGCACCAAGCCCTGCATTTCAGACAATGTGGATTCAAAGCGCTGCCAGCAACCCACCACTTCACCCACCGTCTCAAGCAGCGCCTGCCCAGCGCTCGTGAGCTGGATGCGTCTGCCCACGGTATCAAACAAAGGCGTGCCTACGGTGCTGGCCAATTCTTTGAGTTGCACACTCACCGTGGGCTGCGAGACATGCAACTCCTCAGCCGCTCGCGTGACAGACAGCAAACGCGCTGCGGCTTCAAAAGCGCGTAGCTGCTGGGGCGTGGTTCTGAGAAGTCGTTGCAAATGTCTATTCATAGCTTTTATTCTATGTTAATCATAAAAATTAAGTATTTTTCTTAATGATTATTTTTATCTACAGTTCACGCATTGCTGCCATTTGTGCAGCACAACTCAGAGAAATCGCTATGAAATTTGAACCTCACAATGCATTGCATTCTGCAACGCAGACCGTCACAGCCACGCCGATTACCGTTGCTTATGGCGATGGCATTGGTTCCGAGATCATGCAGGCCACGCTGCGCATATTGCAAGCCGCTGGCGCAAAAATCACGCCAGAGCAGGTGGATATTGGCGAGAAGGTGTATCTCAGTGGCAACAGCGCCGGCATTGAAGACAGCGCATGGGAAAGCCTGCGCCGCACCAAGGTGTTTCTCAAAGCACCCATCACCACACCCTCGGGCGGAGGCTACAAAAGCCTGAATGTGACGGTGCGCAAAACACTGGGCTTGTATGCCAATGTGCGCCCATGTGTGAGCTACGCGCCCTTCGTCGATACGCTGCATCCGAAGATGGATTTGGTGATCGTGCGCGAGAATGAAGAAGATTTGTATGCGGGCATTGAGCATCGGCAAACGGATGAAGTCTTCCAGTGTTTGAAGCTGATCACGCGCCCAGGATGTGAAAAAATCGTGCGTTATGCTTTTGAGTACGCCAAAGACAATGGCCGCAAAAAAGTCACCTGCATGATCAAAGACAACATCATGAAGATGACCGATGGCTTGTTTTACCAAGTATTTGAAGAGATCGGCGCTGAATATCCAACCATCCAGCGTGATCGCTACATCATCGACATTGGTGCAGCCAAGCTGGCCACGCGGCCAGAGATGTTTGATGTGATCGTCACGCCAAATTTGTATGGCGATATCCTCTCGGATATTGCCGCCGAGATGACAGGCAGTGTGGGCTTGGCGGGCAGCGCCAATATAGGCGAACATGTGGCGATGTTTGAGGCGATTCACGGCAGTGCGCCCGATATCGCGGGCAAAGATCTGGCCAACCCCAGCGGCTTGCTGCTGGGCGCGGTGATGATGCTGGTGCACATTGGCCAGCATGAGGTGGCCAGCAAAATCCACAATGCTTGGCTGGCGACGCTAGAAGCTGGCATCCAAACGGCAGACCTTGCGCATGGTAAACAGCTCAAGACTGTTGGCACAACAGCCTTCGCAAACGAGGTGATTGCACGGCTGGGGCAAAGCCCCAAGCAATTCAAGCCCGTGGTCTATGCGGCAGTCGCCACCGAAACCACATTGAGCTTACCTGCCAAAACACAAAATCACAAATCACTCTACACACGAAAAGCACCCGCACAAAAAGCCTTGGTCGGCGTGGATATTTTTCTTCACGCCTCTCGCGGCACGCCAGATGAGCTGGCAGCTGCGCTACAAGCGCCATTGGCGCACAGCGGCGAGTCGCAGGCTGTCAAACTGCAAATGATCACCAACCGAGGCGTGAAAGTCTGGCCACATGGTTTTGCCGAGACGTTTTGCACTGACCATTGGCGCTGCCGCTTTGTGGCCAGCCAAACGGGCGCAGACATCACGCATCGCGATATCGTGACTTTGCTCTCCGTGCTGACCGAGGCCGGGCTCGACGTGATCAAGACCGAAAACCTTTGCACATTTGATGGCGAACGCGGTTTTGCCCTTGGTCAAGGTCAGTAACGCGCGACTGCCTACAATGCCCAGATGGCAACATCAGGGCATTCAAAATTGGAGCACACGCTTCGAATCGTCACTTGGAACATTCACAAGGGCGTGCGCGGCTTTGGAAGCGCCAAACGCTTAGAAATACACAACATGCAATCAGCCATCGCAGAGCTGAATGCAGATGTGATTTGCCTGCAAGAAGTGCGCCGCATCAACACACGCGAGGCCGCGCATTTCACGCACTGGCCGGCTCAGCCTCAGGCAGATTTTTTGGCACCCCCTGGCTACGCTTCGGTGTATCGCAGCAATGCCTTTACCCAATATGGTGAGCATGGCAATGCGCTGCTGTCGCGCCATCGGGTGACTGCGCAGGCGCATGAAGACATCAGCGATCACCGCTTTGAACAGCGTGGCTTGCTGCATGCGACGCTTGCAGTATCGGGGCAAGCCGTGCATGTGATCGTGGTGCATTTGGGCTTGATCGCTGCAAGCCGCAAGCGCCAGCTTGATCAACTGTCGCAATACATTGAACGCGATATTCCTGCCAAAGATGTGCTCATCGTGGCTGGCGATTTTAATTCGCCGGTTTTGCCTGTGCGCTGGGCGCAAGCGGCTTTGGGCGCTGAAAAATCAGCGCTGCAGCCCATGCTGCATGCTTTGAAAGGCCACGCCACCTTCCCAGCGCGCTTGCCCATCGTGCAGCTCGATCATGTGTTTTCAAGACATGCCCGCATCATTTCCACACAGGTGCCACGCGAAGCGCAGTGGGCTCGTATGTCCGATCACCTGCCCTTGATCGTCGAAATCCAGTGGTAAATATGTCGCCATTCAAAGACGGTCACAGTTTGAGCCTCTTGCAAGGCAGCGAAGCGTTTTTTGATGCGCTGTGCAATGCCATGGCAGCAGCCGCTCATGAAGTGCGGCTGGAGACCTATCTGTTTGATTTCACGGCCAGCGGCGCGGTGGTGGCGCAAAGCTTGGTGAGCGCCGCAGAGCGTGGCGTGAGGGTCTGCCTCTTGGTCGATGGGGTCGGCACAGCAAATATTCCGCAAGAATGGCAAGAGCGCTTTAGCAATGCAGGTGTGCAATGGCTGGTGTACAACCCCTTGGGGCGATTTGGTTTGTTGCTGCCCAGCCGCTGGCGCAGATTGCATCGCAAGCTCTGCGTGATCGATGGCGGCACGGCGCAGGCCGTGGGATTTTGCGGTGGCATCAATATTTTGGACGATTATCATGATCCAAATCACGGGGCTTTGAGCCAGCCGCGCTTTGATTTTTCAGTGCGCATTCAAGGGCCTTTGGTGCAAGATATTTTTGATGCCACGAATCGCCTGTGGCTGCGGCAAAGAGCATTTGCACAGCTGCGCCTGCGGCAGCTTCAAGCGGCGGCGCATTCATGGGCCGTCTCGCGTCTGGCGCAGCCTCAAGTGGGCGACCTAGATGCGTCAGACGACACGCTTCGCAGCATTGCTGCTAGCGTTCATTTCGCCAAAGCCGCTTTGTTGCTCCGAGACAACCTGCGCTACCGAAAACGCATCGAACGTGCTTATCTGAAAGCCATTGACGATGCGCAGTACGACATCATCATTGCCAATGCTTATTTTCTGCCGGGGAGGAAATTACGCCAAGTTTTACTGCGTGCAGCACGGCGCGGCGTCAAAATCAAGCTGCTTTTGCAAGGACGATATGAATATTTCATGCAGTATCACGCGGTGCGGCCTGTCTACAGCATGCTGCTGTCTGCAGGCATTGAAATCTATGAGTATGAAAGCAGTTTTTTGCATGCCAAAGTGGCGGTGATCGATGCTGACAGCTCGCAAGCTTGGGCGACGGTGGGCTCATCGAACTTAGACCCTTTGAGCCTCTTGCTGGCAAGAGAGGCCAACATTGTGGTGTTGGATGGCGCTTTTGCACGCGATCTGCGCGAGCGTTTGATCTCGGCGATGTTGCAAGGTGGCAATCAAGTCAGCAGCGAAGCGCTGTCGGCCAGGCCTTGGCATCAGCGTCTGCTTGACCGTGTGGCGTTTGGTTTGATGCGCATGGCGCTGTCAATCACAGGGCGGCGCTACTGATGGCCTCGCTTGATCTGGTCGTGCAAAGACCTGCAATGGATCTGGTCGTGCAAAGACCAGCAATGGATCTGGTCGTGCAAAGACCAGAGGGCCTGTATTGCCCGGTGGGTGATTTTTACATTGATCCGTGGCGGCCTGTGGATCGCGCTGTGATCACGCATGCCCATGCCGATCATGCACGCACGGGGCATGGGCATTACCTTGCGCATGCATCAGCACAAGCTGTGATGCGCGCTCGGCTGGGCATGATCCATTTGCAGCCTGTGCAATACGGCGAGCCAGTGCTGCACAACGGCGTGCGCATCTCCTTGCACCCCGCTGGGCATGTGCTGGGCTCGGCGCAGGTGCGTATTGAACACCAAGGCGAGGTCTGGGTGGCCAGTGGCGATTACAAAGTCGCCCCCGATGCCACCTGCTCTCCCTTTGAGCCCGTGCGCTGCAACACCTTCATCACCGAAAGCACGTTTGGATTGCCCATCTACCGCTGGCAAGATGACAGGGAAGTCTTCGCGCAGATCAATGCATGGTGGGCGGGCAATGCGGCTGCAGGCAAAGCCAGCGTGCTGTGCTGCTACAGCTTTGGCAAAGCGCAGCGCATCTTGAGCGGCGTGGATGCAAGCATCGCGCCCATCATCACGCATGGTGCCGTTGAGCCGCTCAACCGAGCTTACCGCGAAGCCGGCGTGGCGCTGCCTGCCACGCGCACGGTCAGTGAAGTGAGCGATGCA
>JANNED010000240.1:0-7353 GCA_031388245.1 Variovorax sp.
TTCGTACACAGCGAGAGCACCTGCATGCTGTCGAGCACGTGGAAAGCTCGCTCTCTGGCTTGCGCCGCGTCTTTGGCTTTCACGTCAAACGACAACACCGCACCGCCGTTGTTTGACATTTGCTTCATCGCCAGCGCATGCTGCTCGTGGCTCTGGAGACCGGGGTAGTAAACCCGCGAGACAGAAGGATGCGCTTCTAGCCAATGCGCCATTTCAAGCGCTTTGGCGCTTTGCGCGCGAATGCGAATGTCTAAAGTTTCCAAGCCTTTGATGAGCACCCATGCGTTGAAAGGCGCGAGAATCATGCCGCTGTTTTTCATCACGGGCAGAAATTTCTCAGTGACTAATTTTTCGCTCGCACACAGTGCCCCGGCCATCACACGGCCTTGGCCATCGAGATATTTGGTGCCTGAATGCATGATGATGTCTGCGCCCATGAGCACGGGCTTTTGCAACACGGGCGTGGCAAAGCAATTGTCGACAGCGAGCAATGCGCCGGCGTTGTGTGCAATATCAGCCAGCGCTTGGATGTCGCACACATCCGTGAGTGGATTGGTCGGCGTCTCGGCAAACAAAATCTTCGTGCTCGGGCGCACAGCGGCTTTCCATGCAGCCACATCGGTCTGCGGCACGATGCTTGACTCCACGCCAAAGCGCGCAAACTCCGTGCCGATCAACTTGATCGTCGAGCCAAACATCGATTGTGAAAACACCACATGATCGCCACTCTTCAACAGCGAGAACAGCATCAGCATCACAGATGACATGCCCGAAGATGTGGCCATGGCAGCCTCAGTGCCTTCCATCGCGGCCAAGCGCATCTCAAAGCTTGTCACCGTCGGGTTGCCGGTGCGCCCGTAGGTGTAGCCCTCTTCTTCACCCAAAAAGCGCTGGGCAGAGGTGTGCGCATCGGGCTGCACATAGCCGCTGGTGAGATACAGGGCCTCAGAATTTTCGCCATACTGGCTGCGCGGTACAGCAGTGCGCACGGCGAGTGTGTCGGGATGCAAGCCTTGCGGCAGGGGTTTGTTGGCAGTATTTTTCATCATCGTGTTCAATGCTTGGGCGAGCGGATCATGGCATGAGCTGTATTGTGCAGATGCCAGTGGCTTGAAGGCAGCCGCTTAATATATATCAGTGCAACCCAAAGTCAGCGCTTGAGCCGCATGCCAACCCATGCTGGCTTGATCGGGCCGACTCGGACTGCCTCATAGCGCTTGGCGCGATAAAATACACTGCTTGAGGCTTATTTCCAAGCCTTTTCAGTGCTTTGCCGGCATAAAAGCTGCATAGTTTGCTATCTATTTTATAGTGAAAGACCTGTTGATGACCACCCACACCCTGCCCTCTGGCCTGCAATACACCGACACCCAAGTGGGCACTGGCGCAGCAGCCGCCTCCGGCCAATACGTCACCGTGCATTACACCGGCTGGTTGTTCAACAACGGCGAGCAAGGCGCGAAATTCGATTCCAGCAAAGACCGGGGCGATCCTTTCCAGTTTGATCTGGGCGCAGGCATGGTCATCAAGGGCTGGGACGAAGGCGTGGCCGGCATGCAAATCGGCGGCAAGCGTACCCTCATCATTCCCCCGGAAATGGGCTACGGCGCAAGAGGCGCTGGCGGTGTGATTCCACCGAATGCTACGCTGAAGTTTGATGTGGAGTTGCTGGCGGTGTCTTGATAGACACAGAGACAGCTTCCACGATTGGTTCAAAAACTGCGGCTCAGCGTGGTGCAATCAAGCGTTGTGCAACGCCAGCCTCGACACATCTTCTGCATTCTCTGCATTCACACTGCGCTGTGAATTGATGCGTTGGGCGTCGCCTGCTTCGATGTCCCCTGTCACATAGACGCCATCGAAACAGCTGGCATCGAAGTTGGTGATTGCGGGATTGCATTTGCGCACGGCTTCTTTCATGCCGTCTACGTCTTGGTAGATGAGCGCATCGCAGCCAATGTAGGCGCGGATTTCATCGACGGTGCGGCCGTGGGCAATCAGCTCAGACGGGGTGGGCATGTCGATGCCATAGACGTTGGGGTAGCGCACGGGGGGCGCGGCGCTAGCCAAATAGACTTTTGCTGCCCCGGCATCGCGGGCCATTTGCACGATTTCTTGGCTGGTGGTGCCGCGCACAATGGAGTCGTCCACCAAGAGCACGCGACGGCCTTTGAATTCGCTGGTGATGGCATTGAGCTTTTGGCGCACCGATTTTTTGCGCACGCCTTGGCCGGGCATGATGAAGGTGCGGCCCACGTAGCGGTTTTTCACAAAGCCTTCGCGGTAGGGCAAGCCCAGCAAATGCGCCAGTTGCATGGCACTCGGCCGGCTGGATTCGGGGATGGGGATGACCACATCAATCTCATCGGGCGGCACAGTGGAGATCACTCTTTTTGCCAGCGTCGCGCCCATATTCAGCCGCGCTTGATAGACGCTGATGCCATCCATCTCTGAATCGGGGCGGGCGAGATAGACGTATTCAAAAATGCAAGGAGAAAGCTGTGTTTTGTCTGCACAGATTGCGCTATGCACTTGCCCCGCGTTGTCGATGAACACCGCTTCGCCCGGCGCAATGTTGCGCTCAAACGTGTGGCCTGTGCCTTCAAGGGCCACGGATTCGCTGGCCACCATCGCCGTGCCATCTGCTGAGCGGCCAATACACAGTGGGCGAATGCCAAACGGATCGCGGAACGCGAGCAGGCCATGGCCTGCAATGAGCGCGACCACGGCATAAGAGCCTTTGATGCGCGAATGCACGCCGCGAACTGCCGCAAAAACATCTTTCGGCTGCAAAGGAAGGCCCCGAGTCGTCAGCTCCAACTCATGCGCCAACACATTGATCAGCACCTCGGTGTCGCTGGTGGTGTTGATGTGGCGATGGTCGTGGTTAAAGAGTTGGGCTTTGAGTGCATCGACGTTCGTCAGGTTGCCGTTGTGAACCAGCACCAAACCGAAGGGCGCGTTGACGTAAAACGGCTGGGCTTCTTCTTCGCTATCGGCGTTGCCCGCCGTGGGGTAGCGCACTTGGCCCAGCCCCAAATTGCCGGGCAAAGCGCGCATATTGCGGGTGCGAAACACATCACGCACCATGCCCTTGGCTTTGTGCATATGGAATTTCGTGCCCTGCTGGGTGACGATGCCCGCAGCATCTTGGCCGCGATGCTGCAAGAGCAAGAGCGCATCGTAGATGAGTTGATTGACTGGCGCTTGAGACGCTACGCCGACGATGCCACACATGATTTAAGTTTCCCTTAACGCTGATGGCGTTTTTGACTGGATGTATTGTCCCATCTCACTGGGCAAAATCGGTTTCACAGCTTTCAAAGTGGCTGACAAAATGCCTGCACCCCTCGATTGCTTCCACCATTGGCCTTCACTCAGGGGCGTCATGAGCACGGCCGTGGTGGCTGCGAGCAGGATCAACACGCCCCGAATCAAGCCGAAAAAAGCGCCGAGGGTGCGATCCACCGGGCGCAGGCCCACTGTTTCAATGAGTTTTTTAGCCAACCAAGCCAGCAAACCTGCGGCAAAGGCCGAGGCAATGAAGATCATCACGAAACCCGCGGCATAGCGCAATGCATCGGAGGCACCGCTCATGGGCAGCATGTTGGCAGCAGTCGCGGCATAGAGCTGCGCGATGATGAAGGCGGCAAACCAGCCCAGCACAGACAACACTTCATACACCAAGCCGCGCCATACGCCCAGCGCCATAGAGAGCAGCAAAATGACCAGAATGATCCAGTCTAGCGCGGCGATCTGCATGGTGGGTGTATCGCCGATCAGAGTGTGAGAATATTGGCCGGCAAATCCAACGATTTGATCTTGGCAGCCGCTTTCTCCGCCTCGGTGCGCGTGGCAAACGGGCCCACGCGGGCGCGATGGCGCTTGCCATCCGGTGTTTCAGCGATTTGCGCATAGGTTTTCAGGCCTGCGCGCTCAACTTTTTGGCGCACTTCACGCGCTTTGCTTTCATCTGCAAACGAGCCAAACTGCACGATAAAACGCTCGCCTGAAGCGGGTGTGGTCGCAGCTTTGCCATCCAGCAGCGCCTGCGCCTTGGCCGCCTCAGCGCTTGATTTTTCTGCGGCTTCGGCTTTGGTTTTATCTAGCATGGCTTTTTGAGCGGCCTTTTGTGCAGTGGCCTGTTCTGCTGCTGTTTTTTCAGCGGCAGCTTTGTCGGCAGCGGCTTTGATTTGTGCCGATGTGTCGAGCGCTGCAGCCGGGGAAGATGCTACGGTTTTCGTAGCACTCTGTGAAGATTTCATGCCGGCAATCAGCGGTTTTTCTTGAGATTTTTCTGCTGGAACAGAGGCGGCAGGCGTTGGGCTGATGATCTCTTCTTTGCCCGCGAGGCTACTTTTATCATCCACCTTGGCTGCTGCGGCAGGCGCAGATGGCGCAGCCGGTGGCGTGGGCAGAGGTTTGACTTTGGCCTTATCTGGAATCTCAATCGGCACATCCACCAATGCGGGGCGAGGCTGCGTTTCAAACAGCAGCGGAAAACCCACCACCGCCGTGATAACGAGCACCAGGGCGCCGATCAAGCGGCGCTTGGCGCGCGTGCGCATCGTCTCCACCGTCTCGGCAGGCGCATCTTGTAACGCCGAGTCTTGTTTGCCGAATTTGAACCAAGCCATGGGTGAACTTCACTTCTTTGAAAGATGCTTGGCCTCTAAGCGGGGTGTGCCGTGTTGCAACACGCCGCCTACCGTGTAGAAAGAGCCAAACACCACGATTCTATCGGCTGCATCTGCTGCGGCAACGGCTGCATCAAGGGCCGCTTGTGGCGAGGTGTAAACGCTGCTCTGCGCATCAGCGCGGGTATTGAGCGCTTGCCAGCGGCTTTGCAGCTGAGCAGCGCTTGCCGCGCGTGCCGTGGGCAAATCGGTGAAATACCAGCGATCCACAATGGGCGCGAGCTTGAGCAGCATGGGGGTGAGATCTTTGTCAGCCATCGCGCCAAAGATGGCATGCGTGATTGGATAAAAGCCCATGGCGTCCAAATTGGCAGTCAGCGCCGCCACAGAATGCGGGTTGTGCGCCACATCCAGCACGAGCGCGGGCTGCCCAGGCACGATCTGAAAGCGCCCCGGCAGCTCGACGAATGCCATGCCATTGCGCACGGCCTGCGCGGTGATCGGCAGTTGCTCGTTCAGCGCGGCGATAGCGGCGAGCACGCCGCTGGCATTGATGAGCTGATTCGCGCCTCGGAGTGCAGGATAAGCCAGTCCGCTGAATCGCTTAGAGCGCCCTGCCCAGCCCCATTGCAATTTATCGCCTTGGAAATTGAAATCTGTGCCCATGCGCCACAGATCAGCCCCAATATTTTTTGCATGATCCACCACGCTCTGCGGCGGCATCGGATCGCTCACGATGGCGGGCTTACCCGAGCGCATGATGCCTGCTTTTTCAAAGCCGATGCTCTCGCGATCTGGCCCGAGATATTCCATGTGATCCAGATCAATGCTGGTGACGATGGCGCAATCTGTATCAATGATGTTCACTGCATCGAGCCTGCCGCCCAAGCCCACTTCCAAGATCATCACATCAAGTTGCCCCGCCTTGGCTGCGCGACACATCACGAGCAGAAAGGCCAGCGTCGTGAATTCAAAATACGTGAGGCTGACCGCCTCTTCATTTTGAGAGGTTTGTTGGCATCTCGCCAGCTCCACGTCTGCGCAAGCCGCTATGAAATCAGTAGCGGATGCATTCTCGTTGCGAATCCGGCAGCGCTCTAAGAAATGAACCAAATGCGGGCTGGAATACACGCCGGTTTTGTAGCCCGCTTGGGTGTAAACGCTCTCCAGCATGGCGCAGGTCGAGCCCTTGCCATTCGTGCCTGCCACCGTGATCACGGGGCATGAGATCGCCACGCCAAACCTGCTCTTGATGCGGCTCCAGACCACGCGCACACGCTCCAGCCCCATGTCAATATTTTTCGGATGCAGGCCTTCGATATAAGCCAACCATTGGTTCAAATCATTCATACTTGGATTGTCTTTGAATTTGCTACAAAATCGCGTCATGACGATCACGAACACGACCACCCTTTACGGCATCCCTGGCTGCGACACCGTCAAAAAATCCCGTGCTTGGTTCGATGCGCGAGGCATTCATCATGAATTTCATGATTTTAAAAAACTAGGCGTGCCAGAGCTTGCATTGCGCCAATGGGTCAAAGCGCTCGGCTGGGAGGCGCTGCTGAACAAAAAAGGCACAACTTGGCGCAAGCTCGATGCCACGGTGCAAACCCAGGTGAGCGACGCAGCATCGGCGATCAGGTTGATGCTGGCCAACAGCAGTGTGATCAAGCGCCCTGTCGTGGAGCGCGGAGAAAAAATCACTGTCGGCTTCGATCCCGCCGAGTGGGCTTGACAGCGGTGAGACCGTGCAGAAATCCTCACACACTAACCCAAGAAACGACAACCTGCCTGAACCTGCTTGCCTCTGACCGCGATCCACCTGACAATCAAACGGTTTTTCAACATCAGGAGTATTGATCATGGGTTTACTTGATTCGGTCTTGGGCGCGGTCATGGGCGGTGCCCAGCCACAAGCGGGCGCCTCCAGTGGCTTGGGTGGTGGCTTGGGCGGTAATTTGGGCGCTTTGCTGCCAGTCATCACCAGCATGCTGGCCAATGGCAGCCAGCAAGGCGGCTTGGGCGGCTTGATGGAAAAATTCAACCAAGCAGGTATGGGTGATGTGATCGGCTCTTGGGTCGGCAAAGGAGAAAACATGCCGATCAGCGCGGATCAGCTCTCCAGCGTGCTGGGCTCAGGTGCCATAGGTGATATCGCCGCCAAGCTCGGCATGAGCCAAGGCGAGGCAGGCGGCGCGCTCGCACAGATGCTCCCCGGCATCATTGACCAGCTCACGCCTCATGGCAATGCGCCCGCAGGCGGCTTGGGCGGTGCAGGTGACTTGATGGGTATGCTGGGCAAGATGATGCAAAAGTAACTCACTTTTTGATAGCAATCTACGCAGGCTTTATGCCGGCAAAAGCATGAAAAGGCTTGGATTTTTTTGATTCAAGCCTTTTTTGTTTGCGGATGGTGGAATTTTCGACAGACCGGCCATGGCTGCGCTGGCCACGCATGACCCAAGCTACGTCAAATCACCTATGCCAGAGTGCCCAGCAGAAATCGGCTAAGCTAGCGAATTGTCATTTTCAATGCGCTTGGTAGTCAATTCAAGCAAAACTCATTTTTAGGACACACCATGCAAGACCCGATCGTCATCGTCTCCGCCGCCCGCACGCCGATGGGCGCTTTTCAAGGTGATTTCGCATCGCTGTCTGCCCATGATTTGGGCGGTGCGGCGATCAAAGCTGCCGTTGAACGGGCTGGTATTTC
>JANNED010000268.1:0-7874 GCA_031388245.1 Variovorax sp.
GCTGCATGGCCGTGGGCATCAGAATCAGGCCAACATCATTTGCCCCCTGCACCGCTGGACTTACGACACCTCTGGCCAGCAACCCACTGGCACACTGATCGGCGCACCCCATTTTGAGCAAGACCCTTGCCTGCATTTGAACAACTATGCGCTGCAATCGTGGAACGGCCTGCAATTTGATGCTGCCACCACCGCACACACCGATCTCCAGCAACTCTTCGCTGGCATGAAAGCCGCCAAAGATCTCGATTTCGCCGGCTACCAATTCCACCGCGCCATCCAGCACGAATGCGCCTACAACTGGAAGACGTTCATTGAGGTGTATTTGGAGGATTATCACGTTGGCCCGTTTCACCCTGGCTTAGGCCAGTTTGTGGCCTGCGAAGAATTGCAATGGGAATATGGCAAGCAGTGGAGCGTGCAAACGGTAGGTGTGGCTGACAAGCTGGGCAAGCCTGGCAGCGCGGTGTACCAGCGCTGGCATGATGCCGTGCTCAGCTACCGAGCCGGCCAGCCACCCGCCCATGGCGCGATCTGGCTCACGCTGTATCCCACGGTGATGGTGGAGTGGTATCCGCATGTGCTCACCGTGAGCACGCTGTATCCGCAGGGCCCACACAAAACGCTCAACATCGTCGAATTTTTCTATCCCGAAGAAATTGCCGCCTTCGAGCCCCACTTCATCGAAGCGCAACAAGCCGCCTATCTGGAAACCTGCGAAGAAGACGACGAAATCGCTCTGCGCATGGACGCTGGCCGCAAAGCGCTGCACGATCGAGGCGAGAGCGAATCAGGCCCTTATCAAAGCCCGATGGAAGACGGCATGCGGCATTTTCATCAGTGGTATGTAGATGCGATGGCATAGCCTCTTCGCTATTTAATTCATAGCACTCCGAGCATTATTTGTGCCGGCTACTTGTTGTTTTATCGTTATTTCTCTCCAGGCCTGTGATTGGCGTATTTAGCGAGGGAAGTTCCAGCCTCGGCGTGCTAAGCCGCATCAAAGTAGCGAGCGTTACGCGCGTAAATTTTTTGAGTAGCCAACAGGCCGCAAGTGCGAGGCACAACAGCAAAGCCCAGCAAACTTCAAAACATTAAGGCATGATTGACCATATGACTCAACCCTACACGCCCCCAAAAATCTGGAATCCCCCCGCATCAAGCGGCGGCCAGTTCGCCAACATCAACCGCCCGATTGCGGGCAGCACGCATGAGAAAGAGCTGCCTGTCGGCAAGCATCCTCTGCAACTTTACTCACTGGGCACGCCCAATGGTGTGAAAGTCACCGTGATGCTCGAAGAGCTGCTGGCTGCTGGCCACGAGGGCGCACAATACGACGCTTGGCTGATTCGCATCAATGAGGGAGCGCAATTTGGCAGCGGCTTTGTGGAGATCAATCCAAATTCAAAAATCCCTGCGTTGGTGGACAGAAGCGATGCTCAAAAACCCATCCGCGTTTTTGAATCAGGCGCGATTTTGATGCACTTGGCTGAGAAATTTGGCGTGTTCCTACCCACAGAGCAGGCCGCTCGCGCCGAATGCCTGTCGTGGCTGATGTGGCAAATGGGCAGTGCGCCCTTCGTCGGTGGCGGCTTTGGGCATTTTTATGCCTACGCCCCTGAGAAGATCGAATACGCGATAGACCGCTATGCCATGGAGACGAAGCGCCAAATGGATGTGCTGGACCGCTTGCTCGCGCAGCGGAAGTATGTCTGCGGCGACGACTACACGATTGCCGACATGGCGATCTGGCCGTGGTATGGGCAAATGGCGCTCGGTCGCTCCTATGAAGCTGCCGAGTTCCTTCAAGTTCACACTTACACGAACGTGCTGCGCTGGGCCAATGAGCTTGATGCCCGAGCTGCCGTCAAACGGGGCCGCATGGTCAACCGCGTGCAAGGCGATCCTGCCTCGCAATTGCATGAGCGCCATGATGCGCGTGATTTTGAATTGAAAACGCAAGACAAGATCTCTGCTTGATCTGTGCGCACTTCGTGTTGGCTGGCGTTCGGATGATGCCGGCTCGCGGATACTTTTCAGCGTCTCAACGCTCGCCTCAGCTTTTGCCTTCAGGGATAGCATCGTCTGTGGCAAACCCTTGCGCACTTGTGCGCCAACGAGCGAGCCGAAAATGACGGAGGCTGGGGCGTTGAGGGTGATGCGTTCTTTGATGATCGTGATGCGAGCCCTTTGAGAGGTTGTGCAGCGCTATTTATTTCATAGCACACTTCTCATATTCTATGACGGCGAGTAGCTCAAAGCGTCTCAAAATCCTTCATTTCTGACTGATCCAAGCTGCGATTTGGCTCACCACATCGGCTTCAAGACCGTTGAAGCCGTGATAGGCCATGGCCTCGCAAGGATCGCCAATCGATTGGCCGCCTTTGAAAGTGATCAGCGCATGGCGTGAGCTATTTTTGAGTTGGCTCATCAGCAACGGCACATCAGAAAACAAACACGCCGAGCAGGTATCTTGCTCATGGTGCGCCACCAAGACCGGTATGCGGATTTTGGACAATGGCATCGCGGGCACAGCGCGGCTGCGCCGATCTGCAAGGATGGTGGAAGTCAGCACAATGCCATCTGGCGAATCACTGCCCGCCAACTCGGTGGCCACATAAGCCGCCGACTGCGTGCCTCGGCTTGTGCCCACCAGCCACACCGGCACTTTCGTGCTCTCACGCAACCAAGCGATCACCGCCTTCACATCCGCCACATGCTCCGCCGATTGCCGCGAGCCTGCCAGATAAGGCGCTGTTTGCTTGTCTGACGGCGCATCCAGCACCGCCACCACCAAACCTTGCTCTGCAAAGCGCTCGCGTGATCGCACCAGAAAATTCCCCTTGCCCCACTGCATCGCTCCATCAGCCGCCATCAGCAAACCGCCATGTCCACCTGCGAGCAACACCACTGTCGCCTTGGGCTGCGCTGGGGTGATCACCAGCATACGCTGCATGATGCCCGCTCGCGTGGGGATATCCACGACTTTTTGAACGACTTGCGCATTGGCTAGCGACGATAGCGCCCACACAGCAGTAGCAAGGAAGATTTTGATTTTTGGCATGGTATGTGCCTCAGTTTAGCTGACACGCACCATGCGCTTATCAGCGATCAAGCCTCCAAGCCGCCGCCATCTGGCAAATCAAGGCTTAACCGGGCAAGTGCTTGCGTAGGCATTGGCCCAGACTCTTTTAGGCTCCTCATCGCCATCCTCTTGGCTCCAGACCGCCATCGCATTCCCAGCCAGATCCACAGACAGGCCTGCATACACCGCGTACCAACCAGTAGCCTCTAGAGATTGCGTGGTGCCCCAGCCTGATCCTGCCGTGTAGCGATTGGTCTTGATTTGATAACCCGATGATCCGCTCTGAATCCACATCACAACGCTGTTGCCATAGCCATCGGAAGCAATGCGAGGTGAAGAAACCGAGGAAACGTTATCCGTTTCGATCAACTGAGCGCTGCCCCAGCCCGTGCTGGCATCAAAGCGCACAGACCACATGCTGTACAAGCTGCCAATCGTATCTCTCTGCGACCAAACCGCCAGCACATGGCCATTGGAATCCACCGTGAATGCGCCAGCGTTCACCTCCACTGCGCCGGTCGGGATCTGCGTTACCGTTCCCCAGCCCACGCCCGGCGTATATCGGTTCGTGCTGAGCACAGTTTGTATTCCGTTATAAATCTGCCAGGCTACAACCACCTGCCCACTTGCCGTGACACCCAACTGAGGATTTCGTGCATCCCCAGAATCGTCTGTTTCAATCAGCTGCGCGGTGCCCCAACCGCCTGCGGGTGTGAAGCGATTGGCCCAGATGTTGCGACGGATACCGTCACTTTGCTCCCAAACAGCCATCACATTGCCGCTGCTGTCGCTGACCAGCCGAGGCGGTTGCGCATCGCCGGCGTCGTCCGTCTCAATCAGTTGTGCTGTGCCCCAGCCGCCTGCAGGCGTGAAGCGATTGGCCCAGATGTTGGTGCGTAGGCCGTCGCGTTGCATCCACGCCGCCATGACATTGCCATTGGTGTCTGTGGTCAATTGAGGCGCATCTGCCCGGCCTGAGCCGGTTTCGATGCGTTGCCGAGCGCCCCAGCCGCCTGAAGGCGTATAGCGGCTCGCCCAGATATCGAAATTTCCACCACCGCCTTGCTGCCAGACTGCCATCATGTTGCCATTGCTGTCGCTGCTGATCTGTTGGGCATAGGCCGTGTTGCCACTCACAAAATCGCTGATGACATCTTCATCGCCCCAAAAGCTGGTTTGGCTGTATCTGCGTGCACGGATTGATTGAAACCCATCGTATTGCTGATTCCAAACGACGATAGCGCTGCCGTTTTGACCCAAAGCGACCTTGGAGTCTTCTGCGTCAGAGCTATTTTTCAGGGTCTGGATTTGATTTGCGCCGCACCAATTTTTAGCCGTGGCTGGGGGCAGGATCGGCCCGGGTGGCAGAGGAGGAGGTGGTGGTGGTGGAACAATCACGACGGGTGGTGGCCCGGCGAAGCCGGGGATATTGGCATCTGAGCCACCGCCGCAGGCGCTGACGAGGCAAATCAGCGCCACACACGCCACGCGGCTGAGGCTTTGCAATGCAGGCAAACGCCCGCCATCTCTTTTGAAAGCAATATTCATGATGGGGTTCTCTGTTGAGGGAATGGCATGCAAGCGCTTTGTATTTAAAAGCGCTGCTCAAGGCCAACGGTCAAAAGGCTGAAGCTTCCGCTTCGTGTGTAGGCTTTGCTGCGCGTGACATCTAAATCAGCACGAAAGGCCAAGCCGGGCGACAGGCTGTGGCGCAGGCCAAGCCCGAGCAAAGGCTGCACGGTGGAATCTCGGCTGTTGGGCACGCCTAGCGTGGCGCTCAGAAATTCTGCATGCACAAAAGCCAGCCCCGCGCGCGCTTGCCATTGCACCGAGCCTAGGCTCATGTTGTAGCCAGCGCTTGCTCCCAAGACCTGCGCTTGGTAGCTGCCAAACCACATCTGCGTGGCATTGCTGTCACTGGCTGTGAACTTAGAGATGCCTCGGAGATAAGCCACCTCGCCCACCCACGGGCTATTCCACTGATAACCCGCAAACAGCTTCAGAGCGGGTTTGGAATTGCTGCAAGGTGCGCCGGCTGCGCACAGCGTGGACTGCTGAGCTACACCAGCTGAGGCGCCAGCATAGGGCTGCGCGTTGGCTTGCATTGTCGCCAGCGCCAGCGCGCCTGCCAGACCGAGCCATTGGGTTTTGCAATATAGTCTTTTCACACCAGCTCCTTCATTTGCAATTGCATTGTTGCAATGCTTAACTTTGTCATGACAACGAGCATATGACGCTGAAGGCCCGGCCACAACCGTCCTAAAGTACAGTGTGCGCAAGCAGGTTTTGGCGCTACCATGAGCAATGGAAATGATTCAAGCAATGCTGGTGGATGATCACCCTTTGTTTCGGCAAGGCTTTGTGGCCGCCGTCTGCCAAAAGCTGCCGCAGATTGAATTTGCCGTGGCTGGCACTGCCGCCCAAGCGCTGCAAATGTTGCCGCGCGTCAACCCTGCCTTGATCTTGGCAGATTGGCGTTTGCCCGATGGCGATGGCTTGACGCTCTTAACAGAGATGGGGCGCTTATGTCCAGCGGGTGCGCGCGTCTTGTTGTCTGGTGCCGACGATGCACGCTTACCGGAGAAAGCGCGAGAGGCGGGGCTGTTAGGTTACATCCCCAAAACGTTAGATGCAGAGTTACTGGCCTTGGCGATGGTGCGTATTTTGAATGGCGAGCGCTATTTCCCCGACAACGCACAGAGTCGCGCCTGCGCAGTTTTGACAGCGCGTCAGCAAGACATCATGGCACTGCTCTCCCAAGGCAAGACCAATAAAGAGATCGCCCGTGTCTGCGCTATCACT
The DNA here is from genome assembly GCA_031388245.1 of Variovorax sp. Classification (GTDB taxonomy): domain Bacteria; phylum Pseudomonadota; class Gammaproteobacteria; order Burkholderiales; family Burkholderiaceae_C; genus JANMDU01. The sequence goes on from JANNED010000268.1 coordinate 5,888, forward strand.
GAGCGCACAGTGAAAGACCACGTCTCTCTGATTTTTGATCGTTTGGGCGCGGTCAATCGTGCTGATGCCATCACGCGAGCCATCGCGCGTGGTCTAATTTAGCGCTGTGGATGCCTCCAGCAAATTCCCCCTCCCGCCCAACTCGCAACTGATTTTTCAGGAGCAGATTGAGGCGCTGTATCGCCCCCGAATTGAATCCGTGGCCTCTGGTTGGGTGGTCGGAGCGATTTTGGCTCTTGCGCTTTCTCGGGTGCATCCTTGGAGCGCGGTGCTGATCTGGTATCTGGGTGTTTGTATCGTGCAGTCTGGCCGGGGGGCTTTGCTGCGGATCTCTCGCTTCAAGCCTGTTCAGGTGACGGATGCAAGGCGCTGGGCTCAGCGCTATCTCGTCGATGTGGCCATTGCCGGTTTGTATTGGGGTATTTCGCTCGCTTATTTGGTGCAGCCCACGGATTTTCTAACGCAATGCTTTATCGCCATGGCATTGGGCGGCATGGCGGTGGGAAGTATCACGATCCATGCGTATCACAGCCCTGTGATGTACACGTTTTTAGCCTGCATGCTGGTGCCGTTTTCGATGCGCATCATGTGGATCGGCGATTTTGCCCATATATACTTGGGTGTGGGCCAGTTACTGCTGGGCATTTACCTCGCGCTGTACGGACGCTTTCATGCGAGAACACTCAAGCGATCCATCGCATTGCGCCATGAAAATCGGCAGTTGATCGGGCAGCTAGAGCAAGAGCGCGAGAGCGCGGTGAAATTGCAAGCGGTGGCTGAAGCAGCAAGCGCTGCCAAGAGCCGCTTCTTTGCCAGCGCCAGTCATGACCTGCGCCAACCCCTGCAGGCGCTGAGTTTGTATGCATCCGTGTTGTCTGGCAGCCAATTGAAAGGCCAGTTGCATCAAATCAGTACGCAAATTTCTGAATCCGCGCATGTGCTCGAAGATCTGTTCAAGGGCGTTTTAGACATTGCTCAAATTGAAGCGGGTGCTATGCGCATTGCTTACGAACCTGTGGAAGTCAGTCAGCTTTTGCATCGAGCCATGCTGCTCTTTGATGGCGAGGCCTTGGACAAAGGATTGAGTATTCGCAGCGTGCCTTGCAAGCATTGGGTGATGGGAGACGCAACGGCATTGCAGCGCATCATCTCGAATCTGGTGGCCAATGCGGTGCGCCATACGCATGTGGGTCGGGTGGTGGTGGGGGCCAAGCGGCGCGGCCTGATGTTGCGATTATTGGTGTTGGATACCGGGCCGGGCATTGATCCCGCATCACATCGCCTGATTTTTGAAGAGTTTTACCGACTGCCCGCAACGCCGGGCTATGGTTTCGGATTGGGCTTAGCCTCTGTCAAGCGCCTTTGCGATGCTGCTGGATACAGCTTGGGCTTTAACTCCACGCCAGGAAAGGGCAGCTGCTTCTGGGTCGAGCTTGCCTTAACGCCTGCGCCACCCGATGTGTCAGCGTTGATTGCGGGGCGAGCGCCCGCGCGTGACTTAGAGCCATTGAATATCTTATTGGTCGAAGATGACGCGGCGGTCCGGCGAAGTATGGAGATCGTTTTGCGAAGTTGGGGACATTTTTGCGCATCGGCCGACAGTGCTGAACAAGCGATGCGCACTGTTTCTGCGCAAAACTTCAAATGGGATATTTTGCTCTCCGACTACGATTTGCCCGGTGGAACACATGGCCTTGCGTTGATTGCACAAGTGCGCCAGGCCACTGAGGCGAATCTTCCCGCCATTCTGATTTCTGGGCTGATGAACGCTCAATTACAAGAACAAGCGGCTCAGGCCGACTGCATCGCACTGGCAAAACCGGTCACCCCCTTGCAACTTCGCTCGGTCATTGAATTGATAAGAGCAGAGCGCGCTGCCTCAAGCGGGCGATGAACAGACTGCGCCATCGATGCGCAGCGATGGGACGGAGCAACGCGACCGGGATTGTTCGCTGTGTCTGTAAGAGATCGCGCCTGCACAACGACT
>JANNED010000231.1:0-6174 GCA_031388245.1 Variovorax sp.
CGCACAATAGGCCAGCCAACCCGCTATATTCAGCCCAGCTCACGCGTCCGAGCCGTCACAGCGAGTTTCAGCTTTTGATGGGCCGTTTTTTCTCTAACCCGTTGATTTCATTGAAATCGTAGAGGGTCTTCCAGAATAATCCCAGCTAGCCCCGCGTCCTCAACCCCATGCGTCCCTTCACACGTCACGTGGCATGCGAGCGGGCGGTACGAAACTTATTCCAAACTCGCCATCCAAGCAAGCTACCCAAGATAGCCGCATACAAATATACCTCAGTGAAATTATTCTTCCCAGCGCGCATCCAGAAGAAATGCAGGATGGCCAGCACGGCGACTGCGTACACCGCTTTGTGCAGCATCTGCCAGCGCTTCGCTCCAAGCGTTTTGATGGCTTTGTTGAAGGAAGTTAAAGCGAGCGGAGTGAGCAGCAGAAAAGCTGCGAAGCCAACCAAGATGAAGGGGCGTTTGGGGATGTCTTCGATGATGTCGCTCAGGATGAAGCTCATATCGAACCAGCTGTAGGCGAGCAGATGCAGCGCGGCATAGAAATAGACGAAGAGGCCGAGCATGCGGCGGAAGCGGGCGAGCTGGGGGGTTTTGCTCAGGGTGCGCAGGGGCGTGACGAGCAGGACGAGGCAGAGCAGGCGCAGCGTCCAATCGCCGGTGAAGCGGGTGATGTATTCGGTCGGGTTGGCGCCGAGGTTATTGGTGACGATGCCGTAGAGCAGCCACGCGAAGGGGATCAGGCCTGCTACAAAAAGGATAGCTTTCGCCGCAGGTTTTAAAAGGGCTTGGCGGGGATTGAGCATAGCTCAATAAAACTTCTTCAAATCCATACCCGCATACAGCTGCCCCACTTGCGCTTCATAGCCGTTGAACATCAAAGTCTTGCGCTTCTTGGCAAAGATGCCGCCTTCTTCGCCCAAGCGGCGCTCGGAGGCTTGGCTCCAGCGGGGGTGGTCGACGTTGGGGTTGACGTTGCTGTAGAAACCGTATTCTTGGGGGCCGGCTTTGTTCCACGAGGTGCGCGGTTCGCGTTCGGTGAAGCGGATTTGCACGATGCTTTTGCCGCCTTTGAAGCCGTATTTCCAAGGCGACATCAGGCGCAGCGGCGCGCCGTTTTGGTTGGGCAGCACCTCGCCATACATGCCGAACACCAGCATCGTCAAGGGATGCATGGCTTCATCCATGCGAAGGCCCTCGACATAAGGCCAATCAAGCGAACGGCTGCCTAAGCCGCTCATTTGCTTGGGCTCGGCCAAGGTGATGAATTCCACATACTTGGCGTTGCCCAGCGGCTCCACTTTTTTAATGAGATCAGCCAGCGAATAGCCCACCCAAGGCACCACCATGCTCCAGCCTTCGACGCAGCGCATGCGGTAGATGCGCTCTTCCATGGCGGAGAGCTTGAGCAATTCTTCGATGCCCAGCTTGCCGGGCTTTTTTACTGCGCCTGTGATCTCGACCGTCCATGGCTTGGTGATGAGGGTGTGTGCGTTTTTCGCTGGGTCGGCTTTATCGGTGCCGAATTCGTAGTAGTTGTTGTAGGTGGATGCGTCTTTGTAATCGGTGACTTTTTCCATCACATTTGCGCCGCTGACTGCGCTCTTGCCGCCGGGCAGTTTGGTGGCTAGGCCCCCCATGGCTCTGGCATCGCGTGCGGCCAGCGCAGCCAGTGCCGCACCCGCTGCGCCCGTGCCCCAGAGCTTGAGCAGATCGCGCCGGCTTTCAAACGCCGCACGCGGCGTGATCTCGCTTGAAATACCGTGGTCAAAGCCTTGAGAATTTGTTTTGATCAACATGGGAAGCTCCTTTGTGGCTTTAAGTCGGAATGAGAGTAGAGTTCTTACAGCGTACCGTAACTGTGCAAGCCGCTGAGGAACATGTTCACGCCGAGGAAGGCAAATGTGGTGACGGCCAAGCCCACCAGCGCCCACCAAGCGGCGACTGTGCCGCGCAGGCCTTTCATGAGGCGCATGTGCAGCCAAGCGGCGTAATTGAGCCAGACGATCAGGGCCCAGGTTTCCTTTGGATCCCAGCTCCAGTAGCCGCCCCATGCTTCTGCTGCCCAGAGCGCACCGAGCACGGTGGCAATCGTGAAGAAGGCAAAGCCCACGGCAATGGATTTGTACATCACATCATCGAGTATTTCATACGAGGGCAGCTTGGCGGCAATGCGCTTGCGCCCGAGCAAAATGCCCGCCACGATCAAGGCAGAGATACCAAAATACACCGCCCAGTAGTTGCTGGAGCCTTCGGTGGCAGTTTTGCGAAACACAATCGGCTCAAAGCACAGCACCACGCCCAGCAGCCACAGCGGCGCGAGCTTGTACCACTTGGTCTCAGCCGCTTGCTGCTTGATGAGATAGGCAAAGGCCACCATCGCCGCCAAGGCAAATGTGCCATAGCCCACAAAATTGGCGGGCACTTGCAGCTTCATCCACCAGCTTTTGAGCGCAGGCACGAGCGGCTGAATCTCATGCGCGCCGCGCACCAAGGCATACCAGAGCAAAAAGCCCACCGCCGCGCTGATCACCAGCATCACGAATGCGCCGAGTGCCTTGGTCTTGTATTGCTCTTCAAAATACAAATAAAACAGCGTCGTCATCCAGCAAAACAACACGAACACTTCATACAAATTGCTCACGGGAATGTGGCCAATATCGGGCCCAAGCAAATGGCTCTCATGCCAGCGCACCATGGTGCCAATGAGCGCCATCGCCACGCCAGCCCAAGCCAGCTTCGAGCCCAAGCCTTCAAACGCTGCGGTGGGCGATTTGCTGAACACGCCCAGCCAATAAAACACCGTGCTCATGAACATCAGCACGCTCATCCACAAAATGGCTGATTGGCTGGAGAGGAAATATTTGAGCCAAAACACCGTCTCGGCGCGCGCCAAGTCACGTTGATAACTGGCAATGGCCAGCAATGAGAAGAAGGCCACGATGACGGCCAGCATGCGCAGAGGCCGCCAAAACCAGCCCAGCCAAATCACCGCTGGTGTGAGGCCAATCAGGATGGATTTTTCGTAATAGTCCATCGAGCCGGCATGCCGCAAAAAGGCATAGCCCACGCCCGCGATCACAAGCAAGGCAAACATCCAGTCACTGACATGGCGCTTTTGAAAATAACTCTCGTTGTAATTGATGGTGGCTGTGTTCATGCTGTACTCGCAGGCAAAGGTGTGCCCAATAACTTGGTTTTTAACATCTCAAACTCCTTGTCACCATCCATGGTTTTGCGATTGGTGGAAAGCGCCATTTGTGCTGTAGAGGATTCGCCATCAGGCGCGATCCAGACCCACACGCGCCGCTCTCGCACATAGAGCATGGCAAACACGCCGAGGATCAAAAACAAGCAGCCGCTGTAGACCACCCATTTGCCTGGCGCACGCGCAAGCTGGAAAATGCTGGCTTGAACTTGGTTGAATTCTTTGAGTGTGAAGGCGAAAGGCGCGGGATAGAAGAAAGAATCAGAGAGCGCGACGACAGCTTGCGCCATGAAAGACTGTGTTTTTTCATCGGGCTCAAGCGGCTTGAGACCAGCTTTTTCGCGTGAGATTTGCGCGAGCTCAAACAGCACGCCATTCAAAATGCGCACCAGCACCTCGCCCGCCTTCTCGCGCTCTGCCGGTGGCACGGCAGTTTCCATGAAATCGGCAATGGCCTGCAAGCCGGCAACTTGCTTATCGCCTACTTTTTCTGCACCAGCAAACAAATTCAGAGCGCGGCCAGCCGAGACGAGCAATTGCTGCGCCATATCGGGCTTGGCAGGATCGACGGCCTTGCTCACATAGCGCTTGACTGCCGCTTCGCGCATTCCAGGCTCAGCCAATGCGAGCTTCAAGCGGGAGAAACCTTCGGGGCTGCCTTGTTCATCGGCGGGCACGCGAAGGTAGGCGTAACTGTCGTTTGGATTGGTGCGCATGCCCCAGAGATAAATCGGCAGTCCTTCGCCTTTTTCATTCGGCTCTAGGATCACAGGCAGCATGTAATTGTTGAATTCCGTGGCTTGGCCTGCTGCATCGCGCAGCTTGTAGGAGATGCTCGGGCCTACGTTACGCAAGCCTTTGTCTTTACCCAGCTTGTTGGCAGAGCCGAGGGATTCATCGATGCTTTGTCGCAGATCCACCTTGCGAACATCAACCGAGGTGCCTTTGCCAGCGCCAGCGTTTTTAGCAAAATTTTCTACGTTGATCACGCGCAAGCCTGTGTATTCCAGCGTCATTTTGTCGGCGCTGGCATCTTGCCCCTTCGTTAATTGAGACTGCCCACCAATCGCGCCTTGCACATCAAAAGCTTTGCCGCCTGCACTCAGGGGCACGGCTTGCAGCTTCACGCTGGAGCCACCATCGTCGAAGCTGGATTGATAAATCTCAATGCCTCGGTGGCTGGCCGGATGATTCACCTCCACGCGGGCTTCTTTTTTCTCGCCGGTTTCTTTGTCGGTAATCACAATTTCGCTGGCAAACAGCTTGGGCATGCCGGTGGAATAGTGCTCCACGATGAATTTTTTGAGCTCGATGGAGAATGGTAAATCTTGCAGCAACACGCCACCGCTTTGATTCAAAATCGCCGTCGATGCGCTCGTGCCCTCGCTCACAAACATGTTGCCGCGAAAGGCGGGATTGCTCGGGGGTAAGCGATGCTGCGCAGGCACTTCGGCGATCATGCCACCGCCAGTAAAAATCGTTTTTCCGCCAAACCACTGCTGCATGCGCACGAACAAATCACCATCGAGCAAGCCGCCAATGCAGACCAACACAATGGCGCTGTGCGCGGCGATGTAGCCCAGCTTATTTGCGCTTCCAGCTTTGGCAGCAATCATCAAGCCATGGTCTCGTTGCTGGAGCTTGACTTTCCAACCGCTGCCTGCGAGCTGGCGGGCGATGCGGTCGCCAGCCACGGCGCAAGACTCAGCCAAATTGGCTTGCGCTTTGTGCCCAAAAGCCTGCAAACTTTGCTCGCGAATGCCTTCTTTGTAAATTTTGAAGTCAGCAATGATTTTGGGCGCATTGCGCATGATGCAAAGCGATGTGGAGATCACCAAAAATGCCAGAATCAGCATGAACCACCAAGCACTGTAGACGGTGTTGAGATTCAAAGCGCCAAACACATCCGCCCAAAACGGGCCAAATTGATTCACATAATTGGTCAGTGGCTCACCTTGCTTGAGCACAGTGCCAATGACTGAAGCAATGCAGATCACCGTGAGCAAAGAAATAGAAAAGCGCATGGAAGACAGCAACTCAACTGCCGCACGTAGCGCAATGGAGGGCGTTTTGAGGCGCATACCGTGGGTGGATACTGACATGTTTTAGTTCAAAGAATCAAGGCTGTATTGTCTCAAACGCGCATGAAAAAAGCGGGTTCTCAATTGAGAAACCCGCTTGTTTTGAGCTTATTAGCGATAAATGGTTCAGCTGTTCATTCAACGCAGACCAGCAATGTAATCAGCCACGGCCTTGATCTCTCGATCATTGAGCTTAGCAGCCACGCCGGTCATGATGGCGTTGTTGTTGCGGCCACCATCGCGATATGCTTTGAGGGAAGATGCCAAATAGTCGGCATGCTGGCCCGCCAGACGCGGATTTTGTGAGGGAATGCCCGCGCCTGAAGGGCTGTGGCAGCCAGCGCAAGCGGCGATGTTGCGGTCGGCGATGCCGCCTTTGTAAATGCGCTCGCCCGTGGCCACCAAGGCTTTGTCTTTGGCAAAGCCGGGTTTGGCTTTTTGCTGAGAAGCCCAAGCGGCAATGTTGCGCATGTCTTCGTCGCTCAAAGTAGACGCAAAGCCTTGCATGATGGCATTTTTGCGCTTGCCGCTTTTGAATTCGGCCAATTGCTTGGCCAGGTATTCAGGGTGCTGGCCAGCTAACTTTGGATTCTCTGGCGAGCCAGAATTGCCGTCTGCGCCATGGCAGGCAGCGCACATAGCAGCGTATTTGGCTGAGCCTGCATTGGCATCAATTTTGGGGCCAGCAGGCTTGGTGTCGGCTGCAAACACGGTGGCAGAGATGAGGGCGGTCAGCAGGAGGCTGGCGATCAATTTCATGGTGAACTCAAAATATATATTCCAAAGCGATCAAGGCCGTGATGTCTTGCACCAAATGCTTGGCTCGGTATTGCGCCACATCTGCAGGAGAAGAGGATTGTTCAAAGCCGCGCAAATTTGGCGC
>JANNED010000312.1:0-1841 GCA_031388245.1 Variovorax sp.
ACCAGCACTTTTAATTCAAGTTGCAAACGGTCGTAGCCCGCGCGGGTGATGTAATTTTTGCTACCCGAAGGAATCGGTGGCGCGCCGGGGAAGTCTTCGTCTTCATCGGGTTCAGTTTCTTTTGTGAAAGCTTTGCTCAAAATCGGCTCACTTCGATTACTTTGTCTTCGCTTCAATCGCAGCCTTGAGCTGCGGAATCAACCGCTGCATCGCCAATTTCCCTGCATCAATCGCGCGGCGCTTGGCCGTGAAATCGCCACTTTTGACGCCCACGAGCTCAGGCCGCACCACAATGTCTGCGCCCTGCAGCGCATATTCGTTGATGCTCTTGCCCATGATCGCAAAAGTTTGTAGCAGCACAGCCACCGTGCCATCAAAGGCATTGCCCTCGGGCGCAGCAGAAATATCCACCGCTATGATCAAATCCGCACCCATAAGCTTGGCGTATTTCACAGGCACCGGCGCCACCAGCCCGCCATCCACAAACTCACGCTCGCCAATTTTCACGGGCGTAAAAACAGAAGGCACGGCACTGCTGGCGCGCACAGCCCGCCCCGTATCGCCTTGCACGAACAACACACCTTGCCCGCTCTTCAAATCGGTTGCCACAATGCCCAGCGGCATCGGAAGGCTCTCGATTAATTTATTGTTCACCTGCCGATTGATGTAATTCGAGAGTGCCTCGCCACGCAAAATACCACGATTGAAGAACGGCAAAGTCCAATCCGTGATCTCGGCTTCTTCCATCTTGAGCGCGATCTCTTGCAACTGCGCCGCATTGCGCCCCGAGGCATAAATCGCACCCACCAGCGAGCCAGCCGATGTGCCCGTCACCAAATCCACCTTGATGCCGGCCTCCTCCAGCGCCGCAATCACCCCCACATGCGCAAACCCGCGAGCTGCACCACCGCCCAAGGCGAGGCCGATTTTGGGTAAGCGCTTGATGGCTACGGGCTCGGGCGTGGTCGCGGCAGGGCTATCAACAGGTTTGACAGGCGCAGTCGTGCAAGCTGTGAGCAAGCTGATGCAGAGCAGAAGCAGAGAGGTTTTGAGTTGCGCAAAAAGCATAGCGCCATTATCAGTGCGGAAATCAAGGCGGAAATATCGCGGATAATCTTGGTTGACGTTTACGTCAACGTAATACAGAACATCCGTAACGCGAAAATTGCGAAAAGTTCAGCAGCGATTTTTCAAAAGCTTTTTAGTTTTCTTTCGCGTCTTTCGCGCAACTTTCGCGCTTTTCGCGTTACGGATATTCGAATTCTGTTCTCAATTTTTCCAGGAGCTCTCATGCAAATCAAAAACAACGTCTTCATCGTCACCGGCGGTGCATCTGGCCTCGGCGAAGGCACAGCCCGCATGCTCGCGGCGCAGGGCGGCAAAGTGCTCATTGCCGATATGCAAGTTGAAAAAGGCGAAGCTGTGGCACTAGAAATCGGCGGCGCGTTTGTGAAATGTGATGTCACTAGCGAAACAGACGGCCAAGCCGTTATCGCTAAAGCCACCTCCATGGGCAAGCTGCTCGGCCTCGTCAATTGCGCGGGCATCGCCAGCGCCGAGCGCACGGTCGGCAAAAACGGCCCACACAACTTTGACGCCTTCAAAAAGACCGTCACGATCAACCTGATTGGCAGTTTCAACATGATCCGCCTCGCCGCTGATGCGATGAGCAAAAACGAGCCAGAAGACACCAAAGAGCGCGGCTGCATCATCAACACCGCATCGGTGGCCGCATACGATGGCCAAATTGGACAAGCGGCGTATTCCGCATCCAAAGGCGGCATCGTTGGCATGACGCTCCCCATCGCCCGCGATCTCTCCAAAATCGGCATCCGCGTCTG
>JANNED010000010.1:0-5195 GCA_031388245.1 Variovorax sp.
ACAGCGCCAGCGGCCATGGGGGCATCAAAAGATGAGAAATGGTCACCTCGCGCGGAATTGAGCTTGGCAGCGCCTTAAATGTCGCTTCGTTTACATACTATTACATGGCCTATCTCGCCTTGGCTCTGAGAAAGTTCCTGCTCTCTATGTAAGATGCCCAACAATTTGTATCAGGCCAAAAATCGCTATTGCGGGGAATCCCTGTGATGTGTCAGCGGATCAAAGTCAGGCGACTGATCAAAAACGTCACGAGAGCAGGGTATGGAAAAATTCTGGAATCAGGGATGGTTATGGTTAGGCAAATCTCGTGCTGAGATGCCTGCGCGTGCTGCGATCTTTCAGGCCCATCACCTACTGTGGTCTTTGGGCAGCCTCTGCGCCCTGCATCGCATCAGCTTCTCAGCGCCTTTGGTCGAGCGCGAGTTCTTGCATGCAGATTCTGGCGTTGTGGGTCAAGAAGCCCATGACGACGAATCCACTCTGATCCGAGCGGCTCAAGCTTTGGGCTTTCGCATCAAAGCAGTGTCCTTCGAAGCCCACCGCGCCCAAAAACTGCCCTTGCCTGTGTTGGTGCAGCTTAAAGCAAAGCCTGCGGCTGCCGAATCCTCGTCTGATGCCGCTGCCAACGCCCCAGTCCTTGATTCCTGCCAAGCTGTCACGCCACTGGCTCTCATCACCGCAGCCGATGCCGACCACATCGTCTATTTCCAGCCCGGTAGCCAACAGCCCATCACCTGCAGCATTGCTGAGTTTGCCGCTCTCAGTGCAGGTCGGGCTTGGCTGGCCACTCCTGAGTCAGAGGCCGTGAGTGATGACGATGGCCAGAGCAATGCTTCAGCAGCCGGGGCATCCTCTGGCGCAGGCCCTTCTGTCCTCAAATTCGGCTTCGCATGGTTTCGCCCCGAGCTCATGCGCCACAAAAAAGTCTGGCGCGATGTGCTCTGGGCCAGCCTCGCTCTTCAAATCGTGGCGCTGGCCACACCCCTGTTCACCCAAGCCATCATCGACAAAGTGGTGGTGCACCGCACCCAGAGCACCCTGATCGCCATTGGCATTGCCATGGCCATCTTCATCGTCTTCAATGGCCTGATGAGCTGGGGCCGGCAGTATTTGGTGCTTCACACCGGCAACCGGGTCGATGCCGTCTTGGGCGCAGCCGTGTGGGAGCATCTCTTGAAGCTGCCCACCCGTTACTTTGAGCACCGCCCCACGGGCGTGGTGGCTGCTCGCCTGCATCCGGTTGAGACGATCCGCGAGTTCGTCTCTGGCGCAGCCGTGAGCCTGATCCTCGATTTACCTTTCCTGCTGATCTGCTTAGCCGTCATGGTCTATTACAGCGTCACCCTCTCAGCGATTGCGGTCGGCATCCTGCTCATCATTGCCGTGGCCAGCTTCATCATGGCCCCGATCTTCCAGCGCCAGCTCAATGAGCAATTCCTGCTGGGCGCACGCAACCAAGCCTTCGTCACCGAACACATTGCCGGCTTTGAAACCGTCAAAACCCTGCAAATGGAGCCCCAGCTGCGCCAGCGCTACAGCGGGTATCTCGCCACCCTCCTGTCCTCCAGCTTCAAAACCAAGCAAGTGGCCAACACCTACAACACCTTTGCCACCAGCATGGAGCAGGTGATGACGCTCAGTATCCTGATCGTGGGTGCCTATTTGGTGATGACGCCCGAGCAAGGTAGCCCCGGCGCAGCAGTCTTCACCGTCGGCATGCTGGTGGCCTTTCAAATGTTTGCTGGCAAACTCAGTCAGCCCGTGCTGCGCATCGTCGGCCTGTGGACGCAATTCCAGCAAGCCAGCCTGAGTGTCCAAAGATTGGGCGATGTGATGAACGCCCCCGCAGAGCCTTACAGCCTTAGCCCCAAACGCGCCCACGATGGCCAAGGCAAGATTGAGATTGAAGGCTTGGCGTTCCGCTACAGCGAGCAGCATCCCTTGCTGTACAGAAATCTCCAATTGCACCTGCGCCCCGGCCAAACCTTGGCCATCATGGGGCCGAGTGGCAGCGGCAAATCCACGCTCGCCAAACTGCTGCTCGGTTTCTATCAGCCCGTTGAAGGCAGCATTCAGATCGATGGCATTGATATTCGCAACTTAAGCGCCAACGAGCTGCGGGCTTACTTCGGTGTGGTGCCCCAAGAGACGATTCTCTTCAGCGGCACGATTCTGGCCAATTTGCAAGCAGGCAACCCCAGCGCAACATTTGAGCAAGTCACGCAAGCCGCAAAATTAGCCGGAATTCATGAAACTGTTGAAAAACTTCCTCAAGGCTATGAAACGGAAGTCGGCGAGCGTGGTGTGGGATTGAGTGGCGGACAAAAGCAAAGATTAGCCATTGCCCGCGCCCTGATCAAGCGCCCGAAGATTCTGATCTTTGACGAAGCCACCAGCGCCTTAGACGCGCAAACCGCCGAAGCATTCGCCAAGACGATCAATCAGCTCAAGGGTAAGGTGACGATGCTGTTTATTACGCATGCGATGCCCAAGGGGTTGTTGGTGGATGATGTGTTGCATATTGGGAAAGGTGGGGGAGCGCTGCACAGTGCAGAGCCAGCCATCAAAACCATCCTGCCAGAGTAAGCACCATGAGCCACTTCTTACTCGTGTGGGAATTAGGAGGCAATCGCGGCCATTTGGAGCGGCTGCAAGTGGCGGCAAAAGTCTTGACTCAGCAAGGCCACAAAATCACCTTTGTGGTTAGAGAAGTCTTGAAAACAAAGGCTTGGCTTGACGAGCGCGGCTGGGCCTGCGTAGCAGCGCCGCGATCCGCTCAAAGTCAATGGGCGCTTGGCACGCCCAGTTGTCATGCCGAGTGGTATTTGCGCGAAGGCTTTCAGCAAGCCGGAGTTGCACAGCAATTCCTCCAACAATGGCAGGCGCTGCTTGAAAATGTGCAGCCCGATGCCGCTTTTCTCGATTACGCGCCGTTTGCGGCCTATGCGCTGCATGCGCACAGCATCCCCTTTCTCACGCTTGGATCAGGTTTTTGTACGCCATCAGACGTTAGCAAGTCCAATTGCTTCAGGCCATGGGAGGCAGATGCCGTAACGAAGGCAACAAAAGCAGATGCTCAGCTCTCGCAAGTGTTCAAGCAATTGCAGGCAAGCATTGGACCTCATGCAGCCAGTCATATGGGGGAATTGTTCACGCAAGATCGCGTTGCGCTTTGCTTGTTTGAAGAGATGGATCATTTTTCTCGCTCGGCGCAACGCCATCAATTTCATGGCGCGATATGGGCTAGCCATGCGCCGAAAAGCGTAGCAGGCCGCTTCGCTTGGAACGATCAACTGGCATTGCCCAAAGTCTTCTGCTACCTCAACGGAACGCCACAAGAAGTTATGAGCGTGTTGAATGAACTCCGTCATGCGCCCTTTCAGACTATTGCTGTAGCGCCCAAATTGAGTGCTGATGAAGTAGCCGCCTTGCAAAGCCAGCATCTGCAAATCAGCACGCAGGCGCTCAATGTCCAGCCGCTAATAGCGCAATGCCAAGCCTGCATCTCGCATGGTGGGCTGGCGCTCAGCGCACTGAGCCTCCATCATGGCGTACCTTTACTGATATTCCCGCAATATGCAGAGCAAGTCTTGCTAGCAAGGCAGCTCATGCGCCAAGGGCTCGGGCTGGCAGCATCGTTGCGGCAATCGGGCAGTCGAGTTGTGCAGCTTCTGCACAGCTTACTCAATCAATCCAGTCATGCCATGCGAGCCGTCGCTTTTGCAAAGAAATACGAACGCATCACGCCAGAACTTACCGTGCAAAGCGCACTACGCATAGCGCCTTGGTATGCAAGATGACAAGGTGCGGCTTGATATGAACCAGCAACTCATACTTTGCGTTTTGTGTTCAGTGACACAACCAACGTTTCAGACTGATTCCGGGTCAGAGCCAGATGCCCCTGCCATGCCATTTCTACGCAAACCAAAAACCCACTTGCGTAGCCATGCAGAACAAGCTCTGCGCCAGCGAGAGCAGATTTGCCAGCGCCGACCGAGTATCAGTCAGATATTGCACAACTGGGGCGGCATGCTCAGCGGTTTACAGCTTCAGCCATCCCAACGCGAAGGCGATGCGAACGATGAAACAGTTCAACCCCAAACGCGCTGAAATTTACTCGCTATACATAGCCGTGAGGGTAAAACTCGGCCTCAAGTCAAACAAACACAAAATCACTGTCAGATTTACCGGGTCTGAGCCCTTGCAATTTCAAAGAAATCGTATTAATCGAAACGAATACTGAAAGAGAACATGGAAACTTTGCAAAAAAGCAGGCTTGGCCTGCATGCTAAGAGGTCAATTGGACGGCGGACACCACACTGAAGAGATACGCCGGCATGCATCTATTGCAAAAAAGTAAGCGTACTCTGCAAAAAAAGGTTGTCAACGGATATTAGACGACACAAGCAATCAAACTAGGAATTGTTCATGGATAACTTAAGCAACACATTCGTATTTCTGATTTGGTGACTTTTATTGTTTTCACTTTGGTTGATTTTTAAATGGTTTTTATCAAGTAAAAATATTTCAGGCAAAAAAATTGATGCATATCTATCGTGTGCGCTTATTCTGCTATTAATTTGCATAACCATATATTTTGATACTAAACGTTAAGGAGTATTACATGTCACTTCAGTCACTTCTATCGCCCGCTGGAAATAGCGTAACATCAAATCCAGCAATAACATTGCCCTTAAATGCTATTGGCACTTTCTTAGGTTTGACGTTTCCCTTAGCACAGAATGTGCTCTCACTATTAACCCTGTCGGGCTCAGCAGGTGCTGGCAGTGATCGCATACCGCCAGTAATTTCCACGAGCGACTCCTCTGGTCTAGTGTTCCGTGACTTGCGCGATCCATCCAACACTTGGAGAAACCTTGGTGATCTCTCACCAGTTTCTGCTGAAAGGCAAATTGCACTTGATCAAAGGTTTGAGCAAGCAAGACAAGATTTAAAGCGCACTTTAGAATCTTTACCACCATACCCTCCAGCAGCTCAGCCAAAGGTTGATGAGATTTGTCGAAGGGATTTTGACCAAGGCCTCCGCTGGACCCCACCCCGAGACCCCCTCGACCTAGACCTAGTCGGCGACGGCGTGGAGCTCACCAATTCATCAAGCAGCGTCCTCTTCGACCACAACGCCGACGGCATCCGCACAGGCAGCCAATGGGTACGCCCGGACGATGGCCTCTTGG
>JANNED010000063.1:0-6006 GCA_031388245.1 Variovorax sp.
TGTTTTTGTTTCTGGTATTAACTTTAACCGTGGATTTCCTGATTTGCGACCAACGGCTGATGAAGCTATGACCAAGATATCGCCTACAGATCGCTGCGATCCGCAAGCTATCACTGATCATGTTCGCCAGCATCTTTTGGAAGATCTAGCCAACTGGCCATGCCACTCTTTGCTGGATCGTTTGCGCGTGGCTTTGATGGCGCTAGCAAGCACAGCAGATTGGGTGCTTGATCTGCATTGCGATCAAGAAGCCGTGATGCATATGTACACAGCGCCGCAGCTTTGGCCTAGTTTCCAAGGCCTAGCTGCTCAGTTGGGTTCACAGGTGCAGTTGCTCGACAGCACTGCTGAGGAGAGTGGCGGGCACGGCGCATTTGATACCGCATGCTTTCAGCCATGGCTAACCATCCAAGAGCATATGGGTTCAGCCCAGATATTAGGTTGTCGTGCAGCAACGATAGAGATGCGCGGCCAAGCTGACGTGTCTGAAAGCATGATGCAAAGCGATGTGGCAGCACTGATGCGCTGGCTGAGCAGTCTAGGTGCTATTGCTGGCAATGGCATGTCTGCGCACCATTCAATGCTCGCGCCAACACCACTGAGCGGTGTGGAATCCATTTATGCCTCTTGCGCAGGTGTGTTTGTGCCGGCCATTGAACTCGGTCAAAAGGTACAGCCCATGCAGTTGCTCGGAAAATTGTATGACTTGCAAAATCATATAACGCAGTCTTTGCATAGCAAGCATGGCGGCATCGTCTTTGCGCGTACTCGCTCGCGCGCTGTGATTCAGGGCGTTGAACTGATCAAGATCGCAGGCGCAAACGCGACCCGCAGCGGATCACTTTTATCACTATGAGGTTCATCATGTTTTCTCTACGCAGTTTTAAATTTCTATTGCTAGCTTTGGCATTCAGTGGGCAAGTGGTGCATTCGCAAACGCTAGAGCGTATTGCGAGCAGCAAGAGGTTCACTGTGGCATTCAGCCGTAGCGCCAGCCCGTTTTCGATGGTCGATGCCAAAGGGCAGCCGATTGGGTATGCGATTGAGCTGTGTACCCGTGTTGCCACCGCGATCCAGCGTGAGCTCAAATTGCCCGAGCTCTCGATTGATTATGTATCGCCTGCCTTCACCGAGCGTCTGCAAGGCGTGCGTGAAGGCCGGATTGATATGGAGTGCGGCAACACCATCAATACCACAGAGCGCCGCAAAAGCCTCGCCTTTTCTTTGCCGATCTATCTGGCTGGCACGAAAGCGATGATCCGAAGCGATATGGTTGCATCGCGTCTGCCAGATTTGAATGGGAAGCGTTTTGGCGTGATTTCCAATTCTGCGCAAGAACGACTCTTCCAAGCGCTCAATGATCGATACGCCCTCAACGCCAAGACCACACCTTTCAAGACCAGTGCCGATGCGTTTACTGCATTGAAATCGAAAGAGATTGATGCCCTTCTCATGTCAGATATCGTTCTTTATGATTTTTTAGCCAATTCATCAGATGCAGCCAGTTTCAAAGTGCTGCAAGAAATGTATGCGGTCGATCCGATTGCTTTGGTTTTGCCCAAAGATGATGCGCGATTCAAGGCCGTCGTGGATCGTGCACTTAGTCGCTTGATGTCTGGTAGAGAAATTCACGACGTGTACTCAAAATGGTTTGAGCAACCCATTCCACCCAAAGGCACAAATCTGCAACTCAAGGCCAATTACCTTACACGTGATCATTTCCGTCGACCCACAGATGCAGCGGCAGTGGGTGATGGTATTTTGGTGCTGTCTTCGACTCATTCATCATCTTCAAAATTACGCTGAAAGTAGCTTGCGCTATGCTTAAGCTATGCGGAAATACATACCCACACTGCTAGAGCTACAAGCGTTTGAGGCAACAGCTAGGCATTTGAATGTGACGCGAGCTGCGCAGGAATTGCATACCACGCAAAGCAGCATCAGCCACCATATTGCCAAGCTGGAAGCCTTGGTTGGTGTGCAGCTTTTTGAGCGCATCAAGCGCCGTTTGGTGCTCACTGATGCGGGCATTTTGTATGCCGAGCAAATCACGCCTATTCTTGTGCAGCTTGAGCGCATGACGGCAGAGCTTTCCACCCATGGCGGCAAAGGCGGCACGCTCAACCTAGCTTGCCCCACCACTTTTGGCGTGAATTGGCTCATCCCCCGCATGCCGAAATTCGCAGAGATTGCCCCGCATATTTCATTGATCTTGAAGCCGCATCCACATCTCAAAGAGCACGATACGTGGTTACCCGAGGTGGATGCGGCAATACGCTATGGCGATGGCACATGGCCAAATGCCACCTCCGCCTACATCATGGGCAAGGAGATGGTTATGATCTGCTCGCCCAAATGGATGGTGGGAAAAGATCGCTTGCGCAAGCCTGAGCAACTCCTAACGCGGCCATTGGTTCAACATATCCATACGCCCTACATTTGGGAGACCTGGTTTGCGGCCTTAGGATTGGTTCACCCGCAAAGCAATGTGGGGCCAAGATTTGATCCTTTTTCGATGATCATCCGAGCTGCTGCGGCTGGTATTGGTGCTGGCCTTGTTCCGCGTAGCATCGTGCAATCTGAGCTAATGGCAGGAAATATTGTGATGCCCTTTAATATTGAGTTTGAATCTCACAAGGGATATTTTTTGGTATGCCCTGAAGGACGGCGTAATTCGCCTGTTGTGCGTACATTTGCGCAATGGGTGCTCAAGGAAGGTAGTCGGGTGAGTTGATCGATAATTTCGATTAAATGAATCAAACTTTCCGTTTCCATTCATGCAGAGTTGGCGGCACACTCCTTCGCCATGAAGATACCAAAAAATGCGTTCCTTGAATCCCTGAAGCAGGGCCAGTCACAGTTTGGAATTTGGGCTAGCTTCCCATGCAGTGCCACAGTGGAGGCGCTTAGCTACTCGACCTACGACTGGATGTTGATTGATGCCGAGCATGCACCGATTAGCTTAGATACGCTGCATGCTCAATTGCAAGCTGCCTCCAGTGGTGCTCTAGAAGTAGTGGTTCGTCCACCTGAGTGTCAGCAAACCTTGGTCAAGCGCTTACTAGATTTGGGTGTGCAAAATTTCATGTTCCCCATGATCGATACACCCGAGCAAGCGCTCGCCGCTGTGTCCTACACGCGCTATCCACCGCACGGTGTACGAGGCATTGCTGGAGCAACGCGCGCTTCAAAATATGGGCGAATCGATCAGTATTTGCATACAGCGCACACGCAAGTGGCCGTAGTGGTGCAGCTGGAGAGTTTGCAAGCAATACGCAATGCCAGAGCGATTGCAGAAGTAGATGGCATCAATGCTTGCTTCATCGGCCCTAATGATTTGGCTGCATCCATGGGCTATCCCGGTGATCTGAAGCATCCCGCCGTGGTTGCAGCAGTTGATGAAGCGATTCACGCCGTACAGCAAGCCAGTAAGTGCGTCGGCATTTTGTGCTCCAGCTATGAAGATGCTGCGCTGTTTCACGCCAAAGGCGTGCGGATGATTGCTTGTGGCTCCGATGCGCGTCTGCTGACCCGTGCGGCAGATGCGATGGGCAGCAAGCTCAAAACCATTCCCACGTTGCATTGTGCTGATATGCCTTCTGAGGCAGCGCCTCCAGTGGCCAACGCATCTTACTGAAAAGAGTGCTCCATGAAGCCGCATGTGATCTGTTTGGGAGGTGCCATACTTGACTCGATCTACAAAGTCAGCGAAATTCCTGGTAGAGGCATCAAGTTACTGCCATCGGATGCTCGGCAACTGGCCTCTGGCATGGCCACAAGTGCAGCCATCTCGATTGCTCGTCTCGGCGGTAACGTGGCACTCTGGGCTCGTGTAGGCGATGATGTCGTGGGGCATGAGTTTGTCAAGCAATTGCGAGCTGAATCGGTCAACGCAGATCATGTGCATTTGATCAAAGGCCACCAAACTCCTTTTGCGGCCATCCTTGTTGATCCTCATGGTGAGCGCTTGGCTGTGCCGTATTACGATAAAAATTTGCCGGCCGCGACGGATTGGTTGCCACTAGAAGAAGTACAAAATGCCAAAGCCGTGATGTGTGATGTGCGATGGCCAGCGGGCGCTTGTGCTCTGATGCGAGAGGCTAAAAAGCAGAGTGTTCCTGCCGTGCTAGACGCAGATACCGCCCCCAACGAAGTTCTCAACGAGCTTTGCGCCTATGCGGATCACCTGCTGTTTTCTGAATTAGCATTGCAGCAATTGACCGGCATTACAGATGTCAAGCACGCGCTTTTAAATGCTACAGAAAAGTTTGCGAATGCGCAGGTGATTGGTGTCACTCTAGGCGCCAAAGGTGCATTGATGCGCATCCAAAAAGACGCTTCCGGCATCGCACATCATTTCCCCGGCTGCCCGGTGCAGGTGAAGGATACGCTGAATGCGGGCGATATCTGGCACGGTGTTTATACACACACGTTGTCTCTGGACATGCCTTTGCACGAGCGTGTGCGCTGGGCCAATATGGCGGCAGCAATGAAATGCGAGCAGTCTTGGGGTTGGTCCGGCGCACCGAGCTTAGACCAGCTCTCCTCAAGACTCAAGCTGTGGAAGTGAGCAACATCAAAAATTTCTAGTGAGTTAAAAATTATTCAGGGATTCAATCTCTCGGAGACACATCATGCAGTTCAATCATTTCTTCTCTATTCGCCGTTGCAGCATTCTTGTTGGGGGTGCATTTGCGCTCAGTCTGAGCAGCCAGATTCTGGCGCAGAGCAGTATTCCCACCTCTTCTGCGGCGCAGTCTGGCACGGTAACATTTATCGTGCCTTGGGCTGCTGGTGGTGGCACAGACCGAGCGGCGCGACTCATGGCGCCATTGCTGGCCAAGGAGTTGGGCGCACCCGTTCAGGTTGAAAACCGTACAGGTGACAACGGAATCGTGGGTCACCAAGCCATCAGCCAAGCGCCGGCAGACGGTTCAACGATTGGCATGGCTACTTTTGAGATCAGCAATTTTTACTCCATGGGCATGAGCAAGTTGCGTTACGTGGATTACAGCGCGTTGTCATATGGTTTTGTCAGTATTCCATCGATCAATGTGCCAAGCAATTCGACCTATAAATCCTTGCCGCAATTGCTACAGGCTATCAAATCCCAGCCTGGTAAATTGCGCGCCTCAGGCAGTGGCGTCGGCTCAAGTTGGCATATGGCTGCTGCCGGTCTTCTTCAAGACCAGAAGATTCCGCTTCAAGCGATTGAGTGGCGAGCCAGCCAAGGGGCGAAGCCTGCATTGGAAGATCTCGTCGCTGGAAAAATAGATTTCACTGTGAATGGTTTGGGCGAAAGCCAAGCATTCATTGATAACAACTCAGTTGTGCCACTTGCACACATGTTTGGTACACCTTTGCTAGGCAAGCACGGCAAAATTCCGACTCTCAGGCAGGCTCTCAACAGTGACTTTGAAATGTTTGTTTGGGCCAATGTGGTTGGCCCTAGAGGTATGCCGTTTGCGACACAGCGAAGAATTGCGGATGCACTGAAAAAGGTCTATACGAGTCAAGAGTATCGCGAGGGGGTGCAGGCTTTAGGAGCGTATCAATTGCCTTATGAAACTCCATTGAAAGTAGAAGAATTCATGCGCGCCAGCGAGATCAGAAATGCCAGGTTGCTCAAGAGTTTGGCGCTTGCGAAGCAAGAGTTACCTGGGCCAGTCAGCACTGCACCTAAAGTGGTCAAGAAGTAGTCATTCGCGGTCATCCGATTCACTTTATCTTTCACATCATGCTTCTTCGCTTCATCAACACTTACTGCAAGCTACTTGATTACGCCATGGCTTTGTTTTTGGGCCTCATGGTCATCATGGTCTTCGGAAACGTCGTGCTTCGATATGGCTTTAATTCAGGCATTGCGATCAGCGAAGAGCTTTCCCGCTGGCTCTTCGTCTGGGTGACTTTCATGGGCGCTGTCGTTGCCCTAAAAGAGAAAGGGCACCTTGGCACAGACATGTTGATCTCGCGTGTCAATTTGCGGGGCAAAAAGATTTGTCTTGG
>JANNED010000086.1:0-16455 GCA_031388245.1 Variovorax sp.
CCAACATGCAGCCCCAAGGCCATATGCAAACCTTGGTCCGCATGCTCGACAACAAGCAAAACCCGCAAGCCGCCTGCGATGCGCCGCGCTGGCGCTTCAACCAAGGGCTGGAGATCAATGTGGAAGCCGCGATGAACAAAGACACTGTGCAGGCCTTGATCCATCGCGGCCACCGCACCGAGGTGATCAACGATTCGTACCAAGATTTCGGTGCAGGCCAATTCATCTGGCGCGCAGGTGATCCTGCGAAAGAAGGCTATGTGGCGGCCAGTGATGCGCGCAGAGATGGGCAAGCTGTGGGTTTTTGAATGATTTTTAAAGAAAAAACAGCAATTACCCGGCATAGACTATACATTGTTTGCTCACTTTTTGATAGTGAATGCAAGGCGATGGCATGCTAGCGTCCACACGCCTGACGGGTTTGCTCATGGCCTTGTTTGGCTCGATTGCTTTCAGCGGCAAAGCCATCATCGTTAAGCTGGGCTACCGCTATGGTGTGGATGCGATCACGCTGATCATGTACCGCATGCTGTTTGCGCTGCCGCTGTTTGCCGTGATGGCGTGGTGGGCTTCGCGCGGCAAGCCGCCGCTCACGCGCAAAGATTGGCTGGGTATTGTGGGCCTTGGCTTCAGCGGTTATTACTTGGCCAGTTTTTTGGATTTCGCGGGGCTGCAATACATCAGCGCTTCACTTGAAAGGTTGATTCTGTATTTGAACCCTACGATTGTGCTCATCCTCAGCCTGTTGCTGTTCAAGAAAAAGATCTCGCGCACTCAGTTGCTGGCCATGGCGCTCTCCTATGGCGGTGTCATGCTGGTGTTTGGGCATGAAGTGAGCTTTGATGGCAAAAATGCGCTGCTGGGCAGCACATTGGTTTTTGCCAGTGCCATCTCGTATGCGATTTATTTGGTCTACAGCGGCGAGTTGGTCAAGCGCTTGGGATCGCTGCGTTTGGTGGGCCTAGCCACCACCGTGGCTTGCCTGTTGTGCATTGTGCAGTTTTTGATTTTGAAACCCATGTCAGCCGCCATCGTTGCGCCCGAAGTCATTGGGCTCTCGATCTTGAATGCCACCTTGTGCACCGCTGTGCCCGTGCTGCTGGTGATGATGGCGATTGAGCGCATTGGCGCGGGCTTGGCAGCGCAAACCGGCATGATTGGCCCCATGAGCACGATTGCGATGGGCGTGATTTTCTTAGACGAAAAGCTCAACCTCTGGATCATCGGCGGCACGATTCTCGTTCTGCTGGGGGTGTATTGGGTGAGTCGTAGCAAGGCTTAGGTGCTCCAGCTAAACTTATCATCATGTCAACCTACAACCCAGATGTTTTTGAGCTACAAGATTTGCAAGCTGCTAAATCTATCATCTTGACTGATGAAAACGAAGTGGGCACCGAGCAGCGCTGGGAAACCGAAACACCGTATTTGCTTTCACAGCTGACTGACTGGTGTCAAGTGGTGGGTTCGGCGCAGGTGCTTGATTTTGGCTGCGGTATTGGGCGAATATCCAAGGCTTTGGTCGAGCACACCACAGCCTTCATTTGGGGTGTTGATGCATCGCAGGCCATGCGTCAACACGCAGTCGCTCATGTGGCTAGCCCTCGGTTTGCGGCGATCAGCCCGCAAATGCTCGATGCTTCAATGGTTTCAGGGCAGCGCTTCGATCTTGCACTTAGTGTATGGGTCTTGCAGCATTGCCCCGATCTGAATACCGAGATCCATCGCTTGCACACAGCACTCAAGCCCGGCGGCTTGCTCTTCGTGGTCGATATGCAGCATCGCGCGATTCCAACGGTGGCTGATGGTTGGGTGGATGATGGTTTGCGCGTTGAACCCGCCCTGAATGAGCGCTTCAATTGCTTGCAGCGCATCCCTTTTGCTGCACCCAATTCACCAAATAATTTACTTCAATCCGCTTGGATTGCACTTTTTCAAAAACCTTCAACGGAGACACCAGCATGAGCAAAGCCATCATCATCGAACAAACCGGCGGCCCAGAGCAGATGAAGCTCGTGAGCGTGAACGTGGGCGAGCCGGGGCCGGGCGAGATTCGTATTCGCCACCATGCAGTGGGCCTGAATTTTATCGATGTGTACCAACGCAGCGGCGTGTATGCCCTGCCCTTGCCATTGCAGCTGGGCATGGAGGCTGCGGGTGTGGTGGAAGCTGTTGGCGCGGGCGTGGCGCATCTGAAAGTGGGCGACCGAGCAGCTTATGCCAGCAATCCTGCCGGCGCGTATTGCGAAGCGCGCGTGATGCCAGCCAAATGCGTGTGCAAGCTGCCCGATGCGATCTCGTTTGAAACTGGCGCGGCGATGATGCTCAAAGGGCTGACTGCGCAATATTTGCTGCGCAAAACCATACCGGTAGAAGGCTTGACGGCGGGCGATTTTGTGTTGTTTCATGCAGCGGCTGGCGGCGTGGGCTTGATTGCTTGCCAATGGGCCAAGGCGCTGGGCTATCAATTGATCGGCACGGCAGGCTCTGACGAAAAATGCGCGATGGCATTGGCCCATGGCGCAGCGCATGCGATCAATTATTCAAAAGAAGATTTTGCTGCCCGTGTGAAAGACATCACCGGCGGCAAAGGCGTGAAGGTGGTGTACGACTCGGTGGGTAAAGACACGTGGGACAAATCGCTCGATTGCCTCTCGCCCTTCGGCCTGATGGCCAGCTTTGGCAATGCCTCCGGTGTGGTGCCACCGTTTGCACCCGGCATCTTGGGTGCGAAGGGCTCAGTTTACGTGACGCGCCAAACCTTGTTCACCCACATCGCCACGCGCGAAAGCACGCAGGCCATGGCCGATGAGTTGTTTGCTGTGGTGCAAAGCGGCGCAGTGAAGATCAAAATTGATCAGCGCTACAAACTTGAAGATGTGCAGCAGGCGCACCGTGATTTGGAAGCGCGCAAGACGACAGGATGCACGATTTTGACGCTTTAAGGCTGGTGTGGCTGAGGCTGTGTAGGAGGCTGCGAGGGCTCTGGCCACCCTGGTGTTTGAGTGGCTGGTGCCATCGAGGGTTGGAGTGGAGCCAGCATCTGAAGAAATTGCAGGGTGACGGTCGCATTGTCAAACAAAGCCGCTCGCAAGGGCGGTAAGCGACGGTCAATCTGCATTGCCCCATGTACAGCCACCGCCAGATCATCATGCATCACACCTGCGGGTGAATCTGCGATCACATCAATGGGCCCTTCAACGCGATACGCCGCCACGGGCGTGCCGCATGCCATGGCCTCCAGCATCGTCAGGCCAAAGGTATCCGATTTGCTAGGGAAGACAAAAACATCTGCCGCCCTGTACACACCCGCTAACTCTTTGCGAGGTAAAACACCCAGCCAAGTGACGCCTGCAAAGCGGGCTTTGAGCTTCGCTTCCAGTGGCCCCACGCCGCACACCACTTTGCTGCCAGGCAACTGAAGATTCAAAAACGCTTCAATGTTTTTTTCATAGGACACGCGCCCCACAAACAAATGTATCGGGCGAGGTAAATTCAAATGATCGAGCGCATCGCGTGCGCCGGGCGTGAACACTTGTCCATCTACACCGTGCGTCCACTGGGCGACATTTTTGAAATCGCGTTGCTGCAGCATGCGCAGCGTGGCAGGCGCTGGCACCATCACCCGCTGCGCCTTCGCATGAAAGCGGCGAAACCACCAATAGCCCAGCGCCAAAGGCACTTTCGCTGCAGCATTCAGTATTTCAGGAAAGCGCGTGTGAAAGGCTGTGGTGAAGGGCACTGAGCGCTTGAGGCAATACTTTCTGGCTCGGCTGCCCAGTGGGCCTTCGGTGGCCAGATGAATCGCCTGCGGTGCAAAAGCATCCAGCTCGCGGGAAAGACGCGGCTCTATGCCTCGCGCCAATGCGATCTCCGCGTAACCCGGGCATGGCCGCGTTTCAAACAGATAGGGCTGAATCACCAGCACCTCATGCCCCATGCTTTTGAGCTGGTCCACCAGCTCCACCAAAATGGTGACCACGCCGTTGACCTGCGGCCTCCAAGCGTCTGTGATGATGGCAATTTTCATTCGTTTACACCGTCGCACTCTGTTGCGCTGCAGCTGCGGATTGAGTTGTCTTTGTGCGCTGAGTCATCTCATGCGCAGCACCAGCACGCGCTGACCAATCGATCAGCTCAAGCCTGCCATCGACATGCTCAACCAAAGCGGTCAAGCTTTCGACCCAATCGCCATCATTGCAATACAACACGCCATCAATTTCACGCATTTCAGCACGATGAATATGGCCACAGACCACGCCATCGAGCCCGCGCCGCTTGGCCTCATGCGCTACCGCCGTTTCAAAATCCGATACATAACTCACGGCCCGCTTGACCTTGTGTTTCAAATACTGCGAAAGCGACCAATAAGGCAGCCCGAGGCGACCACGCAAATTGTTGAAAGCGCGATTGAGCTTGAGCGTGAATTCATAGGCTTGATCGCCCAGATAAGCGAGCCATTTGGCACACTGAATCACACCATCAAACAAATCACCGTGCATGACCCAAAGCTTCTTTCCATCAGCCGTGATGTGCACGCATTCGTTCATCACGGCGATGCCGCCAAACTCATGGCCTTCGTAACGGCGAGCGAATTCATCGTGGTTGCCCGGAATGAAAATCACGCGCGTGCCTTTGCGTGCGGCGCGAAGCACTTTTTGCACCACATCGTTATGCGCCTGCGGCCAAAACCAGCGCCTGCGCAACTGCCAGCCATCCACAATATCGCCCACCAAATACAAGGTGTCACATCGCATCACACGCAGAAAATCGAGCAATGCAAGCGCTTGGCAACCCGCTGTACCCAAATGAATATCGGAGATAAAAATGGTACGAACATGCGTCTTCTGTGCGTCTTCTTCATCCAATGGTGGCTGAAATACATTGACCGCCTCAGACAGTGGAGCTGGCGTGAGCACATGCGCTGCGATTGGCAAAACATGGCGTTTGATGAGTGGAGCGCTGAGTACATGGCTGTTCATGACCATGTAAGTTAGCGCTTAATTATGACAACAGCATCACAGTTTTATGACAATTTACACAAACAGGGTCAAACTGCTTAGCTATTAATCTAAGAGCGGACTATTCAGCATTTATGCCGGCAAACTGCTCAAAGCGATATTAATCAACAGTATTTTCATCATCAAAATTTCTCAGCATCCCTGAGAATCCGATCCAAGCGATCTGCTAATTTTTCATTGCTGAGCTTCTCGCGCAGCCGCTCCACCATCAGCGGCAAACTCAGCGGGCTGGGATGCTGAAGATGAACCCACTCCACGCGGCGGCGCTGCATACCCTCTAAGCTGGCTTGCAATTGCGCAATATCAAGCTCTTGCGAGAGCACCTCTTGTTGTGATTGCACAAGCAGCAAATTTCGCTCATCGTATTTTTTAAACACTTCAAAAAACAAACCGCTCGATGCTTGCACCTGCTTGTTGCTTTTGGCCGCGCCCGGAAAGCCCGTAAAAATCAAACCCGCGATGCGAGCAATTTCTCTGAAGCGCCTTTGCGCCAGCTCCGAGCTATTGAGCGAAGCCAACACGTCGGCCAGCAGATCTTTGCTGGTCAACAAGCTCTGATCTCGCACGCGGCTCACGTCAAAACTCGTGGCGCTCAAAAGCTCAAAGCCGTAATCGTTGACCGAAATGCTGAAGGTTGCTGGCTCATCAAGCGACAGGCGATAAGCCAGCAAACTCGCCAGCCCCAAATGCACATTGCGCCCGGCGAAGGGATAGATATAGAGATGATGGCCCTCTTTGCTGGTAAATTGCTCGATAAGTAGCGTCTCGCGCGTGGGCAAGCGCGAGAGGCGCATTTGCGTCTTCAGCATCGGTAGTGCCGCCTGCATCTCGGGCTCGGTGATATCGCCCTCCGCTGCGTCAGATAGCAATGCGACCACATTCGCAGCCAGCTCACTGGAAAGCGGCATCTTGCCGCCCTGCCAGCTCGGCACAGCGGCTTTGTTTTTCTCAGCACGCTTGACATAAGCCGTCATGTCTTGCACGCGGATCAACTCCAATACTCTGCCTGCAAACGTGAAGCCTTCGCCTTTTTTCAATCGCGCGATGAAGCTTTCTTCAATCGTGCCGATCCTCTGACCCGTTAAGTATTTCACCTGCATCGAGGCATCGCTCACAATCGTGCCGATACTCATGCGGTGTCTGCGCGCTGTGGCCTTATCTGGCACGCGGTAGATGCCTTGATCATCACACTTGATGCGGTGATAGTCGGGGTAGGCCGCGAGCGAATCGCCGCCGCGCTCGCAAAATGCAACGGCCCAATCAAACTCCGCCCGGCTGAGATCAGCGTAGGCGAATGCCGATCTCACCTCCGCAAACAGCGCATCTGGCTTGAAGCCGCCGCCCAGCGCCACAGTCACGATATGCTGCACCAACACATCAAGCGGCTTGTGCGGCGAGGTGCGGCTTTCAATCTGCCCCGCCAGAGCGGCTTTTCGTGCAGCAGCGGCTTCGATCAGCTCCAAAGTATTGGTGGGCACGAGCGTGATGCGGCTCGTGCGCCCCGGCGCATGGCCGCTGCGGCCAGCGCGTTGAATCAGCCGCGCTACGCCTTTGGCTGAGCCGATTTGCAGCACGCGCTCAACTGGCAAAAAATCCACACCCAAATCCAGCGAAGAAGTTGCCACCACCGCTTTGAGCTGCCCCGCTTTCAAGCCCTGCTCCACCCAATCGCGCACTTCTTTGTCCAAGCTGCCGTGATGCAGTGCGATCTGCCCCGCCCAATCAGGGCGTTCGGCCAGAATCAGCTGATACCAAATCTCCGCTTGGGAACGGGTATTCGTAAACACCAGCGTGGTGGAAGAATTCGCGAGCTCTTCCACCACGGGCCCGAGCATGCGAGCGCCCAAATGCCCCGCCCATGAATAGTTGCCCGGCTGCTCGGGGATCAGGGTGTCGATGCGCAGATCTTTGATTTGCTTGCCTTGTACGACAGCAGGCTTTTGCATATTTTCTTGAGCATTTTGGGCACTTTGCCGGCACAGAATCTGCGCAGACTGCTCTATATTTGATAGCGTTGCACTCAATCCCCACGACACAAGTTTCGGGTTAAAAACGCGCAGCCGCGCCAAGGCCAGCTGCGTTTGTACGCCGCGCTTGTTGCCCAGCAGCTCATGCCATTCATCCGCAATCACAAACTGCACGCTGCTCAATTCTTCTGCGCACTTCTCGCGCGCTGTCAGCAATGTGAGCGATTCAGGCGTGGTGATCAGCACCGTGGGCATGCGGCGATCTTGCTTTGCGCGTTCGCCAGATGGCGTGTCGCCCGTGCGTATGCCCAGCGTCCAGTTTGGCACCAGATCTTGCATTGGCTCCCTCAAAGCTCGCGCTGTGTCTGCTGCCAGCGCCCGCATGGGCGTGAGCCAAATCACCGACAAAGGCAGCGGCGCTGCTTTCAGCTTTGTTGCATCTTGCGGCAACGAATCCAACATCGCCTGCAACACACCCAACCAGATCGCATAGGTCTTGCCCGATCCCGTGCTCGCATGCAGCAGGCCGCTGCGCCCTGCGGCAATGTGCTGCCAAGCCTCGCGCTGAAAATCAAAGGGGTGCCCATGGCGCAGCCCAAGCCACGCCGCGACCGCTAAATCTGATGTGTCTTTTGCGACATGCATGGTTTGATCTTACGAGAGATAATGCGCAGTTGATCCTATCCAAATGAGAGACCTTCATGAGCTACCAAGACACCCAACTCCTCATCAACAACGAATGGCGCGAAGCTGCGAGCAAGAAAAATATCCCCGTGGTCAACCCCGCCACCGGCGCTGAGATTGGCCGTGTCGCGCATGCTGGCCAAGTGGAGATGGATGCAGCGCTCGAATCTGCTGCCAAAGGATTCGAGATCTGGCGCAACACGCCAGTGGCCGAGCGCCAGCGTGTGATGCGCAAAGCCGCCGCGTTGCTCGCAGAGCGTGTCGACACAATTGCTTTGCTCATGACGCTGGAGCAAGGCAAACCGCTCGCTGAATCCAAAGGCGAATTGCTCGGCTCGGTTGACACGCTCAATTGGCTGGCCGATGAAGGCCGTCGCGTCTATGGCCGCATCGTGCCGCCGCGTTCGATGAACACGCAAATGCAGGTCTTGAAGCAACCACTCGGTGTCGTTGCTGCTTTTACGCCTTGGAATTTCCCTGTTAACCAAATCGTGCGCAAAGTTGGCGCTGCGCTCGCTACAGGTTGCGCCATCATCGTCAAAGCCCCAGAAGAAACGCCGGCTTCACCTGCCATGTTTCTCAAATGCTTCATTGATGCCGGCTTGCCAGCAGGCGTGATCAATTTGCTTTACGGCGTACCCTCTGAAATCTCGTCGTATTTGATCGCTCACCCCACCATACGCAAAATCAGTTTCACTGGCTCCACGCCTGTTGGCAAAATGCTCGCTGCGATGGCCGGCCAACACATGAAGCGCATCACCATGGAGCTGGGCGGCCACGCGCCGGTGATCATTTGCGACGATGCCGATGTCGCGCTCGCTGTGAAATCCGCCGGCGCAGCGAAATTCCGCAACGCTGGCCAAGTGTGCATCTCGCCCACGCGCTTTTTGGTGCACAACAGCATCAAGGCTGAATTCATCGAAAAATTTGTGGCGTTCACCGCCAAGATCAAGGTGGGCGACGGCACAGCCGAGGGCACAACGATGGGGCCGCTGGCGAATGCACGCCGCATGGATGCCATGGCAAAAGTGGTGGCGGATGCTCGGAGCTCTGGCGCAAAGATTGAAACTGGCGGCGAACGCGTGGGCACAACGGGCAATTTCTTCCAACCCACCATCATCAGTGATGCCCCGCTGAATTCCAGTGTTTTCAACGACGAGCCTTTCGGTCCGATTGCTGGTGTTCGCGGCTTTGAGACGATGGATGAAGCCATTGGCGAGGCCAACCGCCTCTCCTTCGGTCTCGCCAGCTACGCGTTCACTTCATCTCTCAAACATCAGCACAATCTCGCCCAAAACATCCAAGCCGGCATGCTCTGGATCAACCAGCCTGCGCTCGCTGTGGCTGAGATGCCGTTTGGTGGCGTGAAGGATTCTGGCTACGGCTCAGAGGGCGGGCCTGAGGCGCTAGAGGCTTATATCAATACCAAGGCTGTATCGACCGTGATGGTTTAGGCGCTGCGCTCTCAAGCTCTCTCGATTTCACACACCCTCTCTTCTTATCACCCGGAGACACCCATGAACGCATCTTCTCCCTCTCATGAAGATCAGGCCATCCTTCGCAAGGTCGATCAGTTGATCGCGCACTATGGCAGCAGCCACACGAAACCTGCCAACGAGGCGATCCACTTTTTGGCCATCCCATTGATCACGCTGAGCCTGTGTGGCTTGATCTATGCCTTGCACCCTTGGGTCGCCTATGCATTTATGGCGGCGAGCATGGTGTATTACGCGCGTTTGTCGTGGGTCTTTTTTGGGAGCATGTGTGTGTGGTTGGCCGCGATCCTTGCTTTGATACAAGCGATGGGCTCACACGTGCTGACGATATCTGCTGTGATTTTTGTCGGCGCATGGATCATGCAGTTCATCGGGCACAAGATTGAGGGCAAAAAGCCCAGCTTCTTAGAAGACATTCAATACCTGTGGGTTGGCCCGTTGTTTGTGCTCGCTAAGTTGTTTGGCAAGATTGGCATCAAATGGTGAATGGCCCAGGATTTTCAGCGCCCCGGTAAGGCAGAAAGCAACTGCCGCGCACGAAATTGATCGACGGCGCTGCCAATGACCAAGACCTCCTCATAAAGCAGGCTCGCTTCGTCCAATTGGCCTAATTTTTGAAATTCGTAGCCAAGCGCCAAACGCGTTTCTGCTTCTGTGGCTGATGGCATGGAAGACATCGAAAACAACACCGTCTCTGGTTCAGCAGGCGCTGCTTTGCTCGGTGATTCCACGGGCTGGCTTGGTTCAATACAGGACGTTGAACTCACAGCGGGCTCGTTGAATTCAGCCGCTGTGACGGTGGTGAGTTGGCGCTCTTCACGGCGCAATCGCAAATTGCTGCGAATGCGCTGCACCTCTGATCCCACATCCACCATCGTGGCATTCAAAGGCACTTCTTGCATGGCTTGCCAAGCCGTGTCTGCCAGCAAGCTTTGCGCATCTGCGCTCGAAATCGGCATGGCTGCAGTCTCTTGACTTGCTGTGTTGAGCGCGCTGGTCTCTGGCTCTTCAAGGCCTACCGTTTTTCTGAGCTCATACTCCAGCACGGCTTCATCTGCCAGCGTTTGAGAATCAACGTCTTCTATGCTCGCCTTCCAGCTTGGCAGGACTGGGTGTGCTGGTTTGGCCTGCTTGGCTTTTCTGCGCCTCAAAACATGCGCCAATATCCCTGAGCCGCTGTGATCAATCTGGCTACCCCCACGAATCTGCTCGGCATCTTCATGCCAAGGCGTGTGCCGTTGCGCTGGAGCGTGCATCGTCATTTTTCTTTGCGCTGCACGCCTTTCTTTTCGGGCTGCCCAAGCCATCTGCCATGTCACTCTGCGGCTGCTGAGCCATACAAGCACCAACAGCACGATGATCAGCAGGCCTAAGCTGCCCAGCCACTGCATATCTTGCATGCTGCTCAGTTGCGCATGATCATCCAATTGCTGGCGCAAAGCCTGCAATTGATTCGTTTGAAGCGCCTGTAAGCTCTGTTGCTCACGCAGCAACGATTCAAGTTGATCCAAAGGTGAATTAAAAAGAGTCGTTTGAGCCTGCGCTGCGCCCAACACATGGCTGCTACAAGCCAGCACAACGCCTTTTCTGACCATCCGATAGGGATCCCTCACTGACATCACAGCTGGCATACTCAACTCTTTTCAAATATTGTCTTCACGTTGACTTTTTATCTTATTGTTACAACGCGTTTTGAATCTTACCAAAACCTGACTGAGCATTTGATGCGGATTTCGAGCCTCTTCATGCGCCGTGGGCATATGCACAAGCAGAGCCCTTGAATTTGTGGGGCGGTATGGATGAAGACGCGCCTAAGCGCTGTGCTCGAACAATCTGAGCACGGCCCCAAACAATGCCGAGTGCGGATCACCGAGCTCGTGCACCACATCAAAATGATTGCGCCCTGCCATTTCCAGCGCCACACACGTTTGAGATTGCGCACGAAGATGCGCCGCCAGCGCAAGGCTTTGTTGCTTGAATGCATCCGTTTCGATCTGGCCCCAAGCCACCACAGCGGGAGCACGCGCCGCGTGTTTGCTCAAGCTTGAGAGCTCAGCGGCATCTTGCATCGTCAGGCCAAGCGCATCGTTGATGGATGTGCCCACCAATGGCCTCAGATCAAAAATGCCCGAAATCGGCACAAAGCCACGCAGATCGAGCGACGCATCCGCTGCACACGCTGCGGCCAGATAAGCCCCAGCGGAGCTCCCCGCCACCACCATGCGCTGCGCATCATGGCCCAGAGGAGCCGCCTGATCACGCAAATACGCCACAGCCGCGCGGCACTGCGCCACGATCTCATGCAGATGAGCCTGCGGCGCAAGCGTGTAGCCCACCACGGCATGCGCAAAGCCCGCCGCATGCCAAGCGGGCGCCAGATAAGCCGATTCGTTTTTAGACAGCTCCTGCCAATAGCCACCGTGGATAAACACCAGCAGCCCAGGCCGCTTGCCCTCTGCATGCTGGGGCGCAGGGAAATAATCGATCAAAGCACGCTCAGCCGCGCCATAGCGCAATTCTTTGATGCCGCTGATCTGCGCATGGGCTTGTTTGCTGCGGTCAATATAAGATTGAACAAATGGCTGGTAATTGCCGCCCATCGCGCTGCTGGGCGAATACGCTTTCTCGCGCTCGGGCAGCGCTTGCCACATCGCTTGAAGGTGCGGCGTGATGCTCGGGTGCGCGGCACTGAAGATGTCGGTTTGCAGCATGGGAATGTAAAAAAAATCATCCATACTCTACCTCATGCCCTACAAAATCCCGCGTTCCGTGCTGGTTGTGATTTACACGCCATTGGCGCTGGTGTTGCTGATTGAACGCGCCGACGCGCAAGGCTTGGCCAGCGGCGTGTGGCAATCCGTCACAGGCAGCTTGGATCATGAAGAGGAATCATTCACCGATTGCGCGATCCGTGAAGTGATGGAAGAAACCGGCCTCAATGCCCGCGCCGAAAGCCACACGCTCACCGATTGGCATCAAGAAAACACCTACGACATTTGGCCGCATTACCTGCACCGCTACGCGCCAGGCATCACCCGCAACACAGAGCGCGTGTTTGGGCTGTGCATTCCACGCGCTGTGACGGTGAAGCTGGCGCCGCAAGAGCATGTGAGCCAAATTTGGCTGCCTTGGCCAGAAGCTGCCAGCAAAGTGAGCTCCGCTTCGAACGAAGCGGCCATTGTGCACGCTGGCCAGCGTGCGCTGCATCATGCCAATTGATGCAATTTTGACGGTTTCGCCGGTTTTGCCGGCATACTGCATACATAGTACGCTATTAAATTCATAGCATCAAGCAAGCAGCGTCAACACCCGATCCAAGCCGTCCGCATTGATCGCCACCATCGCTTGGGCTCTCACTGCGGGCTTCGCATGAAACGCCACCGACAGGCCACCCGCCTCTTGGCAGGCCAGCATCATGGGTAAATCGTTCGCCCCATCGCCCACGGCCATCGCCTGAGCGGGCGTGATGCCCAAACCTGCGCAGGTGGACAGCAGCATCTTGCGCTTTTCCTCGCCATCACAAATATCGCCCCAAGCCTGATCCACCATGCGCCCCGTGAGTTTGCCGCTCTCTACTTCCAAGACATTGGAACGCGCAAAATCCATGTGCAGGCGATCACGAATGCGATCCGTGAAAAACGTGAAGCCGCCAGAGACGAGTAGCAGCTTGCAGCCCGCCTCCCTCAAGGCCTGCGTCAGCTGCTCTGCGCCAGGATTGAGTTGCAAACGCTGCGCATAAACCTCTTCCATCGCCCTGACTGGAACGCCAGCCAATAAAGCAACTCTGCGGCGCAGTGAATCCTTGTAATCCGTGATCTCGCCACGCATCGCCGCTTCGGTAATCGCCGCCACCTCTGTCTTGCGCCCCGCCGCATCGGCGATTTCATCCACGCATTCGATGTTGATCAAGGTCGAATCCATGTCAAAAGCCGCCAGCTTGAAATCGCTCAGTTTGAGCGGCGGCACAAAACCTTGAATCACAAGGCCAGGGGAAATTTCTTCAGGAGTCATGATTTGATAACTATAAAATTAATAGCAAACTATGCACAGTTTATGCCGGCAAAATACTCTTTTTACTTAAAACTGCTCAGAGATCAAACAGCCGCCTCATACCAATCTTCCACCTGCAATCCCGGCACGCGGCTGAATTCGCTGGTGTTGTGGGTGACCACGGTGAGCTTGTGAGCCAAGGCGATGCCGGCAATCAGCAGATCGTATTCACCAATCGGTGTGCCAAGTTTGCGTAGATGCGCGCGCACTTCCCCTGCTTTCTGCGCTGAACTGAGATCCAAGTCGACACACTCAAAACGTTGCCGTAAGCTCAGGCAATATTGCTCAAGCGCTTGAGGGCGCTGCATGAGCGCTATGCCATAGGTCAATTCGAAATAACTGATGCTGCTGATGCAAATTTGGCTTGCGGAGACAGCTTGGATTCTCATGCGGCATTGGCCTTGATTGCGGAAAGCGTAGCTGACTGTGTTGGTATCGAGCAAAAACTTCAAATCTTTCCCCAATCTATTTCACGATGCGGCAGCAGCCCTTCGTAGCGGGTTTTAGGATCGAGCAAAAAATCGAGCGCTTTGTCTGATTCGGGATCACGTAATTGGTCTATCTCGGCAAACACCTCGTCCCAAGATCGCAGTGGCTTGGCCTTTTCAGCCTCTGCTAATTGTGCAAACCATTTGGAGAGCGACAACTTCGCCCGAGCGGCCGACGCTTTCGCAAGTGCCAAGGTTTCTTCTTCGAGATAAATCGTGACTTGAGACATGGTTTACTCCTTTTCCAGCAAAACACTTACATCAAAATTATAATTTATTGACACTTACATTGCAAATCAGCGCTGACAGCTTCCACGTTATCTGAGCCAAACCCGAATGGAGCTCTCCCGCTGGAGGGTGCCACACACTTCCCAAGCACACTGTCGCCGGGCTATAATGGAAGGCTTCGCTGACAACATCCTCAGACACATAAGGAACACATCATGGCATCAGCCAAACCCAAAAAGAAGAACCCCCGCCTGGCCTCTGGCCGCAAGCGCGTTCGCCAAGACATCGTCATCAACGCCGCCAACACCAGCCTGCGCTCCAAATACCGCACCGCTGTGAAAAACGTGGAAAAAGCTGCAGCCGCTGGCGACAAAACCAAAGCCGCAGAAGCCTTTGCAAAAGCCCAATCCGTGCTCGACACGGTGGCTGACAAAGGCATCTTCCACAAAAACAAAGCTGCCCGCGACAAGAGCCGCTTGGCTTCTAAAGTCAAAGCGCTGGCTTTGGCCAAATAATTCTCACCATTTAACAGCCCTTGCGGATTCAAATCACTCTGGTTTAAATTCGCAAGCCGTTTGAAACGGGTGCGCTGTCAGCGAAAAATGAACGAACCGCCCGGAGCTTTTCCGAGGCGGTTTTTTCATGCGGTTTTGCTGAATATTCAGGCTTTTAGCCAGATCGCCGGCATACAGTGTGCGTTGTATGCTATCAAATCAATAGCGATTTATTTGATCAAGCAAGCCTCGACCACTTGCAGCTCATTGTCTTTGGCGAAATTCATCACAAAATCCCAAGCCATCACGTTGTCATCGCGCAAATCGGTGTGCACCACGACGCATTTCACGTCACCCCATTCAGTCTGCATGCTGGTGGGCAAACACCACTCTGAATAACTCAAATGCGAGCCCGGCACAGCCCCGCCGGGCCGAAATGGGCTCATCACGCCCGCCAAACGCTCTGCCCAGTCGCTGGGGCGGAAGTGTTTTCCGGCTTTCGTCACGCCTTGGATGAAGAGCTGTTTGGAGGCAGCGGAAGTGGATGAGAAGGCCATGATCAAGAACAAAGCAAATCACAGGCCACCAGATTTGCTGGTTCAGAGGCAGGAAGGCTCTCTAATGCTGCGTTGCAGCAAGAATTTTATCTTATAGAAGACACCAGCCATCCCATTGGTTGATTATTCCACTTGCCTTCGCGCTACTTTCCCAACTCACATCAATCGATGCTGCCGCTCAATGGCAGAGAACCATGCAAAAATGCAGCCCTGCAATGTAGAGCCGAGTAGAAAAGCATGTGCACCAACAAAGAGGCCGACTGAATCGCATGATTCAGTCGGCCTCTTTGTTGGCCAATGGCTCAGTTGGCTAATTACCGACTGAAATACAGATTGTCAAAGTAGACCTTGACCGGCTGCCCCGTATTGGCTCTTGCCGCAGTGATGATGACTTCTGCAATGTTGTTCCTGCTCAAGCTGTTTGAAGCCTGTGTGAAGTTATTCAATGGAATTGAAAGTCTCTGCCAGCTGCCGCCCGAAATATTCGTGACCGTAGTTTCAATAGCACTGGTCTCACCGCTTCCATCGTGATTGGATAATTTGATGCTCAGAACCTGACCCACTGGAATCGGTGTATCGATCCAGTAATCCATATGAAAGGTCGTGAAGGCTGTCGCATTGAACTTGCTGCTTGTAAATGAGATGGCTCCAAATGTTTTACCAGCTGTCACGTCGATCGTTTTGTAGTTGTTGCCTGCAATCACACCATTTGTGATTCGCGCTGAAGACGCTCCAAAATCTGGGCCGTATGAATTCACGTTCACGTTGGTGTAGGAGTCGCTGAAAATCGACACCACATTCGCTGCCAAAGCAGTCGGCACTGCAGCTGCAGCGGTGGGTCCACCTACAGGCGCAGGTGCAGTTGATGTATCCAACATCAATTCCACATCATCGATCACAACTTGACCCGTGTCAGCACCCATATCGAAAATCACGCGACTTGTCGAGCTGGCAAAGTTAGAGGTCAAACTCAGATCAAAAGTCTGCT
Source organism: Variovorax sp. (assembly GCA_031388245.1). Lineage (GTDB taxonomy): Bacteria > Pseudomonadota > Gammaproteobacteria > Burkholderiales > Burkholderiaceae_C > JANMDU01. The sequence continues at coordinate 15,971 of JANNED010000086.1, forward strand.
GAACTGTGGTGAGATTGACCACCTGGGTCGTGTTGGTCCATGGGTCTTGATTGAGACCGATACCAGCAAGCATCGTTCTGGCGCGGTTTGACGAGGCTTTGAAACGCAGTTTGTAACGAATATCTGCAGCAGGGATATTCAAAACATACGAGAGATTGACGGCGTAAGGCTCGCCTGCGGCAGCCACATCGGCGAAGTTGAAGCTGTTGCCGCCCTCCGTGCGAACTTGAAGCGCATTCCCACTCCAGCCTGTGACACCATTAGTAAAGCTACCATTGGTCACCAAATTGGTGGCTGCTGGGGGAGTCGTACCGGCAACATCGTTTTTCAGATTCGTTGCTAAAACTGCAGTTCCTGCACTGGGTGCGCCCGTCAAATTGGCTCTGTTTGTCTGAATAAAGGCCGTGATCGCCGTGCTCTGCTGTGGAGTTTTGGTTTTCGCGTTCTGTGTTTGGACCGTTGCGCTTTGGATGGTTTCGCCCTGC